>CAKUOV010000006.1 GCA_934670115.1 uncultured Eggerthellaceae bacterium
GGTGGGGATCCTGCTCGGTTCCGCTTCCCGCGAACGATGGAGAAACACTGGAGACGGGATGCTTCACGCTCAGGCCGTTATAGGTGATTGTTACTTCGGTTTCGTTTGTCAGGCCGTCGCTTGGCTCAACAGTGTAATACTTGGCATCTTTAACAGTGCGCGTTGATCCATCGGCATAACCTGCCAAAAGCTGCAGCCCCGTTGTGTTGAACGGCTGGCCTTCAAGGTAATACTGCATGCTTGCAGGTTGAGCGATTTCCAGTGTCTGCGGCACACGGTCGTTGCTTACGTATTCCATGCAGCGCTCGAGCTTTTGCACAAGCTCTGCGGGGATTTGCTGTTTCTTCTCTTCACTCAAGTTCGAGTAGTTTCGGTACACCTTCGTAACGTCATCGGTGTCGTCGGGCCATACCAGCTCATCCGGATTAAGAGCTTCGATTTGGTTTTTGACGGCATCAACGCTCAGCTCGCCCATAATCTCGAACGTTATCGTGTACGTGGTTTCTTCGCTGGTGTTTTTGTTCAGAAGATGGATGCTCATCTTCGTTTTGTTGTTGACTAAGTCGAGCTTTGTCTTCGACCAGGCCAAGGCCATTGCCATATACGTCGCTTTCTGTGCGATGAACGGCTCGTCGTCAACGTATACCGTTGAATGGCAGCCTTTGGGATTGTATGCAAAGCCCTCTTTGAAGATCTTCACGGCGCTTTCGCCTGCGGGCTTTACGCTTTCTGTGCCAGAGCTCACGTACACGGCATAATTGCGGCACGTGTCCGACAGCCCCGTTTCGCCTGTGCGATTTCCCTGGTCATCAAGCTGGAAAAGCGTTCCCTCGGGCTGATCGTAGTACAGCGCCTCGGAGTTAAACGCCGGAGTGCCCACGAAGTTCAGGACCGTCATCTTCGGTGCGGTAGCACTTGGCTGCGCGCCGCCGCTCTCTCCAACTTTCACGGTGAACGTGTAAGCCACAGCGTCGGCGGCGTCGTTTGCGGCGTTCAGGTCCTCGTAGCCGCTCTTCACGGTGATGGTGGCGCCGTCTGCCACGGGCACGTCCGCCGCGCGCTTGTACGGGGTGTCGCCCACAAACGTGCGCACCTGATAGTTCTTGTTGGCGGCAGTGGGCGTCACCTTCACCGATGCGGTGCCCTGTGGCACGGTCAGGGTGTAGCTGTAGGTATCCTTGGCGAAGCTCTTGTCGAGCTTGCCGGCGGAGAAGGTGATGCCCGCAAGCGCGCGGTCCGTGTTGTTCGGGTTGCCCAGGTCGTACATGGTGCAGGTGTACATCACGCGGATCTCGTCGCCGGCGGCAAGCCTGCCGTTTGCCACCGAGTAGGAGGAAAAGCCCTCGTTGGTGAACCAGTCGTTCAAGGTGCCCATCCAGCCGGAGTAGCCCTTGCCCTCGGGGTCGTGGTCGTCTCCGTCGTGCTCGGCCAGGCCCTCGATCTCGCTGATGTAGCCGTTGTCGGCGCCCACCTGCGTCTTGCCCGCGCCCTCGATGGCGGCCTTGACGCAGCTCATCATGGTGGAGTCCGCGGAAAGCGCCACATTTGCATCCACGAGCGTGCCCGTCCACGCCGCGTCGGGCGCGGGGCAGGTGGTGTTCTCCACGATTACGTGGACGCTACCCAGGTCTGCCGCGGGCTCATCGGCCAGGGCTTTCGCCGGCATAATTGGCAGCAGGCCTGCCACCAGTACCAGCGATAAAAGGATGTTTAGGACACCCCCTCTTGAGAATCTCCTCGATTTTTCTGACATTTCTGCATTCCCCTTTCTTTTATCGGATTTCCCGCGATCGGGCTCCTTTTCCGTGAGCGGCCCGGGCGTCTTTTGCCTGCTGGCGAGGTCGAAGAAAAGAGCCCCGGGCCTTGCGGCCCAGGGCTCCTGATAACCTAGTCGTCTGCCAGCCTGCGTTGCTCGTGGCTTGAAAGCTGGCGTACGAGGTTACCGGTTTAGGCAGCCCTCCTCGTTCTCGTCGCTCGAAGACCCGGCTTATCCGCGCTTCCCGTGGAAGGCGGCATCACGGTGACCTACTCGCCAGGGATTCGCACCCTGTTCATTCGACCCCATCGGGGGCAAAAGCAACGCTCGCGTGCTGTTCACGCTTACGAACTAAGTATGCGCCCTGATTCGGGGGGGGGTCAAGCTTTTCGCCGCTTTTGCTTTGCGAGGCTGCTCTTTTGGTCAGGAGTGCATGCGCTTCAAGGCATCCCCGTCCGGCTTTAACGGTTTGGATCCCAAGCTGTTTTGTTGACAAATTACCCCACCTTTTGTCAACAATTTGCGCGCTGCGGGATGTGCGGCTCGCCCTGCTTGCTATTCGTTCCAGTAATCGATGGGCTTGTAACGTTTTACCAGCTCAAGACGTAAATCTTCGACGGTCGAGCAGTTTGCGATAACCGTGGCAGTCTCATCCATAGCGGCAATCTTTTCCACCAGCGCGGCGTAATCGGTCTCAACGGAAAGCGCATTCTCGGCGAATCCTGCGGCAAGCAGACTCTCGCGCAGGTCCTGGTGGCAAGGCCCGCCGATGATGGCGTGTGTCTCAGGGCGCAGCAGCTTTTCCCAGTGAACGCCGCGCACCCAATCGGTGTAGATGCCGTCCATAACCTGGTTGCCCAAAAGGCATACCAGGTTCGTGGGCACCTCTTCTTCCGATGCCAGCATGTTCAGCAGCTGGTTCGCGCCGGCCGTGTTCTTCATAAGCAGCAAGCGCGTTTGCGTGCCGTTCACGTCGAAGATCTCGAAGCGATGTGCGGCGTGTTTGAAATGCCCAAGCGCTTCGCAAATCTGCTCTTCGGGCAACCCCAGCGTGGTCAGCGCAGCAAATGCCGCAACCGCATTGTAAATGTCGTAGCCGGCGCGCACGTTCACCGGCACCGCGATTTCACGGTTGTGCGCGCGCAGGGTAAGCGTGCAGCTCTTCTCTTGCTTGTCGCTTACGGCAACGCAAGCGATGTCGGCCGCGTGATGGGTGTATCCGCAGCTCGGGCACGTGAAAGCGCCTAAGTGCGCAAAGCTGCGGCGGATGAATTCCAGGGGTGCGCCACATTTGATGCAGTCAACGCGCTCATCGAAATCGGCAATGCCTTCGTCGTAAGGCGCGCATTCCATGCCAAACCACACCACCTTGTTCGGAACAGCATTGGCAATGGAGGCCGTGACCTGGCAGTCGGCGTTGAGCACGAGTGTGGTGTTGGGGCTTTTCTTAATAGCTTCGATGATGTAATCGCGCGCAGTTGTCCAGGTGGGGTAGCGGTCTACCTGGTCGCGGTAGAGGTTCGTGACCACAAGCACTTGGGGCAGCGTTGCCGGCAACAGCAGCTTTGTGGCGCCTTCATCGCTTTCGATTACGGCCCAGTCGCTTTTGCGCGTGCCGGAAATTGTGCTGTCAAGGCACAGCGTGGTGGCAATGCCTTGTTCCAGGTTCGTGCTGGAAGGGTCGTAGGCGGCGCTGCCGAATGTGTTGATGATGGCCTGCTGTACCATGTGAGTAGTGGTAGTCTTTCCGTTCGTGCCCGTAATCATAACGGCATGGTGACCTTCGCTCAAGCGGCGCACAATGTTGCGATCGAACAGCATTGCCAGGCGTCCAGGCAGGGCGCGTCCCGTGCGTCCGAGTGCGCGCATCGCTTTATAGCTGGCGTGGCACACGCCGATGGCGGCTGAGGTTTTAAGGCTCATGTTAGTCCCTTCCTTCGCGAATGATTACGGGGGCGCCATTTTCAACATGGCAGGTCAGGCCGGCGGCATTGCGCTGGTCGTAACGGGTGGCTGCGGCGTCGATGAACGCCTTGAACAGCAGACCCATGCGCGTGCGGAAAAATTCGGGATGCCACTGCGTGCCCATGAAGAACAGGCGGTCGGGCATTTCGATTGCTTCCACCAGGCCATCGGTTGCGTAGGCGGCGGCGCGAAGGCACGGTGCCACGGTCTTGATGCCCTGATGGTGCATGGAGTTCACGGCCAAGTGATCGGCTTTCAGAATGTTGCCCAGAATGGTTGAGCGATCGATGTTCACAAAGTGGCTGGGGCATTCGTAGTGGTCTTGCTGCCAGTGCTTCAGGCGCGTGGATTCCGAGCTTTGCATGATGCCGTACTCTTCGGTGGTGCGTGCCATGTCGCGACGGTCCTGCGCGCACGAAGGGTGTTCTTTGCCCTCGTAGATGCAGCCGGGGCACAGGGCACGGCGAATGTCGCTGTCGGTTAGGCGCATGCTGGTGGGCGCGTCGCCCGATTCGTCGGGCACGTAGATGCCCTCAAGCGCCCAGCGATTGCCGCCAATGGACTGGTATTCGTCGGATAAATCCTGGTAGAGCGTGCCGCCGAAGTGTACGTTGATCATTTGCATGCCGCGGCACACGCCCAAAACGGGAATGTCGAAATCGTACGCATAGTTCAGAATGCGGTCTTCCATGCGGTCGCGGTTCGGTGTGAGCGGCGAGAGCTTGTCGCTGTGACGCGCTTCGCCGTAGCACTCGGGGCTAATGTCGTGTCCGCCGGTGAACAGGAAACCGTCCATCTGGGGCAGAAGGTATTCGTAGATGCGCACGTCGTCGGTAATGGGTAGCGCTAGCGGCATGCCGCCCCATTCTTCGATGGCCTGGCAGTAGTTCGTTTTCAAGCGCAGGATTTCTTCTTCGGGGACAAACGAAGGCACAATGCCAATCAGGGGCACATGCTGTTTTGGTGCGGACATCTAGACTCTCTCCTTGGGCGCGCTTTGTTCAGCGCGCGTTTTGCGGTGCGTTGTTTCAAAACTGTCATTTTATAGCAAACGGCGCGAGTGGGCGGGGATGACACAAAAATAAGAGCAAACACGATTGTCTGGAAATAGCTGGAAACAGTTGTGCTTGCTCTTTTGCTTAAAGGTTGACCGATGGGTTATGGGCGGCAACGATTCAGCGCTTATTCGTCTGCCTTCATCTGCGCGACATAGCTTCTGAATCCTGGTAGGCAGAATTCAATCACACCCTTGGACTTCTCTTGGATTACGCCCTCTTGAAGGAGCCTTTTCTTGTACCGCGAAACATGCGCGCTGGTTTTTCCTAGTCTGGATGCCAAGGTTGATTGCAGCGTTACCGAATCGTCTTCGAGAAGCGCATAAAGAAACGCTTTATCGGCGGGCGTTAGCTCAAACCATGTTGCTTCGTATACGCGCTCTTCGAGTTCTGTTTGGGCAATAGAGATGGCATTTTCTATGTCTCGGACATTGATTGTTGTTCGGTCGGTCGAAATCCTCCATGCCCGATAGCCTACGAGTTGAAGCATGTAGGGGAAACCGTTGATTGCCTCAACTGCTTTATCAAGGGCTTCCGATTCGAAGGTTTTGCCGCCTTTTTCCATTGTCACGACAAGTGCTTCTCTAACATCATAATCACTGATCGGTCCTAGATTGTATCGGGCAGCTCGTCTAAGAAACGAGGTAGTTTTGCCCGATAGAAGAGCAGAAAGGCCATAGGGAAGGCCAGCCATGAGCAAGGCGACTTTGCGGTCTTCGTCTATGAAGTGCTGAAACGCCGAAACAAGGGTTGTCATTTCGGGAATAGAGGAATTGACTTCATCAACGGTAATTAAAAGCCCTGTATCGGTATCTGCGAGTGCATCGAGGATGTTTTCCATTTTTGTGCGCCAGCTCTGCGGTTCTTCGTGGGCGTTGTCCCACTCCAAAGAGCCGATTTTTGCTATCGAAACGCTTTTCAGTTTCTTTTTTGGTGTGGAATCAATTAAATGTTCGGCTGAGCGAATTGCGTGCAGAGATATTTCTTCGAGCATGCCCTTCGCGCAGGAGACCTGCGCGGTAACCCATCCCTTGCTTTCTGCTTCGCGGGCGAAATAGGATAAGAGCGCGGTTTTTCCTGTGCCGCGTGCGCCAACGAGAAGGGAGATAACGGAAGGGGACGAGGGTCCTTCATCGAATAGCTCCTCCATGTCGGCGATGATGTTGTCGCGTCCTGCCATGAAGACGGGAACTTTGCCAACAACAGGCGTGAAGGGATTTTTCAGTTTTTCATCCATCATGGCATTCCTCCTGGTTAAAGTGCTGTCTACTCTAAAACCTCATTTGTTTGACAGTATACACCCCATGGACAACTTTTGCGGCATTTGGGCAACATTGTAAGTATGCGGATAACTTTGTTAGCATTTGGGCAATAGAGGGTAATAGTTGTTAATATAGGGTAATAGCTGTTAGCTTTTGATGAGGATGGGTAAAATCGCTCTTTGCTAGTTGCGTCCTTTGAGCCGCCTGGGGTTGTATCGAGGCTCTGTTGCTGTCGGCTCTCTCGCGGGCGGTTTTTGTTTCGGGCCGTCCGTGCCTTTGTGCTGCGAAATCAATGAAAGTGCTGCACGAATGATCGGCGCGCAGAAATGATTCTGCGACGGTGGCTTACAATATTGCTGTTCTGTGTTGCGCGCGCGACACGGTTGGTGCATGGCGAAGGTGGCGAAAGTGACAGCACGGCGGCGGAAGCGCCTTGGCGTCTTCCGAATGAATCTGATGTTTAGGCAATGGCAAGCGAAGGGGCCTGCGTGAATCTTCAATCGTATGTCGAAACAGAATTTGCAACGTTCGGTGAAAAGCCGTTCAATGAGCTTGATGCGGCGTTGTTTACGCAGCTTGCGATGGTGCGCGTGGAGTTGGCGGCGTTTGTGCAGGGTGGCTATGAGCTGCGCGAAGACGGCGTTTTGGTGGATGTATCGGGTAGCGACGATCTGGCGTTTTCGTTGCGCGATTTGCTATGCGCGGAGTGTTTTGACCAGATGTTTACGGGTCTTGTTGCCGACCAGGTACGTGCGTGTTTTCTGACGGCGGCAATGAATCCGCGTTATCGTGCGGTGAGGGTCATTCGCTATCAGAGCGTGTTCGATGCGGACCGCGCTGCGCAGTTCGGTGCCACCACGTTTGCGTGCGACGAGTTCGTGTTTGTGGCGTTTCGGGGGACCGATGCGTCTCTTGTCGGGTGGCGCGAGGACTTCAATTTGGCGCTCGAAAGCCCTGTTCCATCGCAGGCGCTCGGGCTGGCTTTTGCAACGGAGCAGCTTGAGCGGGAAGAAAAGCGGGCTTGCCAGGCCGCGCAAGCGGTTGCGACCACGGCGGTCCCAGTGACGGCACGCGAAGGGAAGCGACGGGTCCCCTGGAAGGGACTAGTCGCGCGTCTGGCCGCACGACGCGCTGCTGTGGATGCTTCCTCGGCGGGAATGACGCCGGCGGGTGATGCTTTCAGCGCTGCTCCTGGCGGCACTTCTAGCAATATTTCCGATGCACCGCGCTGCGTTTGCCCGCGCCGCCCCTTCTACCTGGGCGGACACTCCAAGGGTGGAAATATTGCGGAGTACGTGATGCTTTCCGTCTCCGATGAGGTGCGCTCGCGCATTACGGCGGCGTACAGTTTCGATGGCCCTGGCTTTATGGAGAGCGCTTTCGATGAGGCAAGGTTTGCGGCGGCGTCGTTGAAGCTCCACAAGTTGATGCCGCAAGATTCCATCATTGGCACGATTCTTTATTCCGAGGCGCCTTTTGAGGTCGTGCAAAGCTCTGAGCTGGGTTTTCGGCAGCACGATTTGTTCAGTTGGGAAGTTGCTGATGATGCGTTCGTGCGTCGCGAGGGGCTTACAGCGGCCTCGCAGGTGTTCGGCGCTGCCACGAACCAGTGGCTTCGTTCGTATTCCGAGCAGGAGAAGCGCGCGTTTGTGACGGCGTTGTTCGATTCCGCAGAGGCATCGGGGGCGTTGGACATGAACATGCTGTTTGGCGGCGGCGTGCAATCGGTGCAGTACTTGCGCGCTGCGGCGGCGCGTGCGGGGGAGCATGCGGATATTCTACGGCGCTTTGCCTCAGACTTGGCGGATGCGTTGGGGTCGAGCGCGGCAAACCATGCCGGCGATGCTTTGCGCGCGGCGCGCGAGCAGATGGTCGGGCAAATGGAGGATGCTTGGCAGGCAATTCGCGGTGCCTTTCCTGGCCAGGGCAATGCCGATGCCGGCGGGGAAGCGCCTGCTGGCGGGGAAGTGGGTGCTGGGGAAGCACCCGCTGTCGGCGAAGGCGAAACTGCTGGCGATGACGACGCCCGTGCTGGTGCCACCGGAGCTGCAAGTGACGATGCGGTTGACTTCGACGTCGGCGTGGGTATTGCTGGCGTCGATGGTGATCCTGCTACCTTTAAAGATTAGCTGCGTGCTTCAACTACTTTGAAAACAAACACCGCACAGCGCTTATGTTGCTTGCACCGTGCGGTGTGTTGGATTTTCTCTGTTTGGATTCGTTCAGCTTGAAAAACTTTATGTCTTATTGCTGCGATGCGCGTTTCCGTATGGCTCTTATTAGATATGCGATGGCTATTGCCGCTAAAATCACAGCCGTGACGACGCAGGTTGCCTGATCATCCACGATGCCTATTATGCTTAATGCTGCAATATAGTAAGGCGTGACGATTTGAGCGCCAATTTGACATACGCAGATAAGCGTCATAGCGAAAGACATTTTATTTGCGGGAGCGACATCCGACATTGCTGACATGAAATAGGGATTAAGAGAACCAAGAGCGATACCACAGCATACACATCCGGCGAAAATCATGCCAATATTCGAAGCCAACCCCAGGAATGCAAATGCAAGACCACCGATGAGAAGTGAAGCTGCAGGCGAGAAGTCTTTCAGCTTGGTGAAATAGTTCCCGAAAAAGACTGCCGCGACAAATGAACTTGCTGTAAGCACTGAAGTGCTCAGGCCCGATATCGAAGCATCGCCCATGCCGCGGAATTCGATAATAGGAGAAAGCTTATACAGAATGACCGTGATTAAGGCCATGACGATAAGCATGCTGCCCGCAACAAGCCAAGGCTTAACACCCAAGGGTGTTTTTTCTTTGGGCTCAGAACTCGTACTGGCTTGGCCTTCGGGCTTAAAGTTGGGAAGGCAGAGGACTTGCAGAATGATAACGGGGATAAAAATTAGGTACAGATAGAAAGCCGAGCGCCAATTAATAACGGCAATAAAACCGGCCAGCGTGCTCAGGGTGAACGACAAAACGGAGCCTGTGGCGTTCAGCCAGCCGAGCATTTGATTCTTTTCTTTCTCTGCGAACAACTGGGCAATTGCTGATGGTACAAGCGGTAGTGCCATACCGGCACCGAAGCCCAGCACTGCACGTGCGGCCGTCAAGAATTCCAGACTGGTTGCGAGTGAGCAAGAAAGGCCTGCTAAAGCGAAGCAAGCAGTTCCGAAGATGATAAGCCATTTCCTGTTGATTTTTTTCGCAAGAAAGCTTGATAGGAACATAGTAAGGCACATCATCACGGCAGTCACGGAGACCATTTGATCGTATTGCAGCGTATCGTGCCCCGGGAATTCCACCATTATGCTTGCAAGCATGGGTGTTAAAAGGGCGGTTTGAACCATGCCGTCATCGCCACTGAGAAGCAGAACTAGCTTTCCAGCGGTCTTAGAGCGAAAACCCGTCCCCCATTTTACGGTTGTATTTTGCTCTTCCATTTGTCCCTCCCCTAAAAGTTGACGGTGTTAAGACCTTTAGGGTCCTAACACCGTTCATCAGAATAACTATCTAGGACTATTCGTCCTTTTTGGCATTCCAAAGCTTGCCGCTGGCAATAAAGTAGACAATTGCCAAAACGACGTAACCAGCTGCTGCGAACTGAACAGGGAAGTACATGTTTGCACCACCCATTGTCTGCAACGCTCCAAGCACGAAGGAAGAAATAACGTTGCCAAGGTTGGAACCCAGCATGATAAGTACAGCACCCCATGCAAGGCCTGCGGGGCTAACAACCAAGCTCAGCTCGAAGTTGGCAAAAGCCAGGATGGCGGCACCTGCGCCGAGCAGGCATGAAGCAACAAAGAACATTGCGGCGTCGGTGGCGATTGTCTCGATGAAGCAGCCCAATGCCAGACAGAGAAGAGCAATAGGGGAAGCAAGACGCTTGGTGGCAGACAGAATCTGACCGCCGAACAGGCAGACGACAACCGTTACTACGCAGAAGACCGAAAGCATGACGCCAGCTAGGGCTGCAGTGCCTGCGCCTGTTACTTCCATGAAAGAAGACATGAGGATCAGGCCCTGGGACAGCAAGATTTGATAAATGGTCAGTGCTGCAACAACGAACCACGCAATAGCAGGAAGTTTCACGCGCTTTGCCTGCTCAAAGTCTTTTGCGGCGCCAGTACCCTCTTCTTCAATAATCTCTTCAATGCTCTTAGGTTCTTTGAACAGGGCAAACATAATTACCCATGCAACGAACATCAGGGCAAATGCCAGAAAGCAATAGTTCCACTGGATATCAGCCAACCAGCCGCCCAGCAACGTAAACAGAACAGAGCCGAAAGAGCCAACAGCTTGATTCCAGGAGACCCATTTGCCACGCTCTTTAACGTCGCGAATGGTACGCAAGAACCAGGTGGCGCCAAAGGACATCAGGAATCCAACACCGAAGCCCTGAATAAGACGCATCGCCAAAATCAGATAGAGATTTTGATTGATAAACGCTGGTAGTATGCCGAAGATACCTGCTGACAGCATGCCGAAGGTGGCAATGTTGCGGAACTTCATCTTGCCGTTTGCAACAGTGCCGAACAGAAGAACGCCAAAGATTGTGCCCAAAGAGGTAATAGTGTTAATCATTGACACCAACCACTGGGGATAATCGGCGAATTGTGCAAATAGGACACCCATGGCAGGGGTTGTTGCGCCCGCTACATAGCAGACGAGCGAGACGCTAAGAACGCCAATGCATGCTTTTGTGGAAATGCTGGTATTGTTTGACATTTCCCCCTCCTTTTTTCAAATTTACCAATAAGCGTAGTAACGCTCGGAACTCATCTCGTGCTGTTTTTCAAGGTAAGCAGCACCTGTAAATTGCTGCAATCGGAAAATCGATTCGAAAGCAGCATTCCCTCCGCACTTCTGGTTTGTTCCCACCTCCTTCAGATACTGTGTTTTGATTTTTTTTGTTCTCAATCATGCTAAATAAGGACTTACTTGGTGGTGATCTCAGGTTGACACGCCCCGAACATTTCAAGACTTACTTGATTGATTGCCTTAGATGCCGCTTCATAGGCTCCTTCGTACGCGGTCATGGGTCCAGCCGAAGTGAAGCTGGGAATCAGATAATGAGGGCCGCACTCAGCCATTAACTTTTTCACATGGTCGTAGATTTTCTCGTAAGACCAATCAACTACGTCAAACTTGCCGTTATCGATGCCTGCTTGGAATGAGATCTTTCCGCCATATTCTTTAACGAGATTCGGAAGATTGTTTTCAAGAACTGGCCCCTGCCAAATGTCAATGCCCATTTCAATGAAGTCGGGTACGAAGGGAACGCCGTACGCGTCATTGTGATGCACAACAATTTCAACGCCGTTGTCCTTCCAGAAGCCGTAGATCTTCTTGTAAGCGGGAACAAGGAATTCCTCAAAAGTATCTTTGCTCATCATGGTAGAGCATTGCGTTCCGAAGTCATCCGCGTGGAAAAGGGCATCGGGCTGGAACATTTCAAGTTGAATTTCTGCAACTTTGAGCTCCCAATCCACCATGTGATCCACAATCTCATGCATGATTTCGGGTTCCTCGAGGAAGCCGCAAAGAGCATCTTCCATGCCCATCAGGTAATGAATCTTCTCGAATACGCCTTGGGAAAAATCAACGGCCACGAATTGCTGCGCCCTATCGATTTTTTTCGCGACATCTATGTATGGCTTCCAATCTTCCTTGGTATATACATGGATGTCTGGAGTGATAATCTGCTCGGCCCACTTTTCGATGTCGGTAACAACGCGCTTGTCGGGCGACGTGTTGGGGAAGGGGCCGGGCTCGTTTTCCGCCCACTCAATGGTCACGCCCCATGTGCTTACGCGAGATTCCCCTTTGCCGCAGATTCCAATGGAATCAAGAATGATGGGATCGAACACGGCACCCAAATAAGAGCGCTGGTTGACCAGGTACTCGGGCTTTCCACCGTGAATTACTTCCAAGAGATTTTCGCGAGGTGTGAGCATAGGCATCCTCCTGTAAAGCAGATAAAATCGCAAATCTAATCTCAACGCAGGTGGAAATTTATCATCGATATTGAATCGGAGGTATCGCTCAAAAGTACTATTTTTAAGAAACCAGCTAGTACATTGATTTTTGGTGCTTAGTACGACTTCGTTTCGTACTTTTTATTTTGGTATTGAACAAGGAAATGATATGTCGAGTTGTCGTGTTGATGCATTGTTATTGATTTAGCTGAGCGTAGAGCGGGAGATCGATAGCGGATGCTAGGATTCCAGGTTGTCTTATGAGCATAAATAATCTCCCTTCGCCGTTATAAAAGGAAGGGAGATTATTGGGAATGCGGGAAAAGGAGCGTGCTCGCTGGGCTCACTTTCCTTTTTTGCAGCCTGTGTTATGTGATTTGATAACGGCGAGGGCGGCAAAAGCGATTGCTCCTACAAGGGTAATCGTACCAGTAATTTGGAAAATTCCGATATAGGTTCCCGATACGTTTGTAAGAAATTGAACCCAGAAACTGCAAAGAAAATTGCCAAGAAGCATTCCGATGGACACATAGGACATGCCCAGGGTAACGTTTTCACTTATGGTTACTCTGGCGACGCATTCGTTCAAGAGGGGGAATACGATACCGCAGCTCATTCCAATAAACGCAATGCTTAAATACACGCCCAGAGCGTTGGTTGATAGGGAGAGGCCAAAATAGCAGATCGAAAGGCAAAGTAGGGCGACAACTGGTGCGAAGTTTCCCAGTTTGCGAATTAGCCGCTCGAAAACGAGCCCAATAAAGAAGCCAATGAGTGTTTGGATTGATCCAGCCGTTCCAGCAATTGTCGTTGTGCCAATTCCCGTATCAATAATGAATCCGGAAAGAGTCATATTGAAAACTTGACCAACGCATGTAAAAGCGAGATTTGCAAGTGCTAGCAAATAAACAGCTTTGGGCAAGCGCCTTTTGACTGCGGTGGTGGAAACAAGATCCGAAATTGTAGTTTCGGGTCCAAGACGAGGGATGTATTTAATTTGCATGAAGATTGCGACAGCAAGGATGGCGTAAATGCCCAGGCAGAAGCGCCATCCGAATAATGCGCCCAGGAATCCAGCACCGAAATTCAGGAAAAATGCTATGAGGCAGGCACCACCATTCAGCATGCCCATGAGTTGGGTCCGCTCTTTCTCTTTGAACAGATGAGCAGTAATGGCGGGAACCATAGGGTACACCAGACCCGCGCCTACGCCTTCTAAAATACGTGTTCCTACCAGGAATTCAGCCGTTGGCGACATAGAGCCCAGGAAACCTCCGGCTATAAAAAGAACAGTGCCTATGATCATAAGGGTTCTTTTATCGAATCGGCGTGCGAGATGTCCTGCGATGAAAATTACAATCACCATGACGCCAGATGTGACAGAGAAGGAAAAATTAATGAGGGGGGAGTTTTTGAAGGTTTGTGAGATGAGTGCAAGAATCGGCATATACAAAGCTGCCTGGACTTGTCCATCGATGCTGCTCAAGATCAATGCTACGTTTGTTGCAGTACGATGAGGTAGTGCAATGGCTTGTTGATGCTCCATGGGCCACTCCTTTTCTGTTCTTGCTTACGTTGCAGCTTTTGCTTCAGCATGAATGAAATATAGAAGGTCGTTTAGGGGGCGGGCTATCGCCAAATAGTTGGAAATCTTGGCTAGTACATATTGTTTTAGATTGTTAACAGGGAAAACATCATCTTTTTTCTAATTGAAATCGCTCGACTGTCCTATTGATGTTTCTGAGTTCGAAAGTGCGATTTTTCGAGATTGGAGCGCGCTTGTTTAACATGGTGAAATCTGAGGGGTTGTCGGTTGTTGTCTCGAGTACGCACGGTGCGGGAGGATGTCGGTTTCTTTTCTTCTGGCGTGATAAAATGGGTGTCGCAGGCGGCATGGGCTAGGGTGTTGATGCTGGTGTGCCATCAATAGAGCGATATGGTACGGAGAGAGTTTTGTGGAACTTGCAGATAAGCTGTGGTATTTTATCCTGACGGCGAGGGATATCTTGCGCGGTTTTTCTTGATAAGACGTGTGGCTGATCAGCAAGGGTCTTGGCGACACAAACCAAGCAGCTAAAACAGGGGAGTAACGAGGGAGTGCGGAATGGCTGAATGCCAAGAAACTGGGAATTCACAAAACGGAATCGATGTTTTTGCTTGCGATCCGAAGGGGTTGCGCCTTGATAGTTTGGGTATGATGCTCGTCATCTCCTGGTTTGGCGCACTGCTGTGGACGCCGTGTATGGTGCCCCCTTCTTTTGTGTCCTCGTCCGATGACTTCATCATGCATCTTTACCGTCTTACGTTTTTGGCGGCTTTCTTTCTGGTGTACCTTGTTGCCAGCCTGCGTCCGCGCTTCGCTTTTACGGTGAAAACACATCCCGTGGTAGTGATTGCCGCAACGGTTGTCAGTCCACTGGTCCCAGCCGTATGCCTGTATCAGCCGTTGTCCGAATTGTGCAATGCTGTTTCTGTTCTGCCTTTTGTAATCTGGGCCCTAGAAGGTGTTTCTGCCAGCGTATTCATGCTTGTTTGGTGTTATGGAATGCAAACGAAAGACGGCAGAACGAATGGCGTGACCAATGTCGTTGCATCCTGTTTCTTTGCGGGTACAATCTATTTGTTGCTGGCGTTTCTTCAGCGTGAAGCAGCTGTTGCTCTTGTTATGGTCCTTCCTGTTATTGCTTTGTTGGTTTGGTTCTATTTAAGGGACGAAGCGATTAATGCGGATTCCGATGTTGAATCTGAAACATCGGGTCTTAGCACGTTGATGGGAAACGGATCGTCTGTCTTCGTTTTTTCATACGGACTTGCTATGGGTGCGATTGGCGGTATAGCAACTCAGTTCGACAATGCTACTTACTTTTTCTTAACCTTTGGCGTTTCGTCCATTGCTTCGGGCGTTGTGTTTGTCTGGCTTTCTAAGGTTGGTATAACGTTGGGGCGAAGGGCTCTCATGCTTTGCTTGCCTCTTATCTCGTTGAGTTTCTTTTTGCTCTCCTTCTTTGTGGAGGCAATCGAAGTAGCGGTAGTGTTTCTTATTGTTTTCCTTGTTCAAACGTTTAATTCCTTTAATACTGCATATATCGGCGAGGAATCAGTTGATAGCTCTTTTGGCGCGGAATACAATCTGTTCCTTTCCGAAAAGCGCATATGGGATGCTTTGGGCAGCCTTGTTGGATGGGCGGGGTCTACCGTGGTCGTCTATTTCTGGCACACCGATATTGCTGGGCATTTGTATTTCGCTTTGTCTTTGGCCGTTACTGCAGCTATGGCTCTTGCTTTTATTAAGACGTACGAAACGGGCGATTTCGTTGAAGCCGCAGACGCTGTTGAGGAGGCGAAGCGCGAGGAAAGCAATTCCGCAAATTGGGAAGATGCTTGCGCAATCATTTCGAGCAAATATGGCCTATCGCCCCGCGAGTCTGAGATATTCGTGTACTTGTCTAAGGGTCGCAATCGCGGTTTTATTGCGCAAGAGATGTTTTTGTCGCCGAACACAGTAAGAAGCCATACCTACAACATCTACAACAAAATGGGCATCCACAAGCAGCAACAGCTCATCAGTGAGGTTGAAGAGCAGGTCTTAAATGAGTCTCAGGCGCAGTAGCCCTGTGTCGATTTGTGAGATTCCTGGATCGGATACGAGCTTACCCTCAGGGGAAATTTTAAAATATCTCAATTAAGAATAATATTTATCAGCTGAAACAGGGTTAATACAAGTTGTCTTAGAGGCAGTTTTTGCGTCTTTGGTACGTTTTGTATCTTTCTCGTCCGCCCTTTTTCCTTGATTATTCAATTGCGATCATAGCGAGAGCTATGCAAACAATCCCAATTGGAGAAGAAAAGGAGGAGATGGATGCCAAGACGTGTTTCTGGCTATATGGCTGATCAGTTTACTTTTCAGTACATAACCACTGGCGGACGTGTTCTGATTACCGGAGACGCAGAGCTTGAGACCCCGCTTTTGAGCAACGGGGCTTTTTGCTTTGAAGACGTTCCCGCTGGTGCCTTCGTTGTGTCCATCGTTGATGTCGAAGGATACAATCCGACCAACAAGCTTCTTGATATCGCCGAGACCGATGGAGATATCGAGCTTGGCTGGTTTAAGGGCAACCCTATTCCTAAATCAATGTGGGGAACCCACAACGATTACGAGGAAGCGGCAAGTGTTGGCGGCCAGTCTTCCGATGATGCTGCTGCAGAGGCGGCAGAGGCGGCAGAGGCGGCAGCAGAGGCTGCTGCTTCGGAGGACACGCATGAGTCATTCAGCATGCGTGAGGGGCTTAGCAATTACGATTTTGCCGGCGGCGTGAAGACTTTCTATAAAGGCTTGGGTTTCTGCGGCGGCGGCGTGAACTCTAATACCTGCGAAGTCGATGTAAAAGACGGCCGTATTGTTCGCACGCGCCCCTTCCGCTACGATCGCTGCTATACGCCAGAGCAGATGAACGCCTGGACCATTAAGGCCAGAGGCAGCGAATACAAAGCATCGATGAAAAGTCTGATTCCTCCATTCTCCTTGGTTTACAAGAAGCGCGCCTATTCCACCAATCGCATTCTGTATCCGCTGAAGCGCGTCGATTGGGATCCAAACGGCGAACGCAACACGCAAAACCGCGGTGAATCGAAATTTGAGCGCATCGGCTGGGATGAAGCGATTGATATTCTTGTGTCGGAAATCCGCCGTATCCACAAGGAGTACGGCCCTTATTCGATTTATTGCCAGATTGACGGCCATGGCGAAACCAAGGTTGTCCATGCCGCTCACGGCTGCCAGACCAACCTGCTTGACCTTCTTGGCGGCTATACGTATCAGGCGCGTCAACCCGACTCCTGGGAAGGATGGCATTGGGGCGCAAAGCACGTTTGGGGTCAAGACCCCTTGGGTCAGGCCGACCAGTATAATTTGTGGATGGACGTTGCCCAGAATAGCGACATGCTGATGCTTTGGGGCTGCGACATGGAGACCACCACCTGGGGCTGGGAGGGCCAGCAATCCTCTAAGCTGTGCTACTGGTTCACCGAGCTTGGCATCAAGCAAGTTTACGTTTGCCCTGATTTGAACTATGGAAACCAGGTCCATGCTGACAAGTGGATTCCCATTCTTCCCAATACCGATGCCGCTTTGCAGCTTGCCATCATCTATACATGGCTTGTTGAAGGGTTGTGGGACAAGAAATACGTTGAAGAGCATTGCTATGGCTACGATGTGTTCTTCGATTACGTTCTTGGCAAGGAAGACGGCGTACCGAAGACCCCCAAGTGGGCGGAAGAGAAGTGCGGTGTGCCTTCCCGCCAAATCAAAGCACTCGCTCGCACCTGGCATAAAAAGCGCACTTCCATCGGCCACGGAAATGGCGGATCTTTCATTCGTTCAATTTATTCGCACGAGCCTGCTCGTCTTGAGGTTCTGTGCATGGCCATGCAGGCAATCGGCACGCCGGGCCGCAATGTGATGAAGTTTATTGAATGGCAGATGATGGGCCAAAAGAGCGCTATGCCTGGTCCTCGCAGTGAACTTATTCCATATCCCGGTGGTGCATATAAGGGTTGGATGATGGGATTGAAGCCGTCGTCCATTCCCAAGACGATGCTCCCTCAGGCTATAACGGGTGGCTGGACCGAAGAAAACCCCATGCGCTGGTACTCGTTCCCCGATGCGTCGTTCCCCGCTGAACAGCAGTTCTTGAAGTATCAATATCCTGTTCCAGGGGCTAAACCTATTCACATGATTTGGTCGGACGCGCCCTGTTGGACTACTTGCTGGAATGGCGGCAACGAAGCGATTGAGGCATATAAGCACCCTAGCATCGAATTCATCGTGACTGAGCATATTTGGTTTGAGAATGATTGCCGCTATGCCGATTTGCTTCTTCCTGTTAGTACTAAATTCGAGTCTGCCGACATCAACTGCGATACTTCTTCGGGCGATTTTAATTACATTCTGTATGAAGGCCAGTGCATCGATGCTGTTGGTGAATCTAAGACCGACTACGAGATTGCATGCGAGGTAGCTAAGGCGTTTGGCCCCGTCATTTATGAGCAGTTTACGAAGGGCTTGAATATTCAGGACAATATTCGAATTGGATTTGAAACTTCGGGTTGTCAGGATTACTTGGACTGGGATGAGTTTTTCGAGAAGGGATATTTTGTTATCCCGACAGCAGAGGGATGGGAGGACGATCCGCGTGGCCATCAGCCCTTTGCAGAGGACCCCATCGCCAACCCAATGCGTACTCCCAACGGCAAAATCAATTTCTATTCCGATGAGTTGGCAAAGCATTTCCCCGATGACCAGGAGCGTCCGCCTTATCCGAAGTGGGTTGAAAGCGGCATCAATCACCCTGATGAGCGCCGTGGAGGCGAACGTGCAAAGAAGTATCCCTTCCTGATTGTCTCAAATCATCCGCGCTGGCGTGTTCATGCCGAGCTCGATGACATCACGTGGCTTCGTGAGATTGAGACTTGCAAGATTATTGGTCCAGATGGTTATCGTTATGAGCCTGTGTGGATTAATCCTTCGGATGCTGAAGATCTCGGAATCAAAACGGGTGACATCATCAAGGTATTCAACGATCGCGGTTGGGTCTTAGGCGGCGCATATGTGAGCGAGCGCATTATCAAAGGAGCGGTTTTCCAGGACCACGGCGCTCGTGTTGATGCGATTGTTTCCGGTGTTTCCGATCGCGGTGGAGCAAACAATCTGATTGCTCCTTTGGCTACCACTTCCAAAAATGCCGTAGGCGAGGTTACCAGTGGCTTCTTGGTTGGAGTCGAAAAAGTTGATGTATTCGAAATGGCCAAAGAGTACCCCGAAGCCTTCCAGCGCGTTTTCGATGATTACGGCGTACTTATTGATAACTGGATTGTATAAAGCGGATTCATATTGGCTGTGGGGAATGTTTGATCTGAACAGGTTGTACGTTCCCCTTCCGAATAAGAGGAGGAGAGAATGGAAGGCGTAGAAACCTATTACAAAACCCTTGGTTTGGGCAGTTTCGGCATGAGTGCCCTTTCTTCCGAGATCGACGTTAAAGATGGGCGTATCGTCAGAACGCGTGGCATGCATTTTGACAATGCTTATTCCGCAGAAGAGCTTCGTCCTTGGACCCTTGAGGCTAAGGGCAAGAAATTCAATGCCCTGTTGAAGAACGATATTCCGCCGTTCGCGTTGGTGTACAAGAAGCGTTTGTATTCCGATAACCGCATTCTGTATCCGTTAAAGCGCGTTGATTGGGATCCGAATGGAGATCGCCACCCTGAGACGCGCGGTAAAAGCAAGTTTGAGCGCATTACGTGGGATGAGGCAACTGACATTATTGCCTCGGAGCTTAATCGCTTGAAGGAACAATATGGTTTGTGGTCCGTGCTGTGCCAAGGCGACGGTCACGGTGAGACCAAGACTGTTCATGCAACCCATGGCTGCCAGATGCGACTCATGTCCATTTTGGGTGGTTTTACCTTCCAGGCTCGTAATCCTGACTCCTGGGAAGGCTGGTATTGGGGTGCCAAGCACGTATGGGGTTGCGACCCGGTAGGCGAAGGCGATATCGGTCTGCTTCTTCTTGATATTGCTCAAAATTCCAAGTATTTGCTGCATTGGGGTTGCGATGAGGAAACAACGCCATGGGGTTGGCTGGGCCAGCTTCCAAGCCGTTGGTGCTTCTGGCTGACCGATGTTGGCGTCAAGCAGATCTACATTTGTCCCGACGTGAACTATGGTGCAGCTTGCCATGCAGACAAATGGATTCCCATTAACCCCAATACCGACGTCGCTCTTCATATGGCTATCGCTTACACATGGATCGTCAATGGATGGTACGACAAAGAGTACGTCGACACGCACTCTGTTGGCTTCGACTGGATCAAGTACTACGTGCTGGGTGGCGAGGACGGCGTACCGAAGACGCCTAAGTGGGCAGAGAAAATCTGTGGCGTTCCTTCTCGCCAAATTAAGGCGCTGGCAAAAAATTGGTATGAGCAGGCAACCTCGATCTCTCATGTGAATGGCGGCTCTTTGATCCGCTCGCAGTTCTCTGCGGAGCCGGGACGTATGGAAGTCGTGCTCATGGGCATGCAGGGCCTTGGCAAGCTCGGGCGCAATGTTATCAAGCTGATTGAATGGGGCTTATACGGCCTGCCTTCCCAGTGCCCCAATCCGCGTTCAAGCATGTATATGATGCCTGCGGCGGCTTATCGTTCTTTGGACTACAACAATCCTGACGTATGGGATATTCGCCAATCGTTTATTCCTAAGACGATGATTCCGAAGGCGATTCTGGGCGATTACACTTTGGATAACCCGCTGACTTGGCATGGTACGGGTATTGCTGGGTGGCCGAAAGAAGACCAGTTTGTCCAGTACCAGTATCCCAGCAAGGCGTCTGGCGGTACAAGGATCCATGCTATTTGGTCGGACACTCCTTGTTGGTCTACTTGCTGGAATGGTGGCAATTCTCTTGCCGATGCGCTGCATTCGCCCGAAATCGAGTTCGTGCTTATCCAGCATCCTTGGCTTGAGAACGACTGCCTCTATGCCGACATCATTCTTCCTATCAACACCAAGTTTGAGGAAAGCGATATTGCTGTTGACTCTTCGAATGGCTACACCAATCTTATGATGCTGGAGCCTCAATGTGTTGCTCCGCGTGGCGAATCTAAGTCCGATTATCAAGCCGTTGCCGAAGTTGCTAAGAAGATGGGTGTATACGAAGAATTCATCGGCGGGAAAACCGAAGATGAGTGGATTCGCGAGGGATTTGAACAGTCTGGCTGCCAAGAGGTTATTTCCTGGGAAGAGTTCAAGGAGAAGGGATATTACGCGGCTCCCACCGCCGAAGATTGGGAGAGCGCGCCGCATGGATTCTATCCGTTCTACGAAGATCCAGAGAAGAATCCCCTGGATACCCCGTCAGGAAAACTTGAGTTTTACTCTACTACGCTCGAGTATCATTTTCCCGATGATAAATCGCGTCCTGCGTACCCTCACTACATCGAGCATGATGATCGCTTGTATGAATCCTTGCAGACCGATCGTGCAAAGGATTATCCGTTCCTGATTGTCTCGAATCATCCGCGTTGGCGCGTTCATGCCAACATGGACGATGTAACTTGGTTCCGTGAGATCGAGACGTGCAAGGTGAAAGGGCCCGATGGGTATCTTTACGAGCCTGTCTGGATTAATCCCATTGATGCCGAAGCAAAGGGTATCAAATCGGGCGATGTAGTAAGCATTTTCAACGATCGTGGTTGGGTCCTGGGTGGCGCTTACGTGACTGAGCGTATTAAGCCGGGCGTTGTTTATCAAGACCATGGCGCTCGCCTTGATCCCATTGAGGTTGGCAAGGGTGATCGAGGTGGCGCAAATAACCTGATAGCCCCCACCGAGGTTGCAATGGAGAATACAAATGCCGAGGTCACGTCTGGCTACCTTGTCGATTTCGAGAAGGTTGATATCGATGAGTTGGCGAAGAAGTACCCCGAAGCGTTTGCACGTAAATTTAATGATACTGGTGTAGAAATTTCCAACTGGTTGGTTGACGGCACCAATTGGGACGAATAGGAGAAAACAATGAAAGTATTTGTGTTCGATTCATCGGTCTGCAACGGATGCTACGGCTGCCAGTTGGCTTGCAAGGACGAACATTGGATGAACGAATGGGCGCCTTATGCAAAGCCGCAACCTGACACGGGTCAGTTTTGGTGCAAGATGCATCAGGTCGATCATGGTCAAGTTCCGAAAGTTCGTGTTGAATATTGGCCTGTGTTTGGTGGTCAGAATCCTGAAATTGCCGAATATGCCCCCGAGGTGCTTATGGAGCGCGAGGATGGCCTTCAGGTTATCATGCCCGAGAAAGCAGCCGGTCGCAAAGATCTTGCTGAGAAGTTTGAGGGTATCTATTGGAACGAGGAACTCCAGATTCCTCAGGGCTGCGATGGCTGCGCACACTTGGTGGATGCTGGGGAGTTGCCGCATTGCGTTGACGTCTGCGCAACTGGTGCCCTTCGTTTTGGCGAGTATGAAGAATTCGCTGAAGAGCTGGAGGCCAAGGGTTACGAATTTAAGACCGAGTCCGAAGAACGTCTGGGCGGACACGTTTACTACATCAATATGCCTCATCTGTTTATTGGCGGCGAGGCTTGGGATCCGGCAGCCGATGAGGTTATCGAAGGCGCAAAGATCACGCTTTCGGGCGATGCAGATATGACTACTGAATCCGATGAATTCGGTGATTTCTGGTTCCGTAAGCTTGATGCAGGCAAATACGCTTTGACCGTTGAAGCTGAGGGTTTTGTTTCGGCAGCGAAGGAAATTGTTTTGGAAAAGAGCCTTAATGTCGGCGATTTTCCGTTGGAGCGCACCGCCGATAATCCCTATGTTGAAAAAGTCCTGCAAATCGATTTGGATGGCGATGCGCCCGAGGGCATTCCCGATGTTGAGGTCAAAGAGGTTGGCGACGTTACCGCAAACTTCTCTGTTATGTCTCAGGCATCTGAGGAAGCAAGTCGTATCGGCTAGCTAGATTATTCATTTCGGGTGGGCGCTTTCGTCCACCCACCGTAATCTCAGAAGAAACTGTTTCGAAGGGATAATCCTATGGATAACAAGAAGATGCTGCTCGAACGACAGGAACGCATCCTTAAAACAATGAAGGGCGAGAAAACCGATCGACCGCCATTGATGTGGGCGGGCGACCTCGCACTTATTCGCTATGCGCGCCCTGAGTGTACCTTTGAGTACATGATTGACAGTCATGAAGAAATGACTCAGATTATTTGCGACGAAGTCCTTCCTAAATTCCCTAAGCTTGACTTTCTTGCTGCGGTTGGTATGAGTTCTCGCCATCTTGGTGCCGCTTTCTGCGTCAAAACGTTGCTTCCTGGAAAAGAGCTTCCGGTTGATGAAATGTGGCAGCTTCAGTTCGACCACTCTTTCACCGAAGACGTATACGAGCAAATTGCGAATGAAGGCTGGAAGAAATTCAACGAGTATCAGCTATTCGAACGCTTGAAATATGATCCAGCGGCAATGGGGGAAGACCTCGAGGCCGCTTCGCGCAACATTGAACGCTACCATAATGCTGGCATGCCGTTCATGTACGGCGGTATGTTGAGCTCTCCGTTCGACATTCTTGCTTTTGGGCGCGGTCAAGTTGATTTCTTGTGCGATTTGTTCGAATACGAAGATGAAATCATTGAAGCAATGAACGTCATGATGGACGAAGAGGAAGAGCAGAAGCGCGATCAGATTAAGCAAGAGGTCGCCGATGCCCATGCTCGCGGCGAAGAGCTTATGTATGCCATTGCCCCTTGCGTGAATGCAAACTGCGGGCTTATGGGACGTGAGCAGTTTGAGAAGTTCGGCTGGCCTCTTATTGAGAGGCAGGCTAACTTCTTGCTGGATTTGGGTTGTTTGGTTCGTTTCCATATGGATGCAAATTGGACCGATTTCTTGGATCTGTTCACGGTGTTTCCCAAGGGGAAGTGCATTTTTGACTCCGATGGTTCGACCGATCTCGAAAAAACGCGAGATATTTTGGGCCCCCTTATGGGATTTACGGGTACGGTTCATCCTGCAGATTTCGCTTTTGGTACTCCCGATAACGTTTACCAAACGGTAAAGGATCAGATCGAGAACATGGGTGATAGCTTTATCGCATCTCCTTCTTGCAGTATTCCTGCCAACGCGCCCAAAGAGAATATCGATGCCATGTACGCAGCAATTGATGAACTCTAAATTAAGGTGCATATGCTAGTCTCATATTGATTCGCTGCTTGAATCTTTCAATGGCTCTAGCTTTCAGCCGGCTTTGTTTGATTTTGCGATGACGTCAAGAATCAAATGAGGCCGGCTGTTGTTATGGCTGGCTTTACTTGCGGAAAGGGTCTATTATCCATTCAGACGTTTTGAGATACGTGAGGAAGGGCTAATCGGATGGGTCAGGGTACAAAAATATTAATATTGGGAGGTTTCCTTGGATCGGGTAAAACGACTGTTTTGCTTGAATTGGCAAAGCATATTACTGCTCGATCGGATAAAGAAACGCCTATTGCCATTTTGGAAAATGAAATTGGCGAGGTAGATGTCGATGGTGGTGCAGTTGGGTCTGCTGGTTATGCGGTGAAAAGTCTTTTTGCGGGCTGTGCGTGTTGCGAGCTGATCGGACAGCTCCCTTCGGCCGTTGAAGGCATCATTAACGATTTCCAGCCAGAACTTTTAATTATCGAGACCACGGGCGTTGCTGTTCCTTCATCTATGGTAAAGGCGCTTAAGTCCGTTTCTGACGACATTCGTACTTGTATTCTGGTCGATGCTTCTCGTTGGACGCGAATCCGTAAACCTCTTGAGGTTCTTTTGCGCGATCAGCTTGAGAGTGCAGATGTGATTCTGGTAAACAAATGCGATTTGGTTGACGAAGAAGCCCTTGAGTGTGCAAAGACTGACGCTCTTGAGTACGCTGGCACTGATCGGCCGTTTATTTGCGTTAGCGCCAAAAACGGCTTTACCGATGCGGATTTTGCTGCATTGCTGGGAGGGGAGTAGGCTATGGAACCTACGGATAATCACGATCATTCGCATGGTTTAGACGAGGCATGTGATTGCGGGCACCATCACCATCACGATGACAATTGCGGCTGTGGACACCATCACCATCATGACGATCATGATGCCAAAACCATATCTACCAATGTCGGTGGCGGCGTGGCTCTTTGCCGATCGTCCTCGCACGAAGGTGCGCACATCGTTTCTTGCAGTCTTGAGTTGGAAAACGCGACACTGTCGGCTTCTTGTCTCGCGAATGTATTGAGGGCTGTTGCTAGTGATATGGAAAAGCTGGGTGGAATTGTGGGCCATATCAAATGTGCTGCGGCGGAAGATGGGAAAAGCCTGCGGATTTCCACTACCCAAGCTGGGTTGGAGCCGACATTGGTTATTGACGGTCTGAAAGATTTGACTGACGAGTCGGAGATCAATATTGCCGTTATCGTTTTTGGAGTTGAGCACGGCGAAATAATCGATTCTCTTTTAACACGGCTTGAGCAGGTCTTTTAAGAATCCATTTAGCTCGATTGCGTTGCATGAAGCGGGGTAACGAAACGACTCGTTGCCCCGCTCGTATCAACGCCTAATTATTTCCAGTTGCTGTATGCTTCGCGAGAGCGGATATAAAGCTCGGTGCCAACGACCTTGTCGAGATAGGGGTAGCTATCCCAATTCAACATAATGGGCTTTCCGGGCGTGGTGCAGTATTTCTCTACGAAATCGCGGGCAATAGCTCGCTTTTCGTCGTCGGTTGCACCTTCGGGAACACTGAAATTGGGGCATAGGGTGATCTTGTCTCCGTATTTCTCCCATAACTCGGGAATAGGATTGATGTCTTGGGCACGCCAGATATCCCAGCCTGCGGCAATGATATTTTCAATTTGCGTGGTTCCGTGGTTGCCGCAGCTATGCAGTTCTGCGATTGCTCCCAACTCGTGAATCTTGTCAGTGACTTTCTTCATGGCTGGCACGAAGAATTCGCGGCATATATCGGCATTGAAGAATGCAGCATTCTGGGAACCCCAGTCGTCATGAATATAAAAATAATCGGCGCCAAAATACCTTACGTAGTGCTCTACAACGTCGCATATTACGTCAGACAGTGCCATCATGAGTTCTTTGATTGCGTCTTCTTGGTCTTCGTCTAACAGAGCAACCGCAGCGTTTTCGAAACCCATGAACGAAATCAATCGTTCGAACCAGCCTGTAAAAATCCATGCACAGATGGACTTATCGGCTTTTGCCTTTAGGAACTCTTGCGACCTTTTCGCAGAGCCCTCCCAGTCCCAAGAGTCAATATCGGGAAATTTGATGACGTCTTTCCAATCGTTGACATCATCCATAAAGCGAGGAATGTCTTCGCGCTCCATTGACCCCATGGCGGTAGGAACGTATATCCATTCTACGCCGTACATGTCTTTGCCGCCTCCTTGGGTTGTTGGGTCGAAAGAGGCTGCTTCAGGACCAAATACAGAGGCTCGTGCAATTACATCGGGGATACATGTTGGAGCAAAATTCTCGGTATCGTGCATGGAGAGAATCCAGCAAGGTTTTTTGTTCATGATGGCATCATGAACAGCCTGCTTGCTGGTTATGGGATAGTTTAGATAGTCGAATTCTGCAGAGAATCCTGGTATTGCGGGAATAACTTCACGAACCTCAAGCTCGCTTTTGTCAAACGAAATCGTCATTAGATTACCTTTCTCATAAAGAGATTGTTGTAATTTTTGCGTTGGATTAGAACATCGATAATCGATGGCGATAACGTTGTCATTATACAACTTCAAAGCAGGAAATGCTTGCCGAAGTGTAATATGTGTTTATTTTTTCATTGCCCCTAAAAACCCCCTAAACCAACAAGGAAGGCGCTCTTGCGAACGCCTTCCTTGTTGGTTTTAGTTACCTGCAGGAGCACCAGGAGCCGCGGGGGCACCGGGGGCAGCTGGAGCGCCAGGGGCAGCCGGGGCACCGGGAACGCCGGGGGCAGCAGGAGCGCCAGGAACGCCAGGAGCCGCGGGGGCACCGGGAACGCCAGGGATGCCAGGGGCGCCAGCCATGGCATCTTCATCAATTTCTACAGTTGCTGGTCTGAAGCACATAGTAATTCCTTTCTTTGTTGCCTGTTGCCAGGCATAGTGCATAGTCGCTCTCTTTTACGACAGTTAGACAGGATACCTGCTTCTTGTTTTTTGTTCACTAGAAAATGCGACAGAAACACATCATGTTGTGTTGTCTGCTTTTACAGCTATTTCGTGTCGGAGTGGGCAAAAGTCGTTGGGTTTCCCGTTGTAGCGTTGCTAAAATTTTCTCTGTCTGTTTGCACAGAAATGTGCATTCGGAGTTTATGGATATTCCACTTACCATAACCGTGATTTCGGGAGATAATGATGCTGTGAGACGGAATGAACCGTTAAGCGAGGTCTCTCCTTTCGCTTAACGTAGAAGTTCTCCTCTCATCTTTTTCTCTAATTGGCCTCTGCAACTCTCTCCATCTTTCCAATTGCAGAGGCCATCCTTTTGATTTGCTCAAGCCATCCCCGCGTCACGCGCCAATCTTACTCTTTCGGACGTCCCAAAATCTTTCGGGCACACTCGGGGTCGGTCGTTATCTTGAAGAAAATCGCCGTCTGAACATAATTCCTGATGGCAGGGCATTCCAAGTCGATATTGAACCGGCTCTGAATACGGTCAATGCGATACGCAACGCCGTTGCGGTGAAGATGGAAAACGTCGGCCACGCGTGATGCCTTGCTTCCCTTGGAAAGGTACGCCGCCAAAAGCTCGAAATCGTTTGTGCCTTTTTCCGCATCGCTTTCCAAGATGCGCTCGATCACGGTGTTCGATGCCGCGAAATACTTCACGTCGGTGCTGCACTCAGGGTCAACCATGACGAACGTGAACACTTCCGCAAAAGGAATAACCCTGTTGTCTTTCGGCTCTTCTTCCCAAAGGGGAGCGGCCGTAAGGGGAGCGTAATCACGCGCTACCAAAAGCGAGCGATACGCAACGTTGATCGACCGATAATCCCCGAAAATCTCCGATTCGTAAACGTGCTCAAGGTATTCTCCCGCTCGGCTGGCAAGCAAGCTCTCAACGCATTCTGTCAGCTGCGCGCCGTCTTGTGCGTTCAACAAAACCACAATCGCATCGTCGCAGGTAACGGGAAGAGCGTACGCTTCTTTGGTGGCGCGAATTTCGTCCAGAATAAACCCGACTTGCGCCGCCATGTCCTGATGAACCTCTATCATGACCATCATGAAGCGGCCTTGCGTGGGAATGTTCAGCAGTGTCATCTGCCGATATATATACGATGCCTCAAGTCCCTCCGTGGAAATCAAGTGCAGCAGGAACTTCTGATCAAGCTCTTCTTGGCCGCCGGTTAGCCCCAGCCTTCTTTTGAGCAGCATGTTGCAAAGTCCCATGAACATTTCGAACAAATCGCGCTGACCTTGCGTGAAGTGATCCGCGCTGGTGGTCATAACCACCAAGCCCATGTAGCGTTGCTGCAGGAAAAGCGGCGCGGTCATAAGTGAGCAGGGAACACTTTCGGATGCGGGATATTCTTTCGTTCCCGTTTGATACTTTATTTCCTCGCTCAGGTAATCGCCATGACGTTGGGAAGCTAGTATCTCGTCGGAATGGTATCCCAGCTCGATAAGCGAACGGTTGACATCATCAATGGGTTTTATGCCGCGCGTATACGCTAAAAGCTGATAATTGCTGTCAACAATGCTAATGAAAAGGCCAATGCCCGTTTCTGCCAAATCGACAAGCGTCTGGAGCGGTTTTGGCGTGCTTAGTGCCAAAGCGGACCGGTATGCATATTCGTCAATGGACAAAAAACTGCCCTGAACGTCGGAAAGCAATGTGTCGATGGTCTGCTCGCTTTTCGTTGCGCGCACAATGCACACTTTCGAGCGGGTCTTTTTAGCCCAAAGCGCCAGTTCGCACTGGGAATCTTCGTCCATGCGCAAAAAAAGAAGGAAAGGAGAAACTCCGTCTTTCGAAGGAAGCGTCGAGCATTCTGTGTCGGCCACTAGCAAGGTGGAAGCTTGTTCCGCAACGGTATTGTTCGGACGCATAACGCGGCGAAGGCAAGGAGTACTGGTCGCAAACGGCAAAACCACCTCGTAACCCATAACGGCTAGATGGTCGATAAGAATGCCTGTTGAAACTTTCAGTTCGTGGCGATGTTCAGCGTTTGCGAAGCGCTTATCCATCAGAAACTCCTACTTATATACATTCGCGCGGAAAAAAACCGATAAATACTGTAAATATTTACACTAGCTTTCATTGTAAAGCAATCAAAGTAAGTGAAGCCGTCCGCGCGAACGCTTTTGCGCGTCTTCACGGTTTATGCATGATTTGCACAAGGGGTGCCACGGGTGGACCACCCCAGCGCGCTTATTTTTTGCCGCCTTCGCCGATAGGTGTGGGGGAGTGCTGTCTGTTCGTGTGGTCCGTGCAATATTATTTGCGCAGTTGTAAAAGAGCGGACCGTAGCGGCGCGCTTGATTTGGCGAAGAGAGCAATAGGAGCAGGTAGGAGCCTGGATAGCAAAAGAACGCTCACAGGGTAAGGATGATTCCGAAGACAACGGAAAGCGAAGGAGGGCGAATCATGCAGCAAACGAAAGACATGCAGATGGCTCGAACGGCAACTCAGCCGCCATCGACGACCCAGACAGCATTGCCCCAACAGGTAGATATAACAAACACCCAGGTAGCGGCGTTGCGTCCTGATGCGTTGTCGCCTGCGGAAATCGAGCAGAAAGCCGAAACGCTTGCCATAGGCAAAGCAACCATGGCGGCTTCGAAGCTCTTCCTTTTAGCCGTGATGGCCGGCGCGTTCATCGCGTGTGGCGCCACGCTGTTCACACTGGTGCAAGGCGACACGCAGCTACCGTTTGCGGTCAAGCGCGTGTTCGGCGCGTTTTGCTTCTCCTTGGGCCTTATGCTCGTAGTCTGCTGCGGCGCCGAGCTGTTCACGGGAAACTGCCTGATGGTGTGCGGCTTGAACAGCAAGAAAATTGACGTGAAGGGCCTTTTGCGCAATTGGTGCCTTGTGTGGCTGGGCAATTTTGTGGGCTCGCTTATCATCGCAGCGCTGGTGTTCGGCTCAAATATGGCAAGCATGAACGGCGGAGAAGTGGGTGCGGCTATGGTGTCCATTGCGGCAGGGAAGGTGTCTCCCGATGCGCTCACGCTGTTCTGCAAGGGCATTATGTGCAACTTCCTGGTGTGTCTGGCGGTGTGGATGAGTTTTGGTGCGCGCACGATGGCAGACAAGCTGCTGTGCGTGATTATGCCGATCACGGCGTTTGTCGCATGCGGCTTCGAACACAGTGTTGCCAACATGTTCTTCCTGTTCGAGGGCCTGTTTGCCCAGATTGTCGGCTTCGGCGCGGGCGGAATCGCGCTGAGCGGCATCTTCTACAACATTGGTGTGGTAACGCTGGCGAACATCGTGGGTGGCGCGCTGATGGTGGGCGTGAGCTACTGGTTTGCTTACGCGAAGCGCGAGAAGAAATAGCGCGCGGGGTAGGTATGCGGCGGGCGTTGCAACGCGGGCGCAACGTAGCAGAATCCCTGCGGCGGAAATGTTAAATAGCGAAAAACAAAACGCTATGTCGTTCGGTTGAGACGGCGCGACACCATACAATAGGCACGGCAAAAATGAGAGAAGAGAGGATGGGTATATGACAAAACTCCAGGTCATGCCCATGAAAAATATTGACATGCAGCTTGGCGCCACTATGGAGCGCTTCAGCAGGCGCGTGGCGGTGCTCCCGGTGGGAAGCTGCCCTGTGGCGGCGCAGGTGGCGCTTTTGGAAACAGCCTGTCTGCAGACGTGCGGAAAATGCGTTCCGTGTCGCGATGGTTTGCCGCACCTTGCGCGGCTTTTGCGTGAGATCGAAAGCTGCACGGCCCGTGAGCAAGCGTATGAGCAGGCGCAACAGCTGGCAACTATGATTCGCGACACGGCTGATTGCGCAATTGGCTACGAAGCGGCGCAAGATGTTCTTGATAGCATGGAAACGTTTGCGGCCGAATACGAAAGCCACGTGACGGCGCACGCATGCGTGCTGACTGAAGGCCAAGCGGCGCAAGTTGTGCCGTGTGAGGCGTTTTGCCCTGCTCACGTGGATATTCCCGGGTACATTTCGCTTGTGGGTCAGGGCGATTGCGCGAGTGCCATCAAGCTCATCCGCAAGGACAATCCGTTTCCTACAGCGTGCGCGTTCGTATGCGAGCATCCCTGCGAGCTACGCTGCCGCCGCATGCTGATTGACGCACCCCTTAACATTCGCGGCATCAAGAAGTTTGCCGTGGATCAAGTGGCGGCCGATACCGTGGACGTTCCCGCGCGCAGCGTTGACACGGGGCGTACTATTGCCGTTGTGGGCGCGGGTCCCAGCGGTCTGACCTGCGCGTATTACCTGGCGCTCATGGGTCATCACGTAACGGTGTTCGAAGAAAAAACGCAGCTGGGCGGCATGATGCGCTACGGCATTCCCGCGTATCGTTTCCCGCGCGAGCGTTTAGACGAAGATATTCGCGCCATTCTGAGCGTGGGGAACATTGAAGTGAAGACGGGCGTGAACATTGGCACTACGCAGATGGAGCGCCTGTGCGCAACATTCGATGCTGTCTATGTTGCCATTGGCGCTCATGCCGGCAGCTCCATTCATCTGTCGGGCGAAGACGCACGCGGCGTGTGCTTCGCCGTTGATTTCCTGCGTGCAATGGGTGACGGCGAGCATCCTGATTTGACAGGCAAGAAAGTGGCGGTCATTGGCGGCGGTAACGTGGCAATGGATTGCTCCCGTACCGCCGTGCGCTTGGGCGCGACGGAAGTGAATTGCATCTATCGGCGTCGTTTGGAGGACATGACGGCCCTTCCCGCCGAGGTCGAATCTGCCTTGCAAGAGGGCGTGGAAATGCTCACGCTGCAAAACCCCGTGGAAATAGAAGTGGACGCGCAGGGGCATTGCGCTGCCGTTATCGTGCAGCCCCAAATGATCGGTGCGGTGCGCGGCGGGCGTCCTGCTCCGCAAGATGCGCATAAGCCCCAAAACCGCATTGAAGCCGACATTGTTCTTATTGCCGCAGGTCAGCAAATTGTTTCCGAGCCGTTTGAGGAATTTGGTATGCAGGCGAATCGCGGTCGTTTTGCCGCAACGCCGTATTTGGAGGCCCAAGGTTTCGATAATATTTTCGTGGGCGGCGATTGTCAGACTGGCCCCGCAACCGTGGTGCGTGCCATTGGCGCGGGCAAGGTGGCGGCACGCAACATTGATGAGTTCTTGGGCTATCACCATAAGTTGACCTGCGATGTTTCTGCGCCGGCAGCGCATCCCAACGACCGAACGCCTTACGGCCGCGTGAACATCGCAGAGCGTCCCGCGCGCGAGCGCCGCGCTGATTTCGCCTGCGTTGAAACCGAAATGAGCGAAGAAGAAGCTCGCCAAGAATGCAACCGCTGCCTGCGCTGCGACCATTATGGTTGCGGCTCCCTGGAAGGAGGGCGCGTCCAATATGTCTAGCAATTCCCCGAAAAACGAGTCGATCCTTGCGTTCGAAAACGAAGCTGGCACGCCGTCTGACAACCTGCTTACCGTCACTATTGATGGCGTATCGGTGCAGGTCAAAGAAGGTGCAACAATTCTTGTTGCTGCCGCTCGGGCGGGCGTGAAAATCCCTACGCTGTGCTTTTTGAAAGACGTGAGCAATATTGGCAGTTGCCGCATGTGCGTGTGCGAAGTGGCAGGGCAACAAGCGCTTGTCCCCGCATGTAACACGCCCGTTGTCGACGGCATGGAGGTCATCACCGATTCGCCGCGCGTGCACGCCGCCCGCAAAATGGCGCTTGAGCTCATTATGGCGAATCATCGCACGCAATGCTTGACCTGCGTCAAGAACGGCGCCTGCGAGTTGCAGAGCCTTTGCCGCGCTTTCGGCATTGAAGAAGACCTGATTGCGAAAGCCGCGCTGCCGCAAAAACCCATCCTTGACAGCAATCCTTTCCTGCGCTTTGACCCCAACTTGTGCATTGCATGCCAGCGCTGCGTGGGTGCCTGCAACAGCATTGCGCGCAACCATACGCTGGTGGCGGGCAGGAAAGGCGCGCGTACCGCCATTCGGGCACCGTTCGGTCCCGACTGGAAGGCAACGGCGTGCGAGAGCTGCGGTACGTGTGCGGGGGCATGCCCCACTGGCGCGCTCACGGAGAAGCGCCGTGCGGCTTATCGCGAGTGGGAAGTGACAAAAACGCTCACGACCTGCCCGCATTGCGCTACGGGATGCCAGTTTTACCTGGTGGTGAAAGATGGCAAGATCATGGATACGGAAGCGGCAAACGGCGCTTCGAACCGCGGACGTTTGTGCGTGAAAGGGCGCTCGGGCTCCTTCGACTTCGTGCAAAGCCCCGATCGCTTGACCACGCCGCTTATCAAGAACCGTGCTACCGGCGAATTCGAACCCGCCACTTGGGATGAAGCACTTGACTTGGTGGCATCGCGATTCTCCCAGCTCAAAGCACAATATGGCCCTGATAGCCTGGCTGCCTTCGCTTGCAGCCGCTCCACGAACGAGGACGTTTACCTGCTGCAGAAAATGGCGCGTGTGGCATTCGGCACGAACAATGTGGATAACTGCGCGCGCGTGTGCCACGGTCCCTCCGTTGCCGGCCTGGCGCAAACGTTGGGCTCGGGTGCCATGACGAATCCCATTTACGACATCACGCACGATGTTGATTGCATCATGCTGGTGGGTTCGAACCCCGAAGAGGCGCACCCTGTGGTGGGCATGCAGGTGCGCGAGGCGGTAGAGCGCGGAACGCGCCTGATTGTGGTGGACCCGCGCGATATTGGGCTGGCATCGAAAGCCGACATCCATTTGAAGCTCAATCCTGGCACGAACGTGGCGTTTTCGGCCGGCATGTGCCATATCATGATTCGCGATGGCCTGGTGGACCGCGCGTTTGTTGACGCGCGTACCGAAAACTACGATGAAATCGCGGAAATGGTGCAGCCCTACACGCCCGAGCGCGTTGCCGCCATCTGCGGCATTGACGCGCGCGACTTGGTGGCGGCGGCACATATGTACGCCACGGCGAACAAGGCGCCCATCATTTACTGCCTGGGTGTGACCGAGCATTCCAGCGGCACCGAAGGCGTTATGTCCATGTCGAACATGGCGCTGCTCTGCGGCAAGCTGGGACGTTCCGGCTGTGGCGTGAATCCGCTGCGCGGTCAGAACAACGTGCAGGGCGCATGCGATATGGGTGCCACGCCCGGCGATTTCCCTGGCTATCAGAAAATCACAAACTCCCAGGTCATGGAGAAATTCGAGAAGGCGTGGGGAGTAGAGCTTCCCAAAAAGCAAGGCATGTGGGCAACCGAGGTGTTCCATGCGGCAACAGAAGGTAAGATTCGCGGCCTGTTCATCTTTGGCGAAGACCAGGTGCGCACCGACCCGAACCTGAATCACGTGATTGAAGGCATTAAGGCGCTTGATTTCTTCGTGGTGGACGATCTGTTCATGACCGAAACGGCAAAGTACGCCGATGTGGTTTTGCCGGGCATTTCCTATGCCGAAAAGTGGGGCACGTTCAGTAACACCGAGCGTCGCGTGCAGCTTATTCGTCCCGCCGTTGCATCGCCCGGCGATGCGCGTCCCGACACGTGGATCTTCACGGAAATCATGCGCCGCATGGGTTACGACCAGCCGTATTTGACGTCCGCGCAGATTATGGACGAAATTGCCAGCTTGACCCCCAGTTTCCACGGCATAAGCCACGAGCGTCTTGATTCTGCCGAAGTGGCAGGGCGGGGATTGCAATGGCCGTGCTTGGACAAGAATCACCCAGGTACGCCTATCATGCATGTGGGCACGTTCACTCGTGGCAAGGCTCGTTTCTCCACGGCGCAGTATCACGATGCGTACGAAATGCCCGATGCAACGTACCCGCTCATGCTGACCACGGGACGCATCCTATATCAATACAACGCCCAGGCTATGACGAGTCGCACGGAAGGCTTGAATGTTATCGCGGGTCGTTCATTTATCGAGATGAACACGGCCGATGCCGCCGCGCGCGGCATTGCAAACGGCGATAAAGTGCGTGTGTTCAACCGCCGCAGCTCCATTGAGTCCACGGCGCGCGTTTCCGACAAAACGAAACCGGGCCAAACGTGGATGCCGTTCCACTTCCAGGACGGCAACGCAAACTGGCTCACCAGCCCCGCGCTTGACAACATTTGCGCCACGCCCGAGTACAAAGTGTGCGCCATCCAGGTGGAACGCGCGTAGCGAAGCGTCTGATCTGGTCGTTATTGGAATTATGGAGAAGTGGTCGTCGCAAGGGTTGAGCCGACGTGGATGCGTGGTTTATGACGAAGATGCGCGCCGCCTCAAGGGCGGTCGCCGAAGGACTCAGCTTGGATAATGCTTCGCCGACCTCGTGGCTCGCTCAACTTATCCAAAGCTTCGCACGTCGGCTTAACCCTTGAGGCGGCGTGCCGCCCCGAACGCCGATAAGCAACTGTCGCAAGTTGCTCTGCCGAAGCCGTGAGCTTCGCGAAAGGAACGAACATGGACATCGAAGAACTCACGTTTGACCAGCACGGACTTATTCCCTGCATCGTGCAAGACGCGCAGGATAACGCCGTGCTCATGATGGCGTGGATGAATGCCGAATCGATCCGTCGCACGTTGGATACGAAAACCACCTGGTTTTGGTCGCGCAGCCGTCAGGAGTATTGGAATAAAGGTGCCACGTCGGGTAACTTTCAGCATCTGGTTGAGCTGCGCTATGACTGCGATGCCGACTGCCTTCTTGCGCTGGTGAATCCCGATGGCCCCGCGTGCCATACCGGCGCGCGCAGCTGCTTTTATCGCACGCTTCAGGCGGAGTAGGCGGTATCCTGGGATGTCCCCCTGGGCGAGCGACGCCCGTCTGCAGCGCCTCCCGCACTGCCTCTGAGCCAGTGCGCCTCCTTGCCATTGGATCTTTTGCTCGTCCATAAAATAATCTTATTTTTAACAAGATTGTAATAATGAAAACACGCTATACCCACAGCGGCGGAAAGTAACGATTTTTCCGCCGCCTTTTTTCGCCCTTAATTCGCAAGATTGTGCAATTTCTGTCAAGATTGGAGAAAAGTCCTGATGGAAACCGCGAGTAGTACGAAATCCCATTTAATAACACGATTTTGACCTCAAGCCATAATTGCAGGTAAAAATCAGAAACTTGACCAATTTCAAACCCCCCGATAATCTGACCTAAATACTTTCCGTGGGGGAAAGTAGGCAAAATTCTTAATCGGGTTTGCTGTGAGAAAAAGAGAGTTGAGGTGGTCCTTTGTCTTGGGACATTCTTATTCCGAACGAGGAGATGGAAGCTGCGACAACCCGTCTTCTTGAGTCTGCGGAGCTTGTTGGCGCGGACACCTACCAGGCTCGTACTGCTGCTCAGGGTACCCACTGCAAGATTGGCGAGCAAGGCTTGTGCTGCCGCATCTGCTCTATGGGCCCCTGCCGCATTACCGCTAAATCGCCGCGAGGCATTTGCGGTTGCGATGCCGATGGCGTAGTTGGCCGTAACTACCTGCGTTTCACTGCCGGCGGTTCTGCGACGCACTCTGACCACGGTCGTTCCATTGCCATGACGCTGTACCGCAGCTCTGCTGGTGGCGACTATCCCGTCAAGGACGAAGAGAAGCTGAAGCGCATCGCTGAAGAGTGGGACATCGAGGTCGAGGGTCGCGACATCTATGACATTGCTCACGAAGTTGCTCTGACCGGTCTTGAGGAATTCGGCAAGCCCTTTGGCCGCCTTCGCTTCCTGAAGCGCGCCCCCGAGGCTCGTCAGAAGATCTGGCGTGAGAACAAGCTGTCTCCCCGCGCTATCGACCGCGAAGTTTCTCAGTCCCTGCATATGACGCACATGGGCTGCTCGTCCATGCCTGAAGCGCTGGTTCATCAGTCCCTGCGTGCTGGCCTGGCCGACGGCTGGGGCGGTTCCATGATCGGCACCGAGTTCTCCGACATCCTGTTCGGTACTCCGAAGCCCCTTGACACCACTGCTAACCTGGGCGTTATGGACAAGGACATGGTCAACATCGTTGTTCATGGTCACGATCCTTCGCTGTCCGAAATGGTTGTGTACTACGCAAACGACCCCGAGATGATCGCTCATGCCAAGGAAGTTGGCGCAAAGGGCATCAACGTTTGCGGCGTGTGCTGCACCTCCAACGAAGTGGCCATGCGTCACGGCATTCCTATGGCTGGTAACTTCCTGCAGCAGGAAAACGTGGTTCTTACGGGCGCTTGCGAAGCTATTGTTGTTGACGTTCAGTGCATTTTCCCTGCTCTGGGCCCCCTGTCCAAGTGCTTCCACACGAAGTTCATCACCACCAGTAACGCGGCTCGTATGCCTGAGTCCGACTTCATTGAGTTCAAGGACACCACGGCAGCTGAATCTGCAAAGAAGATCGTGCGCCTGGCTGTTGACAACTTCAAGAACCGCAAGCCGGAACTGGTTCATATTCCCGACTTGGTCTCCAAGGCTACGGTTGGCTACTCCGTTGAGGCAATCTACGATACGCTGGACACCGTTGCGAACTCCCACATCGATGAGTTCCAGACCATGATTCCGCTGATTGACTGCATTCGCTCCGGCGTTATCCGCGGCGCGGTTGCCATGGTTGGCTGCAACAACCCCAAGGTGCGTCCCGACTACGCTCACATTGAGCTCATGAAGAAACTGCTTGCAAACGACATTCTGGTTATCGTTTCTGGCTGCTCCGCTCAGGCTGCGGCGAAGGCCGGCCTTATGGACAAGGAAGCGGGCAAGTACTGCGGCGAAGGCCTCAAGCGCGTATGCCGTTTGGCCAACATTCCGCCGGTTTTGCACATGGGTTCCTGCGTTGACATTTCCCGTATGATGGTTCTTGCGTCCGACATTGCAAACGACTGGAAGATTGAGATTTCCGACATTCCTCTGGTTGGCTGCGCTCCTGAATGGATGTCCGAGAAGGCTGTTTCCATTGGCAACTATGTTGTTGCAACGGGTATCGACACCTATCTGGGCATCGATCCTTACACCGACGGCTCCAAGGGCATTGTTGGCCTGCTGCAGGGCGACATTGACAAATGGGTTGGCGCTAAGTTCACCGTTGAGAAGGATATCGATAAGCTGGGCGATTTGATGATCGAGCGCATTGAAGAGAAGCGTGCTCACCTGAACATCTAAGAGCCAACGTATCGAAGGGCACGAAGCGCGAAGGCGCGTGCGAGCACGAGTGCGAGATGCAAAGTACGCGACTAAAAGTAAGTAAAGCACGAAGGAAGCATTGAAGGAAGCGACTATGAAGGTAGCGATTACAGGTAAAGGCGGCGTGGGCAAGACCACGTTATCGTCAACCCTTGCGCGTATGTACGCGCAGGAGGGGCGTCCCGTTCTTGCTGTTGACGTTGACCCCGATGCCAACCTTGGTTTGGCGCTGGGCTTTTCCATGGAGGAAGTAAACAGCATTACGCCTATCTCCAAAATGCGCAAGCTGGTGGAAGAGCGCACGGGTGCAAACGACGCTAACAAGTTCTTCAAGCTAAACCCTCAGGTCAGCGATATTCCCGACACGTATGCTCACGAGCGTAATGGCGTAAAGCTGCTGGTCATGGGAACCGTTGAAACGGGCGGTGCGGGGTGTGTGTGCCCCGAGCATGTCATGATCAAGTCTATTCTTTCAAGCTTGACGTATCGCAAAGACGACGTGGTGATTATGGACATGGAAGCCGGTCTGGAGCATTTGGCTCGCGGCACGGCTGCCAACATGGATCAGTTCATCGTTGTTGTTGAGCCGGGTGCCCGCAGCATCCAGACGTACGAGAAAGTCAAGCAGCTTGCGGCAGATATCGGCGTTACAAAAGTCAACGTTGTTGCCAACAAAGTTCGTAGCGACGAAGATAGAGAGTATCTGCGCGCTCATATTCCCGAAGATGCTCTGCTGGGATTCCTTCCGTATTCGAGCGATGTCATCGATGCCGATCGCAACGGTGAGTCACCCTTCGATTACAGCCCTGAACTCGTAGAAGAGGTCAGGCGCATTAAGCAACGTATGGAAAACGCATAGATTGCATAGATTGATAGCAAAGGAAATCATATGAAATTTTTTGACAGGATTTTCCATGGCTCCAACGATATCTTCTCTGTTGCCACCAAGGCAGTAGATGCAGCTATCGCTGAGTATGGTGAAGACGCCCCTATGCAGATGCCTGACACCGCATACAACATGTCGTGCCAGCTGGCTTACTCGGGGCAGAAGGTTCTCAAGCTGAAGGACCTCAAGACTGCTTTGGCAACCATCAATGCCATGAACACGCGCGATCAGCGCACCGACGCCATCTTCAAGGCTGGCATTGGCACCGCTATGGCTGGCGAAATCATTGAAGCCGTGAAGTACGTGAACAACCCCACGCCGTACGAGGGCACGAAGTATCACGGCCACTTCTCCGACGCTGAAGTGCGTGAGCTGGGCGTGCCGTTGGTTACCAACGACATTCCGGGCTTCGTTGTTATCATCGATCCCGCTCCCTCTGACAAGGAAGCATGCGACTTGATTCGCGGTTATCAGGAGCGCGGTATCTTCGTGTTCTTGGTGGGCGACATCATTGATCAGGCCGAGCGCATGGGCATTGAGCTGGGCTTTCATGTTCGTGTCGTAGGCGTTGGCCCCGATATCTGGGCTGTTAGCCACGTTGTGTCCTTCTGCGTGCGCGCCGCTATGATCTTCGGTGCCATCGAGGGCGGCGACTGGGACGGCTTCATGGAGTACACGTTTGTGCGTCTGCACGCTTTCGTGAACGCGTTTGCCCCGGTAAACGATCGTACGTTGGCGTTCGGCGCGGGCGCTGTGGCCATGGGCTTCCCGGTTATCACGAACGACATGAACTACATTCGCCCCATTCCGAAGACCATCTTGCTGCAGCCTAACACGAAGGCATTCATCGAGACGTCTTTGGAAGCACGCGACATCCATATCAAGATCACGAAGATCGACATTCCCGTTGCGTACTCCACCGCATTCGAAGGCGAAATCATCCGTCGTCCCGACATGCAGGTTGAAATCGACGGCTCCCGCCTGGACTGCTTCGAACTTGTTGAAATCAAGGACACCAAGGAAATCGACGATCACTCCATCATCGTTGAGGGCCCCGATTTCGACGACGTTCCCGCGGGCACCAAGATGAACGCTGCGTTCATCGTAGAAGTGGGCGGCAAGAACGTTTCCCCCGACTTCGCTTCCGTTTTCGAGCGCAAGATCCACGCATACTTGAACTGCGCAAGCGGCGTTATGCACACCGGTCAGCGCGACATGATCCGCATCCGCGTGAGCAAGGACGACTACGAAGCCGGCTTCCGTTTGAAGCACTTGGGCGAGATTCTGTACGCCAAGATCAAGGGCGACCACGATGCCATTATCGAGAAGGCGCAGGTGCGCATTTACACCGAGCCCGAGAAGTGCAAAGAGCTGCGCGCTTACGCGAACACTGTGTTCGATGCACGTGACGAGCGTCTGGGCAGCTTGACCGACGAAACGGTGGAGAACTTCTACACCTGCATTCTGTGCCAGTCCTTCAGCCCCAGCCACGTATGCATTGTTACCCCCGAGCGCTTGGGTCTGTGCGGCGCGGTGTCTTGGCTTGACGCGAAGGCATCCAACGAGCTGGATCCCAACGGTCCGTGCCAGATTGTTCCTCACGAGAAGTGCATCGACGAGCGTATTGGCGCCTTCGAAGACGTTAACGATGCTGTTCGCAAGTACTCCAACGGCGCACTTGAGCAGGTTACGCTGTACTCCATTCTGGAAGACCCCATGACTTCCTGCGGTTGCTTCGAGTGCATTTGCGGTATTGAGCCTATGACCAGCGGTTTCGTTATTACTACGCGTGACCACGTGGGCATGACTCCCTTGGGCATGACGTTCTCTGAAATGGCTTCCATGACTGGCGGCGGCGTGCAGACCCCGGGCTACATGGGCCACGGCAAGCACTTCATTGCCTCCAAGAAGTTCCTGAAGGCCGAAGGCGGCATTGCGCGCGTTGTGTGGATGCCTGCTTCCTTGAAGGAGCAGCTGGCCGACAAGATTAACGCCACGGCTAAAGAGCTTTACGGCATTGACAACTACATTGACATGATTCCCGACGAGAACGACATGCAGGATCCGGGCGACCCCGCTGAACTGTATGAAGTTCTGACCGCAAAGAATCATCCCGTTTTGGGTATGGAGCCGCTTCTGTAGGCTTTTGCGGATTTCGCGTGCCATGCAAGACGAACGCATCAAGGGCATGGCACGCAATCCTTGAGTTTCTTTTGCGCCACAAATCCGATTTTTTTGAAGCCGTCTCGCGCACAAGCGAGGCGGCTTTTTGATGATAAACCCCCTCTTTGAGAAAATTTCCCCTGTATTCAGCATGTTTTGCGTTACTATAAGCAAATATTCATAGTTCGCCCGCTTCGGGCTCTTCTTCCATCGAAATTCCCTGCAAGAATAAAGCTGAAGTGTGTCCTGGCGAACAAAAATCTGTAGCAAGTTTTTCAAGGAGGAACCGTGAAGTTTTTTCTGGACACTGCCGATTTAGCCGAAATCGAAGAGGCAGCAAGCTGGGGCGCGCTGGCGGGCGTGACCACGAATCCGTCGCTGTACGCGAAAATTGGCGGTAAGCTGAGCGACTTCAACAATCACATGAAGCGCATCTGCGAGATTGTTGGCCCGGATTGCCCCGTTTCTGCCGAAAGCGTTGCCATGACGCGTGACGAAATTGTGCGCGACGGTCTGCAGCTGGCAGAGATTGCTCCCAACATCGTGGTGAAGATTCCGACGATGGTCGAAGGCCTGGCTGCCACGCGTGCATTGGCTGATCAGGGCGTTCGCGTGAATATGACTTTGTGCTTCAGCGTTCCTCAGGCGTTGCTGGCCGCTCGTGCCGGCGCGCGCTACATTAGCCCGTTCATCGGCCGTTTCGATGACATTTCTCAAGATGGTCTGGCCGAAGTTGAGAACATCGTGACTGCTATCAGCAACTACGATTTCACCGGCAACACGGTTAATGGCGAGCAGATTGAAATCATTGCTGCTTCGGTGCGCAGCGCCAACCATGTGACGCAATGTGCTCTGATGGGTGCTGATATCGCGACCGTGCCGTTCGGTGTCCTGCAGAAGATGGTGAAGCATCCTTTGACTGATCGCGGCTTGGAGTCGTTCATGAAGGACTGGGAGAAAGTGCAGAACGCATAAATGAGTGACGAACTCGAAACTGTCGTACCCGAATCTACTTCTGCGGATGCAGCGCCTGCTGCATCCGCGTTTGAGTCCGCACCTGCAAAACCTAAGCGCACCACAACACGTAAGAAAGCGGCTCCTGCTGTTGCAGCTGCCGATGCAAGTGACGGCGCCTCTGCGGCCGATGCTCCCGCTACCAAGGTTGCAACAGCTACCGTGGAGGGCGATGCTCCTGCCGCTAAGAAACCGGCAACGCGTAAGCGCACGACTGCTGCAAAGAAAACCCCTGCTAAGACGGCTGCTGCAGCGGATTCTGAGCTTGCGGTGAAGGCTGCCGCTGCTGAAGCGCCTGCGCCCGCTGCGCCTGCAGATGCGGCGGGGGAGACTGCACCGGCGGCTCCCAAGAAGCCCGCGGCTCGCAAGACAACCGCTACGCGTACGCGTCGCAAGCCTGCCTCTGCTGAAGCGGAGAGCCCGGTCGTGGCAGAAACCGCACCTGAAGCGGCTGCCGGTGCCGCAAGCGCGTCTGAAGCCGCTACAGGGAGCGAATCTTCGCCTGCTGCTGCGCCCAATGCGGCCGCAAACGCATCCGAAGTGCCTGTCCGCACGCCGCGCACCCGTACGCGCACGAAAGCGGCTTCCACGGCTTCTGGTGCTCGTTCCGGCGCACGAAAGCCAGCTGCGTCCCGCACGAAAGCTGCTGCGCCTTCTTCCGATGCGGCGTCACTTGCTCCTATTGAGTTCAGCTCCGATGCTGATGTCATTGCCACGGAAACGTTGGCGGATCCTTCTCTTACCGCAGTTCAAGCTCATGCGGACAACGGTTCACCTGCGGCAGAAGTTCTTGCCGTTGAAGTGCTGGTGGCAGATGACCCCCAAAACGCTTCTTCCGAAATTCTAATTGAGGCATCCACGGAAGCCTCGGCTGCAGAAGGTTCCCTGGAACCTGCAACTCCGAATCGCGTCCGTCGTGAGCGCAATAATGGCGCCAACAACGGCGATCGCAACAATAACGAGCGCAACGGCAACAACAATAAAAAACGCCCGAAGCAGAATCAAAATCAGAACCAGAACCAAGGTTCCTCCGATAAGAACAACGGCCAAAATCAGCAAAATCAGCAAGGCCAGAATAGCCAGAATCAGAGCAAGAACAACAACAAGGGCGCTTTCGATCGCGATCATCGCCGTCAGCGTCGTCAGCATGGCAGCCGCGAGGTTTTGCCCAGTATTTCGCGTGATGAGCTTGCCGAGATGAAAGTGGGCGACCTGCGCGAAAAGGCTGCTGAGTACAGCATTGACGCATCGGGCTACCGCAAGGCCGAGCTGGTCGATGTCGTGTTCGAGGCGCTGTGCAAGGCCGAGGGCATCATTGAGGTCACGGGCATTCTGGACATCATGAACGATGGCTATGGCTTTTTGCGCACCAAGGGTTATCTGCCCAGCGAAGGCGATGCATATGTGAGCCTTTCCATCATTCGCCGCAATGGTCTGCGCAAAGGCGATTACGTAGTGGGTTTGACGCGCCCCGCGCAGGGCAACGAGAAATACGCTGCCATCCAGAAAGTCATTAGCGTGAACGATACTCCCGCCGATGAGCTGGGCGGACGCGTTCGCTTTGCCGATTTGACGCCGATTTATCCTGATGAGCGCTTGATCATGGAGCACGGTAAGAGCACCACCACAGCGCGCGTCATCGATTTGGTGTCGCCCATTGGCAAGGGACAGCGTGGTTTGATTGTGTCTCCGCCAAAAGCGGGCAAGACCACGGTTCTCAAAGATATTGCCGCTGCGATTTCTGCGAATAACCCCGAAGTCCACTTGATGTGCCTTCTGGTTGACGAACGCCCCGAAGAAGTGACCGACATGGAGCGCTCCATTAAGGGCGAAGTTATTTCTTCCACGTTCGATAAGCCGTGCGAAAATCATATTGCGGTGGCAGAGCTTGTTATCGAGCGTGCAAAACGCCTGGTAGAACAAGGGCGCGATGTAGTGATCCTGCTGGACTCCATCACGCGTTTGGCGCGCGCTTACAACATGGGCACGCCCGCTTCGGGCCGCATCTTGTCCGGTGGTGTTGACTCGAGTGCTTTGTATCCGCCGAAACGCTTCCTGGGTGCCGCCCGCAACATTGAAAACGGCGGCAGCTTGACCATTTTGGGCACAGCATTGGTTGATACCGGCTCCAAGATGGACGAAGTTATCTTCGAAGAGTTCAAGGGCACGGGCAACATGGAGCTCAAGCTTGACCGCACGTTGGCCGATAAGCGCATCTTCCCCGCGATTGACCCCATTACATCGGGCACGCGTAAGGAAGAGCTGCTGCTTGATCCGCAAGAGGCGCCGCTTATCTGGGCTGTGCGCCGTGTTCTTGCAAACTTGAACAATACGGAGCGCGCGATGGATACTTTGGTAAAATCCATCAAGCAAACTGAAACGAACCAAGAATTCCTTATTCGCTTCGCGCGGAAGGCGCAAAATTCCTCGAAGCAGGATAGCTTGGATTTGTAAGTTGAATCAGCGGGTCAGCGCGCTTGTTTGCACGTTGGCCCGCTGATTTGAATGACCAGGTAAGAACTGGATACCGGGCAAAAGGATAGAATATGGCACTGTTTACCAGCGAAAACTCAAAACCGTGGCCTGCACGCGCAGTAGTGACCGCAGGAATGCCGTATGGCAACAAGGCGTTGCATTTCGGTCATGTCGGTGGCGTTTTTGTGCCTGCTGACTGCTTCGCACGCTTCCTAAAGGACCGTATTGGTGCGGAAAACGTGCGTTTTGTGTCTGGCACCGACTGCTTTGGCTCCCCCATTATGGAGGGGTACCGCAAGCTTGTTGAGGCGGGGGAGTTCCAAGGAACCCTGTCCGATTACGTGCGTCGCAACCACGATGCCCAGAAAGCAACGCTTGATGCATACGAGGTTGAGCTGTCCATTTACCAGGGTTCAAGCTTGGATCACGCAGGCGAAGTGCATCAGCGCGTAAGCAACGAATTTCTAACGCAGCTCTACAAGAACGGCTGGCTGAAGAAGACCTCTACACTGCAGTTCTACGACGCGCAGGCGGAAACGTTCCTGAATGGCCGCCAGGTTGTTGGCTTTTGCCCTGTTCAGGGATGCAAGTCCGAGAAGGGTTATGCGGATGAGTGCGATTTGGGGCATCAGTACGAGCCGCAAGATTTGCTCAAGCCGGTGTCCACGCTTTCGGGCACCACGCCTGAAATGCGTCCCGTGGAAAACTGGTACTTCGATTTGCCGGCGTTCACGCAGTTCCTGCGCGATCACACCGACCAGCTTGAAGCCGACCCCGATGTGCGCGCCATTGTTCCGCAGACGATTCGCGAGTTCTTGGGCGCGCCGGTTACCTACATCAAAAATGAGTTGTACGACCAGTATCTGGCAATTGCAAATCAGCTGCCGCAACATGAATATCGTGCAGCAGAAAAGGGCAAGCAAAGCTTTGAACTGGAGTTTTCCTCGATTGACGACCGCGATGCCGCCCGTGGCGTGCTAAGTGCTGCTGGCATTCGCTTCCGCATGGGAAAGGCGTTAGTGCCGTTCCGCATGACGGGTAACATTGAGTGGGGCGTGAAGGCGCCCGTGTTCGATGGGGTAGAGGGTCTTACCGTGTGGTGTTGGCCGGAAAGCCTGTGGGCGCCTATCTCGTTTACGCAGGCATGCAACGATGAGCTGGGACTTCCGCATGAAAGCTGGCGCGATTTCTGGTGCGCGGATGATGCGCAGGTCTACCAGTTTATCGGCCAGGATAATTTGTATTTCTACGGTGTGGCGCAGCCGGCGCTGTTCCAGGCGTTGCAGCCGGGTAATTTCGAAGGCGAAGGTGCGCCCGTTCGTCAGACGCGCTTAGTTGCGAATCATCACGTGCTGTTCGGCAAGACGAAAGCGTCTTCGTCTGGTGCGGTGAAGCCGCCTTCGGCCGATGAGCTGCTGAATTACTATACGCCCGAGCAGTTGCGTGCGCACTGGCTTGCGCTGGGTCTTGATCAAAAGTCGGTCGGTTTCTCGCCGAAGCCTTTCGATCCCGATCCGCAAAAGCGCGAAGATACGCGCTATGCCGACCCTGCGTTGAAGGAAGGCGCGCTGCTTACGAACGTGTTCAACCGCTTGGCGCGCAGCTGCTTCTACGAGGCGCAGAAGAACTTCGATGGCGTTATCCCTGTTGGAGCCGTTACGCCGAGTGTGGTTGCTGCGGCACACGATGTGCTTTTGAACTACGATCAGATTATGCACAAGGTGGAGCTGCATTCCATTGTTTCGCTCTCCGATGCGTTTATCCGCTACGCGCAAAAGTATTGGGCTGATGGCATTCGCGTTGCCGAGCAGGAAGGCGACACCGAAAAACGTCGTCAGGTGCTGCTTGATAGTACGTATCTGCTGTGGGTTTGCTCGGTGATGATGCATCCCGTGGTGCCGGGCGGCTGCCAAAAGATTTGCGACCGCCTTGGTTTTGACGCGCGTCGTTTCTTTAGCTGGAATGCGGATTTCGAGAGCTTGGCGGAACTGTGCACCGAAGAAGAGCGTGCAGCAGGTGGGCATGCCGTGGAGGATTTGCCGCCGCGCTACGACTTCTTTGAGAAGCATCCGAGTCAGTTCAAGTAGCATTTACTTGGGCATGCGCTTGTTATCAGGCATTTTGCGCTTTGCAATTACGAATATGAGAAAACATTCCGTTTCTGCCGAATCGGGACGTTTTTCTTGTGCACGCAGGGTGTTGCCAGCGAAGCTGATATAATTACCCGAATACGGCCAAAATGGGAATCCAAAGCAACAAAGAGAGCACTAGCGATTTGACCATGAATCCAAAACATGTGAAAAAAGAAGAGGCCTCTTCCGAAAAGCCAAAACATGCTGCTAAGGCGGCTCCTGCGGCACCCGCTGCATCCGTAGACGCGGTAAAGCCTGCAACGATCAATGCGTCCACGAAATCGGGGAAATCCGCGAAGGCGAAGGCGCAAGAAAAAACAAAGGTCGCTGCGGATGTCGAGACAGCCAACGGTGCCAACGGCAGCCAGGATTTCTTCTCTTCCGACTCCGCCGCGTATGACATGCCGCACTCACGCGGAAAACTTAAAATCGTCGGAATCGTTTTGGGTGTTATCGTTGCGCTGGTTGCTGCGCTTTATCTTGCCGGTGCTGTCTTCTTCATGAGTCATTTTCTTCCCGGCACAAATATCAACGGCGTTGACGTTTCCTGGAAAAAGCCTGATGAAATGCGGGGAAAGATTGCTGCCACACTGGATGGCTATCAGCTTGAGGTCACGGGTTATGGATGCGAGCTTACAATTCCCGGCAAAGAGATTTCCTATGGTCTTGATCCAGATCAGGACATGCTTGCTTATGTGAATCCCTGGACGTGGCCTGTTGAACTGTTCACTCATGCAGGCAAAAGCGCAACGTTCGCTGTTTCTTACAACAAGCAAACAGTGACTCAGCTTTTGGATGAGACGCTTGCTGCCTGCAATGAAACGGCAACTGACCCCGTGGATGCACATCTTGCCTACGATGAGGCGACCGATGCTGTTGTGGTTGCTCCTGAACAGGCGGGCACGAAGCTTGATAAAAAGCAGGTTCTTACCGATGTTGATGCTGCGCTGCGCCTTGTCCACGCGCGTCTTGAGCTTACTGAGCGCGACCTTGTTTCGCCGGCGGTCTTCGCCACCGATGAAAGCTTGAAAAGTGCTGCAGACCAGGTCAACGCGCTTTCTCATGTAAACGTAACGCTAACGCTTGGCGGTTATCCGGCGCTGAAAATCAACAAAGGAAACGTGCTTGACTGGATTGTTTACGATGACAATCGCAACATTTCACTGAACGAGGAAGCCGTTGAGTTGTGGGCGCAGGAGATGGCCGACAAGCTGAATACGTACGGCACCGAGCACACGTATACGCGTCCCGATGGCAAAGAGATTACCGTGAGTGGTGGCCCTGCATTCGGTTGGAAACTTGATACGGCCGCGCTTACCGATATGATTGTCGCGGCGGTGCATGATAGCGAGCAAGGCGAGATTGCCATTCCCTGCGAGAGCGAGGGCGCTTACTACAATATGGAAACGGGTGCCGAATGGACACGCTATATCGATATTGACTTGGCTGAACAGCATGCCTATTTCTTCGATGAAGACGGATCGGTCATTTGGGAGAGCGATTTCATTTCAGGTAACGTGAATTATCCCACGCGTGTTACTCCCACGGGCGTCTACCATATTACGCGCAAAGCTACCAACGAGCGCCTGTATACCTACGAGGAAGGCAAAGAGAAGCCCAACGAATCAACGGTGGCTTATTGGATGCCCTTCATCGGTAATGTATACGCGCTGCACGATGCTCCCTGGCAGCCCGATTTCGGTGGAACGATGTATCGTGACGGCTACGGCAGTCACGGCTGCGTGAATCTTCCGCCCAGCAAAGCTGCCGAGCTCTACAACATCGTAGACGTAGGAACCGTTGTCGTCGTCCACTGGTAAAAGGGCGGGGCAAGAGCAACCGATTTGTTGACAAATTACCCCACCTTTTGTCAACAATTTCGCGTTGACGACGGCGGCAGATGTTAAAAAGTGACGGGGTCTTTTTAACATCCGTGCTTTGTTGCGCCAGCGATTAGGTGTTTTGCGTGCGCTTATACCGTCAAGTCGGCATGAATGAGCGGAATCAGGCTCTCTAAGTCTTCGAGCGATGTTTCTACTTGGCAGCCAATGTGCCCGCCTGAATAATTAATGCGATCGAACAGCTCTGCCGTTTCGTCGATGCTGGTCACGAACTGCTTCTTCATGCCCAAGGGACTGCAGCCACCGTGGATGTAGCCCGTAAGCGGCAAAAGCTCCTTTGATTTGATCATACTCACGGCTTTCTCGCCAACGGCCGCTGCCGCTTTCTTCAAGTCAAGCTCCTCGGCCACGGGAATCATAAACACGTAATATTCGCCTGATTTTCCGCGCGTGACCAGCGTTTTGAACACGCTTTCTTTATTGAGTCCCAGCATGGCGGCAATCTCGGTTCCCGTGTGGCTGCCATCGGTCTCGTATGTGCGCACAGTGTGGGGGATTTTCGCAGCATCAAGCATGCGCATGACGTTTGTTTTCAGTTCTTTATCTTTAGCCATGGCTCATCAAGCGATTCTTCTTGGTTTTGCGAATGTTCTTTGCGTTGCGGCGATGTGGGGCGCAACTAAATCTTGCGGCGAACCAGCTTGCCCGCAAAGCGTTCGCGTTGTTTTCTTATTTGGAAAAGGGTAGCACAGTGCGTCCGCTTGGCGTAAGGAGCGTTATACTTTCCCCATGCAAAAAGAAGGAACATATAGTAATGCGCCTATTGGCATTTTCGATTCAGGATACGGTGGGCTTACCGTGGCGCGCGCCATTGCTGAGCGCCTGCCTCATGAGAACATTGTGTACGTGGGCGATTCAGCGCGCTGCCCTTACGGTCCGCGCGATTTGCATGAGGTTGACGGATTCGTGCAGCAAATCGGCGGGTGGTTGGTCAATCAAGGTGTAAAGCTGCTGGTTATTGCATGTAATACGGCAACGGCGGCGGGTTTGGCGCATGCGCAGCAAACGTTTAGCGTGCCGGTGGTGGGCGTGGTGGAGCCGGGTGCGCGTGCTGCAGTGCGTGCCACGTTGAACAGGCGCGTTGGGGTTATTGCTACAAAGGGCACCATCGAGTCGGGCGCGTATTCCACGGCAATTCGCAATCTGGACGCGGGTATTACCGTGTTCTCCACACCGGCGCCTCGCTTTGTGGAGATCGCCGAGTTGGGTGTTCGCATGGCGGAAGGGCCTGTGGAAACGTTCATGTCTGAAGCTTCGAAGGTCTACATACGTCCCGAGTTCCAAAAGATTGCCATTGAGTATTTGGATCCGCTGCGTCGTTGCCGCATCGATACGCTTGTTTTGGGATGCACGCATTATCCGCTTCTGAAATCGCTGATTGGAGGCGTGGTCGGACGGGAAGTGACGCTCATTTCGTCCGCTGCGGAAACGGCGCATGATGTTGCGGAAACGCTTGCGCGGCGTGGCCAACTTGCTGGCAAGGACAACACGGCACAGTGGAGGTTCTTCACGACCGGGAATGACGTTGAGGAGTTTCGCCGTTTTGGCGGACGCGTTTTCAAGACAGAACTGCGCGATGTGGCTCACGTTGATTTGACGTGAGACAGGTACGCAGGTGTAGCATGAAAGGACGCTTTGTGACGCGCCGTGCGGGCGCGCGATGTTGCTGTCGCGATAGGGTGTGGTGCGACGTGCGGAGTTGGCGTGTAGATGCGTCTTGTAGCGGCGATAATGCTGCGTGATAGGAAAGGAAAAGCTGTGAAAACAATCGTTTTGGCTACGAATAATGCGCATAAAGTAAGCGAAATCGAAGGCGCTCTGGCCATGGATGGCTGGGAGTTCAAGACGTTGCGCCAGTTAGGCGTGGTGTCCGAACCGGTGGAAGATGCCAATACGTTTGTGGGCAATGCGCGCATTAAGGCGCTTGCGGCGTATCAGACAAGCGGTGGTCTGGCCGCGCTGGCCGACGACTCCGGCATTATGGTTGACGCTTTGGATGGCCGCCCTGGCGTCTACTCTGCTCGCTATGCGGGGGAGCAGTGCGATGACGAGGCGAATAACGATAAGTTGCTTTCCGAGCTTGCGAACGTGCCGTGGGAGCAGCGTACCGGGCGTTATGTGTGCTCGCTTGTGTTTATCGACGAAGATGGTAGCGAGCTGGTGGCTGAAGGAACCGTTGAGGGCAAGATCGGATTTGGGCGTTGCGGTGAAGGCGGCTTCGGTTATGATCCTCTTTTCTATCCCGACAAATACAACGGCGAGCTTACATTTGCCGAGGTTTCGCAGGACGAGAAGGCAAAAATCTCCCATCGAGGGGTTGCTTTGAGGAAACTTGCAGAATTAATTGCATCGCGCGGCTAAATTAGGATATAATGCTAAGTCGCTGCTAAAGCAACGGGACGTGGCGCAGTTTGGTAGCGCGCTTGCTTTGGGAGCAAGATGTCGCAGGTTCGAATCCTGTCGTCCCGACCATTTTTGCGGGCGTAGTTCATTGGTAGAACCTCAGCCTTCCAAGCTGATGAGGCGGGTTCGATTCCCGTCGCCCGCTCCAACTTCTCCGGCCGTTCTGACGAACGGCCGTTTTCGATTCATGTTGTTGAATTTTGGGCCTCAAATTCGAAGTTATGGTAGGTTGGAAGTAGGTAGAGGCGCAAAATGCTACATGAAAAACGGTCGCCCGAAATCATGACTAAGCAAAACACCAGGTCAGACGGGTATAGAGAAAATAACTGCTTCAATTAACGAGCGCACCAGAGCTTTGACCTACTTCCAACCTACCATAACTTCGAATTTGACCCCGCTTTTTCAACAACATGCCTAGAATTGAAGCAAAATGGGTCATTTTCGCGAATCTTGACCGCGAGAATTGAAGTCTTGCCCCTTAATCCACGCGCGTGTCTCCCCAGAAGAACAGCGAGACGGTTCCCGGGCCGGTGTGGCTTCCGATGGTCGTGCCAATGGGGAAAATCTCCACGAGGCCATCCATCTGGGGAAACGCTTCTTCAACCATGCTTGCAACAGCTTGGGCATCCTCAAGGCATGCAGAATTGCAAATAAACACCTTGCCGCGATACTCTTTTCCGTCCGCCGCATGCTCTTTCATGATGTTCACTACGCGCGCGATGGCCTTCTTCTTCGTTCTGACTTTTTCGCGCGGGGTCAGCTTGCCTTCGTTGCTCATGTTCAAAACGGGGCAGATTTTCAGCGCGCCGCCAATGGCGCCCGCCGCCTTTGAAATACGCCCGCCCAACACGTAATAATGCAGGTCGGTAGAGAAGAACCAGTGATGAACGTTCAGCCTGTTCTCCAAGGCGAACGTTGCGAGCTCATCCATGCCCATGCCTGATTCTTTCAAGTCGGCGAGTTTATCCATGAGCAGGCCGTATCCTGACGACGCGCATAGCGAGTCGATAACAATTACGTTGCGCTCGGGGAATTCTTCCCTGATTGTTTTTGCAGCGATTTCGGCAGAGCCATAAGCGCCCGAAAGGCCCGACGAAAACGAGATATGTAGGATGTCCTTTCCTTCGGACGCAATTGCTTTGAAATGTTCGTAGAACTCGCCAACATTGACCTGGGATGTTTTTGTTGAGCTTCCTTTGGCCATGGCGGCATAAAAATCATCGTAAGGAATCGTTTCGCCAAAGTCATCAAGGTATTCTTTGCCATCGATTTCGTAATGGAACGGCACCCATTTTATTCCATGCGCTTCGATTTTTTCTCTGGTGAGATCAACCGTCGAGCAGCAAGACAAAACATACTCGCTCAAAAGAACCTCCTTGCGGTTCGGCACATTCGCCCTTAAAACTTTTCGATACTAAGTGTAGCGTTACGCTTCGTAATGTGGCGCGTGTTTTGTAAAGTTGCGTGAATAAAGAGGCTGTTTGTGGCGCAATGACCCGCATTTGCGCCAAAAGGTCACGGCGAATTGCCATTTATGGGCCACAAGTCCTTCCGCTGTGCTTTATTGGTAGATAAAGTTGGTGGGTAAAGTAAGTGCTGGGTGATTGTGCGCTCGGTGCGCAAGCTCGTGGGCAATGCGTGCCAGGGTGCGAAAGGAAAGATGGCGCCCGTTGTTGGGGTCTTTGCTGTTAAAGGAGGCCGAAACGTGAAGCATACAAGGCAGATTGGGGATACGGTGGGCACAGCACGCTTGCTGACCATTGCAATAATCGTAAGCAGTGTTCTTGCTTTGTCGCTTTGCGCATGTAGCGGGGAAGGGGCTGGCGCAGGAAGTGCGGGAAGCGCGGGCAGCGCAAGTGCTGGCAGCTCGTCCGCTGGCGTTCCAATGAGCTCTTCCGGTCCTGTTGCGTTCACCTACAGGACAAACGTTGCGCACCATGATGTCCCTCTAGACCAACGCTCGCGCAATTCGTTTGATCAGGAAGCGTATCTCAACGATTTTTATGCGTTCAAAAGCGATGTTGATAACGGTGCGACCGATCTTGCAGAGCTCACGCGCCTTTACGACAAGCTGGCAGGGCATGTTATGAGCTTGAACAGCGATTATGCGCTTGCGCGTTTCGATTATCGTCAGAATGCATCCGATGCGGTGGCGGTTGAGCGCTACGTGGCAAAGCGCGATTTGCTTAGCGATACGACTGCGAAATGCGCGTATCAGTTCAGGCGCGCGTTGGAATCATCGCAGGGTAAGGGCTTCCGCGCGCATATCGGTAGCACGTTCGCTTACGCGCTCGATCGCTCAGCCAATGCGAGCAATGAAGCGTACGATCTTCGGAAGCAGCGTAACGACCTGGTGGTTCGCTACGACAAGCTTGCGGCGCAAGGGACAAGCGAAACGGAGCTTAAAGAGCTGTACATTGAAATGGTGAACACGAATAATGCGCTCGCTCGTGCATGCGGTTACGATAACTACGCCGAATATGCGTATGCCGTAGAGTATCGCCGCGATTATACGGTGGATGACGCACTGCGGCTCCAAGAAGCAATTGCGCGCGATTACGTTCCTGTCTATCAGACGTATTTGACCGATCATCTTGACGTTGACCTGGTGTTTCGGGTGTTCGATGAGAATAGCGATGCAAGCGAAGCGAAGTTGGCGAACTTGAGAACATGCGTCGCGGCGGTATCGCCCGCGCTTACGGAAGCGGTTGACCACCTGCAGCGAAACGGCCTGTATGACATCAGTGCCGTAAAAACGTACGCGAACGACGCCTTTACCATGGAGATTCCCAGCTACAACGATGCATTTATGGTGATTGCCCCTGAAGGGGATGTGGCTGATTATCAGACCCTAATCCATGAGTTTGGGCACTTCAACCATATGTGTCACGCGCCAAGCAATGCGTTCGTGTCAAACGACGTGCCTGATGTGCAGGAAACCATGTCCCAGGCGCTCGAGCTTTTGTGCTGCGGCGCTTATGATGAGCTCTGTCCAGGTTATGGCGAAGCGCTTGCGGCTTACGTGGTCTACGACAAAGCGCAGACGGTGCGCGAGGCGTTTGCGATAAACGAAGCCGAATATCGCGCCTATACCACGCCCGATGTAACGCCCGAAAAAATCGATGCTATCTGGGCTGATGTTCGTGAGAAATATCGCATGCCGCAAGAGGATGAGTCGTGGACGGCCACTTCGCATATCTTCTCGAAGCCGTTTTATTACATTGGATACGGCACATCGGCGCTGGCTGCTTTGAGTTTATACGTGGAAGCGCAGGACGATTTCGCATCTGCAGCTACAAAGTACCTGATATTGAGCGAAGCGCCGCCTGAGACAATGTTTTGCCAGGCCCTTGATTTAATGGATAAAGGCGATTTGATGGACCCCGACAAAATGGCTGCGTTCTCGCAAAAGGTGGGAAAGGTACTGGCGCAGTAGCGGGGGTGGGCGACCGGTACGAGCGCCCACAATGCCTGCTTACGCGCTCATCGTGCCTGCTGCAGGAGCGGCGCGGGCGCCCGGTGTGAGCGTCCGATGCCGCGGCGCAATGATTGCGGGTGTTCGCGCCGCTCCCGGTGTGGCAGCGTTCTGGGTGAGTGTTACTTTCTGCGTTCGCTGGGAATGCGGTAGAAATGGTTGACAAGCAATGCCATCTGGCGCGGTTCCTCTTTGAACCCGCCTTCTGCCCACGGCTCGTAGCACGAGCACAGAAATCCCGCGAAGCCGGTGAGCAAATAGGTGGCTTCGGGCGTTTCGTTTCCCCAGGTGTCCAGCAGAAAACCGGCAATAGCTTGGATAAGCAGCCAGGTGAAGCCGCAGCGAAAAAGGCTGTCAACCAGCTTGCGGTTCTCGTACATGATTTCGAAGAACGCCGTTAAATGCCCCAGGTCATACCACAAGTCGCCGCGTTCAACTAGGGCGGCGGTGGTATCCCAATATTGCTTGACCAGCTCATCAAGCTTGCGGGAGAACACTTCTTCTTTCACGTTGTAGTTGCGATAGAATGCCATGCGCGAAACGCCCGCCGCTTTGCAAAGCTCTACGATGGTGATGGACGAGAACGCTTTTTCGCTGGTCAGCTCAATTAAGGCTTCAAGGATTGCTTCTCGGGCGCTTTCGCTTGATTGGTTCGGTGTTTTTGCGGGCATGAGCGTTTGTCTCCAGGCGCATTGGTGGTATCGCGGTTATTTTCGCATATTGCACGTATGGTTGTTGCAATCTGTAACATTTCTGCAACGTGCGTCGCGCCGTTGTGGGCCGCCGGGTGGCTGCTCGTCTGCGCTGCCTTATGCCGCGCGCATCCCGTTGATCGCGCGTCGGCACGCCCGCCGTGCTCGTTCGAACGCCCGCGCCGCGCCGTTACTTGCGACGATATGCCGTGGAGCGCCCCGCGCCCAGCTTCTCCAAGTAGTCCTCGCGCACCAGGGCGCCCAGCGCGTTCTCAATCGTGGACAGCGATACCTCAGGTAGCGCGCCAACAACCTGGGCTTTCGTCATGGGGGTGTTGCGGAAGGCGAAAAGATCCTTCACTTGTTGCGTTTTCGATGGCGTGCCCAGCGGCTCGTTTTCCATAAGCGCAAGCAGCGTACGGTATGCCTCGCTCACCAGCGAAAGCCACAGTGCAACGAATGGCGCGTAATCGCATTCCGGCGTATCCCAGCTGTTCAAACAGGCATTGAGCGCTTCGTAATACGCGCTTGCGTGCTGCTCGCACAGCCGATCGATGCTCACGTAGCGGTACACGTCAAACCCCGCTTTCTCCATGAGCAGCAGCGAAAACAGACGCGCCAGGCGCCCGGTGCCTTCGTCGAACGGTTTGATGCACATCACATCCACCGCGAAGGTGGGAATCATCATGAGTTTGCGGCTGGCGTCTTCGGCAAACGCGGTGGCCAAGTTATCGCAGGCAGAACCCAGATACAGCGGCGTTTCGAATGCCAGAATGGGGCTGGCGGGCACGCGCTGCACCTGGCCGTTCATCATCATGTTCACGTAATCTTTCTGCCGATACGCGCTTTTCTTCCCCGATGCTGCGCCCACAAGCACCGTGTGCATGGCCAAAAACGTGGCCGCATCAAGGGGGAAGCGTTCGGGATTTTTCTGGAAGGCTTTCAGTGTTCGGGCGTATCCGGCAACCTGCCGCTCCCGCGCGCTTTGGGCCTCCATGCCGTCTATGAGCTGCTGAATGCGGGAAGGATCCAGATAGATGCCATCAATGCGCGCCGAAGCATCTACATTGTCCGCCAGCGCCGGGGCCTCAAGCTTTGCAAGCAAGCCTTGATGTTGGTCACGCAGGGCATCGAAACGCCCCTTGTTCTCGTGAAGGGTCTGGTGCAGGCGCCAGCATTCCTCGGAATAGGCAGATGCGGGCATGGTGGCGTAGGTGAACGACTTCATGGAGGCTCCTTCCCTTGGCTTTCTGCCTAATCATATCACCTGGGATTGGGCAGAAACGAGCAATTTGCCTCCCAGCGCGCCATTTCGTTGGTTTTTCTGCCCAACCGCATGCTTTAATATCCTTAGGACTTATTGTCGAGAGTCGAGAGAAGGGATCCTCATGGCATTACAGCTGGTAGTCGATCCGAAGAAGTGCAAAGCGTGCCGCTCTTGTGAGCTGGCCTGCTCCTTCGGCCACTTCGACGAATTCAACCCCCGTTTGTCCAATGTCACCGTCTTCCACTACGAAGAGGCTGCCATTACCGTTCCGGTTATGTGCATGCAGTGCGACGAGTCTGCCTGCGCCAAGGTGTGCCCCACGGGAGCTTTAACGCGCAACGCCGCTGGCGTAGTAGAGCACGATGCTTCGAAATGCCTGGTGTGCAAGATGTGCGTGAGCGCATGTCCTTTGGGCAATATCTCGTACTCGCCGCTGAAAAAGAAGGTTATCAAGTGCGATTTGTGCGGTGGCGACCCCATGTGCGTGAAGTTCTGTCCCACAGGTGCTATTTCCGCTGTTGACCCTGTTGAAGCACCAAGTAAAAAGCAGCTTTTGGCCGACAAGCTTATGGCCGCTATCGAGGAGGCGTAGATTATGGCTATCGGAAACGCCTGGGTAGGCACCATTCTTCGCGTCAATTTGAGCGCGGGAACCATCGCAAAAGAACCTCTGAACATGCAAGATGCCAACGATTACGTGGGCGCGCGCGGTTTGGGCACGAAATATTACTGCAACGAGGTTGATCCCAAGATCGATCCGTTTTCCCCTGATAATAAGCTTATTTTCATGACGGGCGCTCTGACTGGCACGTTTGCACCTTCTGCGGGCCGTTACGAAGTGGTGTCGAAGTCGCCGCTCACGGGCACTATTGGTGCGGCAAACTCCGGCGGACATTTCGGCCCCGAGCTGAAGTACGCGGGCTACGACGGCATTATCTTTGAGGGTAAGGCCGACCATCCTGTGTACCTTTACATCAACGATGACGTGGTGGAACTGCGCGATGCAAGCCATTTGTGGGGCAAGAACGTGCACGAGACCACCGATTTGCTGGAAGCGGAAGTGGGCAAGTTCCGCATTGCCACCATTGCTCCTTCGGGCGAAAACGGCGTGCTGTTCGCGGGCGTCATGAATGACAAGAACCGTGCGGCCGGCCGTGGCGGCATGGGCGCTGTTATGGGCTCAAAGAACCTGAAAGCCGTGGTCGTTCGCGGCACGGGCAGCGTGAAAGTTGCGCGCAACCAGGGCTTTTTGGAGGAAAGCCTGAAGTCGCGCACCATTTTGCGCGAGCATCCCGTATGCGGTACCGGCCTGGCGGCGTACGGCACCGAGATTCTGGTGAACATCATCAACGAAGTGGGCGGCCTGCCCAAGAACAACGGCCGCGATGGCGCCGTGTTTGAGAACGCGTACGAGATTTCCGGCGAGAAGCTGGCCGAAGGCGCGCTGGTGAAGAACCAGGGCTGTTTCGGTTGCACCATCGCATGCGGTCGCGTGACTAAGATCGAGCCTGATGAGAGCGAGTTTTACGGCTTTGGCGAAGGCCCCGAATACGAAGCGGGCTGGAGCTTTGGCGCCGACTGCGGCGTGGATGACATTGCCGCCGTGCTGAAAGCCAACTGGATTTGCAATGAGGAGGGCATGGACCCCATTACGTTGGGCGCCACCGTTGCCTGTGCTATGGAGTTGTTCGAAGCGGGCTATATCCCCGAGAGCGACATTGGTTTCCCCTTGCGCTTTGGCGATGCTGCCGCCATGGTGCGCTGCGTGCGCATGACGGCCGATGGTGAAGGTTTCGGCAAGCTGCTGGGCCAGGGCTCTTACCGCTTGGCCGAGCATTACGGCCATCCTGAGCTGTCCATGTCCGTGAAGAAGCAGGAGATGCCCGCCTACGACGGCCGCGCCATTCAAGGCATTGCGCTTGAGTACGCAACATCCAACCGCGGAGGCTGCCACGTGCGCGGTTACATGATCTCCCCCGAGGTGTTGGGTCTTCCCGTGAAAACAGATCCCCTGGTCACGGAAGGGAAGGGTGCGTTGCTGAAGACATTCCAGGACCTCACGGCGCTGTGCGATTCCACGGGTATTTGTCTGTTCACAACGTTCGCGCTGGGCCTGCCCGAGCTGGCCGGTTTGTATCGCGAAGCAGTGGGAACCGATGAGACCGATGAAGAGATCTTGCTGAAGGGCGAGCGCATTTGGAACCTGGAGAAGCGTTTCAACATGGCTGCCGGTGTGGAAAAAGACACGCTGCCGCCGCGCTTGCTGCGCGAAGAGCTGCCAAGTGGCCCGGCTAAAGGCAAGGTTGCGGAGCTGCAGGTTATGCTGGCCGATTACTACGAAGCGCGCGGCTGGACGGCCGAAGGCGACCCCACCGAAGCGAAGTTCCAGGAGCTTTCGCTGTAGGGCGCCGCATGAACGTCAAGTTTTTCGCGACATATCGCAAAATCGTGGGGCAGGGGTGCATCGACATCCCCGCCCCCCGCGACGTTTTGGAGTTGCTGGAGATTTTGGAGCAGCGTTACCCCGATTTTCGGGGACTGCTGCTCAACGCTGATCATACCGATAAGGGACGCGATGCCATTGTGCTGGTGTGCGGACGGCATATCGAGCATCTGGATGGCGTGCACACCGCGCTTTCCGAGCAGGATTACGTTGCGGTGACGCCGCTTGTTGCAGGCGGCTGAGCTGCGGTAATGCTGCTGTTGCGGTTGCGGTGCTGCGGGTATGGCGCGGTCGCGATGCCTCAGCAGCGCGGCCGTGACGCTGCTGTGACGCAAGTGTGACCGTGATCGCGGCTGCTGCTCCGGTGCCGCGCCGCCGCCTTCCGCCCGCATGCGTTCCTTGAACACGAAGGAGACTCCTATGGTTTCCGAAGACGAAATCATCCGAATCGTGCAGTCGTATCCTGCCGAGCGCCGCTATGCGTTGGCTGCCATGCAGGATATGCAGCATGCGTTCAACTATATTCCCGAACGGGGACTTACTCGACTGGCCGAGCATTTGAACTGCGGTGTTGCCCAGCTCTATTCCATGGCCACGTTCTATAAAGCGTTGTCGCTCAAGCCTAAGGGCAAGCACATCATCAAGATCTGCAACGGCACCGCCTGTCACATTCGCGGATCCGTGAACTTAGCAACGGGCCTCAAGCGCGAGCTGGGTATTGAGCCGGGCGAGACTACCGAGGACGGGCTGTTCTCCGTGGAAATGGTAAATTGCCTGGGTTCGTGTGCGCTGTCGCCGGTCATGTTGGTCGATGGCACGTACCACAATAAGCTGAAGCTGGAAGACGTCCCCGGCATTGTGGAGCACTATCGCTCGCTTGATGCCGAAGAAGGGGAGGCCAGCAATGAGTAAGACCGAAAAGATTCTAGTGTGTTGCGGCACGGGCTGCATTGCTAACGGCGCATACGATGTGGCGCGCGCCTTAGAGGAAGAAATCACGGCGCAGAATGCAAATGCCCTGGTAGAGCTTAAGGTGTGCCGCACGGGTTGCTCGGGCGAATGCGAGCAGGGTCCGCTGGTGCGCTTGATGCCGCGCGACACCATGTATTACAAGGTGAAGCCAGCGGACGCATCCGATATTATTGCCTCACTTGAAGGCGAGCCGGTAGAGAAGCTTCTGTATCGCGATGAGCAGGGGAAACGTCACGAGCATCAAGCCGACAACCCCTTCTACGGCTTGCAGAACAAAGTGGTGCTGAAAGATGTGGGCATCATCGACCCGCTGAGCTTGGATGAATACCTTGCCGCGGGCGGCTATGAAGGTCTGAAGAAGGCCCTGACCATGACGCCCGACGAGATTATCACCGAGGTGGAAAAGAGCGGTCTGCGCGGTAAGGGTGGCGCGGGCTTCCCCACGGGGCGGAAGTGGCGCAGCGCGGCAGGCTACGACGTCACGCCGAAATGCATCGTGTGCAACGGCGACGAGGGCGACCCAGGCGCTTTCATGGACGGCTCTACTATGGAAGGCAGCCCCCACGCTGTTATTGAGGGCATGATTATTGGCGCGCTGGCCATTGGCGCCGAGACGGGCGTGCTCTACATTCGAGACGAATACGCCTTGGCGCGCGAGCATATCCAGCATGCCATTGACGATGCGTACGCAGCGGGCATTCTGGGCGAGCACATCATGGGCACCAATCACAAGCTGGACTTGAGCATTGTGCGTGGCGGCGGCGCATTCGTGTGCGGCGAATCCACGGCCCTTATGAACTCCATCGAGGGCAAGGTGGGCGAGCCGCGTCCCAAGTACATCCGCAGCGTTCAGAGCGGCTTGTTCGAGAAGCCCACGGTGCTGAATAACGTTGAGTCGTTGGCGTCCATCCCCACCATCTTGGCTCAGGGCGGCGAAGCGTATGCCCAGATAGGAACAGAAAAATCGAAGGGCACGAAAGTGTTTGCCATGGTCGGAAAAGTCAAGCACACTGGCTTGGTGGAAGTGCCCATGGGTACTACGCTGCGCACCCTTATCTACGACATTGGCGGCGGCATTATCAACGACCGTCCCTTCAAGGCCATTCAGACGGGCGGTCCGTCGGGCGGCTGTATTCCCGAGAGCTTGCTGGACTTGCCGGTGGACTTCGACACGCTAACCGAATACGGTGCCATGATGGGCTCCGGCGGTATGATTGTTATGGACGATCGCAGCTGCATGGTGGAAGTTGCGCGCTACTACATTGATTTCCTGTGCGAGGAAAGCTGCGGAAAATGCACGCCGTGCCGCGAGGGCTTGCGTCAGATGCGTTACATCCTCAACGAGATTTGCGAAGGCCGCGGCAAAGAGGGCGACATCGAGCTGCTTGAGGAAATCGGCCACATGATGCAGGACGCCTCCCTGTGCGCATTGGGCCGCACGGCAGCGAATCCTGTGCTGACCACCATTAAGTTCTTCCGCGACGAATATGAGGCGCATATTCGCGAGCATCGTTGTCCGGCAGGTGTGTGCGCCGCTCTGACCAGGTTCGTTATTGACCCACAGAAGTGTGTGGGGTGCGGCCTGTGCGCCAAGGCGTGCCCTGCCGATGCGATTTCTGGCGAACGGAAACAGCCGCATGTGATTGATCCTTCTGCGTGCATTGCTTGCGGCAGTTGCCGCGAGGCGTGTCGTGTGGATGCGGTGCTGACGGAGGGGAGGTAGCCATGGTCAAGACCTACGAGATTGCAATCGATGGTGTACCCTGCATCGCTCAGCATGGCGAATACCTGTGGGATGTGGCAAAACGCAATGGCATTGAGATTCCGGCGCTGTGTCGCAGCAACGCGTTTGCGGAGCATCGCGCGTGTTGTCGCGTGTGCATTGTGGAAGTGATTACGCGCGGTCGCTCCAAGGTGGTCACGTCGTGCGTGTATCCCGTTGAAGGTGAGTGCGAGGTACTTACGAATTCGCCGAAGATCGTACAGGAGCGCAAAGTTCTTTTGGCGTTGCTGGCAGCACGTGCGCCTGAGTCTGAGGTGATTGCGGATATGGCAGCGCAGATGGGCGCGACCGAAGGTTATGCGCGCCTTAAGCCGCTGGATGCGGGCAAGTGCATTCTGTGTGGTCTGTGTGTGCAGGCGTGTGAAAACATGGGCGCGGGGGCAATTTCTACCGTGAATCGTGGCGTGGACAAAGAGGTCAACACGCCGTATGGCGCGGCAAGCGATGCCTGTATTGGTTGTTTGAGCTGCGCAAACGTGTGTCCTACAGGCTGCATTGAGTTTACGGAAGATTCCGATACGCGCACGATTTGGAATCACACGTTCGCGCTGGTCCGTTGCAAGGAGTGCGGTCAGGTTCTGGGAACGCGCGAGATGTCGGACGTGGACATCTGCGATGCGTGTCGCAAAAAAGCTCTTGCAGATGAGCTGGCGCAGACGTATCGTTTCGTGTAGCTGCTTAGCGGCGTGCCGCGAGCGCGCGAACGCGCGGACGCAGGTCGCGCAGGGACGGCTTGGCACGACGACATGCTGGGTTGGCGCCGACGCAGGTTGTGTGCGAGTATGGGGTGACGGGCGGCTGCTCGATAGGCGCATCGAGCGGCGTGTTGCGGACGTGGTACGGTGCGGCAGTCAGTGAAGAGATATCAACGAAAGGGGGCGCTATGGCATTTCACCACCGATATGATCGCAATAAGCAAGCGCTGTCGGACCAAGAGTGCCAGGCGCTCCAAACGTGCAAGGTGGCGATTGTCGGCTGTGGCGGTTTGGGCGGCTTTGTTGCCGAACATCTGGCGCGCGTTGGCGTGGGCGGTTTGCGCCTGGTTGATGCCGACGTTTTCGAGGAATCGAACTTGAATCGTCAGCTTTTCTGCACCGAGGAAACATTGGGCGTGGCAAAAGTGGATGCAGCCGCCAAGCGTTTGGCCGCGGTGAACTCTTCGGTTGCGGTAGAGCCGGTAAGAGCATATCTGACTAGCGATAATGCCGCCGATTTAATAGTCGGGTGTTGCTGTGTGGTGGATTGTCTGGACAACGTGTCTTCTCGTTTCCAGCTGGCACGTGCTTGCCAGACAGCGGGCGTTCCCATTGTGTACGGTGCCATTGCCGGTTGGTTCGGCCAGGTGTGCACGGTGTTTCCCGGCGATGTTTCCTTTGCTTCCTTATATGGTGCCGTTATGGATGCCAATGGGGAAGGTGTGCAGAAAACCGAGGGCAACTTGCCATTTACAGCGGGGGTGGTCGCATCGTTTCAAGCGGCGGAAGCCGTAAAGGTGCTGCTGGGCAAGCCCGATGTCGTTCGCAATCGTCTGCTTATGATTGACTTGCTGTTTGGTTCCGTGGAAGAAATGATTTTACGATGAGGCGAGCAAATACCCCTGCGGGAAAACTCCGGTTGTTCAATGCGCTTGTTGCTTTGGTGATTGCTGTTTTCTTCTTGGTCCATTCAGGGCTGGGGACGGCGTCTTTCTTTGTTGACGGTCTGGTCAACAGCGTGCCATGGCTGGTGTGGGGCATGTTGGGTGTTGTGGGCGTGCATGTGGTTGCCAGCGTTGCCGCTACCGTTTTAATGTTGACCGACAAAGAACGTCCACCGAGCGTACGTAAGAAGCGCCACTTTGTATTGAAATGGGCCACAGGCGCACTGTTGGCGTTGGTGATTGCGGCGCATCTGTGCTGCGTTGTCTTTCCCGGCTTTCTTGCAATCGGTCCCGATCAGCTGAGAATTCCGTTTTTATTGCTGCTGGCGGTTCTCGCGTGGCACGTGGGCATTGCCACGAAATCTCTCGCGCGCGACTTGGGTATTGGCAAAAAGACGCGTGATGTCATGCGCGCGGGCTATGTTCTTGCCGTTTTGGCCCTGATTGTATTCATGTTGTCGGATTTTTAGCCCCAATGTGCGAAATATTCCTGTTCGGGGTAGGTTTGCTTTTGAAGCGAGAAGATATTTCTATTCGATGATGAGCGCGACCTGGGCTTTTACTGGGGTGTCGGGAGAACATGGCTTTCAAGATGGCTTCGTGGGTCTCGTTCACACCCCTGACCTACCCCGAACTGTCATATTTTGCGCATTCACCCCGATTTTTCGACAACATGCGCTTCTGAACTCAAAGCGCGGAAGGGAAACGCAAGCGCGCGAAAGCGAATGTCTACGAGGAAAAAGTAACCCGTTAAGATGTCTATTTGTTTAAAGCTCGGCAAAACGTCTGAAAATATCACAGGAGCCGTAGCAATAACGCTACGGCTCCTGTATGTTCGTCGAATGAGTGGTTGTTCATGCGCTAGGTGGTAGTGCGGCTGGTAGCTAGAGAGCGCCGCCAGCCGCACTTACAAGGGTTATCCTAATACCGCGGAAGCAATCAGCGCATCGATTTCTCGAACGTTGACATCGCGACCAAGGTTGATTTTGATATGCCCCGCGCGGGTCCATAGTTCAATTTCCGCATTTAGATCCAGCTTGCCGGCGTTTTCACTCGACCACATGTTTACTGCCGACCAAGGAAGGGAATACACTTCGACCTTTTTACCCGTGATGCCCTGCGCGTCGCTCACGATGAGCCTTTTGTTGGTGAAGAGTGCAACGTCGCGTATGGTTTTATAGGCAGCGTAGGGAACTTCGTTCTCAAGCAGTACCGATGCGGTTTCGCTTGGAATGGCACATTTTGATGCGAAGGTCCAAACGGCGAAGGGTGCAAGTTCGTTTGCCATGCGTGTTTTCTTTCTTCGGGGTAAGTGATAAAGCTACTTTCAATTATAGGGGTTTTCATACATGGCGTGAAGCGCTCCTTGCTTGTATTGGGGCAGGGAAAATCTTTCGAGTAACGCTTTGTTGGTGTCCGCTGCATGCTGCTGGATATGTGATGTTGCATGTGCCCTGGAGGGCTTAGCGTGCTCGATGCACGAGGTGCGGTGCGTTCGGGCGGCAGGCGCTTATTTGCTTCTGAATTTGCTGCGACAGGGTGCGTGTAGCTACTTGTCGAATGCGTGTTTTCCCGCAATCCAGATTCCTATCAGGATTTCCGCAACGGACAATCCCAAAAGAACTCCAGAAACGAAATCCTGTACGTTTGTTCCACCGGAGGTGTTGGACAGGGCTCCGCAAGCAATTCCCAAAACGATAAGGACAAGGCCGAAAAGGACATTTTTCTGCCGCTCAAGCTCTTGCGTGCGGCGAATCAGATCAAGGATTCGCTCGTCGTCGCAGGCTGGGGCGTTGCTCTCTGGTGCGTCCTTGCCGTCGATTAGTTCCGGGAGCGTTACATGAAGTGCGCTGCAAAGCTCTTGAATGATGCTGTAATCAGGCATAGACTTGCCGTTTTCCCACTTGGAGATGGCGTTGTTGGATACGCCAAGCATTTCGCCCAGCTGTTCCTGTGTAAGGTTTTGCGCGCGCCGCTTCTGTGCGATGAAATCGCCAATGACTCTTTGGTTCATCGGGATGCTTCCTGTATCGAAGATGCTTTGAGCATACGGCAAAGGTAGAGATTAGGACACCCCTTGGTGGTAGAATTTGGATAGAATATGGGATGACGGGCGGTTTCACGGCGCAGGCTGCGCTTTGAGTGCGGCTTTCTGGTGACGTGGCGTTATGGCCTCTGCGGGATGAATTGCATCATGCGAGGATTGTCTGATTGAGCTTACGATCCACGAGAAGGAAACGGGCAAATGGTTGGTGAGTACTCGAAAGTGCGAATTAAATCAACAGGACATGTTGGCGTTGTTGTTGAGTTTGACGCCAGGACGCGCGGAGCAATTCATCTTGTTGAGCTGACGGATACAGACGACGATGCGCGGATGGTATGGGTTGATTCCGATGACTTGGAGGAGCTTCCTTAAGATGAGTTCTGTTCGTTTGGCGCAGAAGAAGGCGTTGCTGTGAAGCTTTGTTGCAGAAAGGAGGTTGCTGTCCGGTGTTTCGACTCTATGATCGTGTTTTAGATACAGTAACGGGGAAGCCGTGTTTTGTTGTTGACATCGACGATCACGGTGTTGCTGGCACCGTTTATGGTGTTGAATCCGAAGATCAAGCGGATGATGATTGGTTTAGGTGGGCGGAAGAATCTGAGCTAAAGAAGATTCCTGAGCACTAGATCGGGACCGCGTGGATGTGTTGCTTGCAGGTGGTCAAGCGTGCAGATGCGGTAGCGGAGACGATTTTACGAGTTTGTCTTCTCCGTTTGTTTCTGAAGCTATCCCTCGTGCAAACTTTTGCTTCCATAGCCTTTGTCGTCATGATAAAAACAGGGTACTTTTCTGTGGGTTTGCTGCAGCTAACTTTCTTGCGACCTGGGAAAACGATGAAAAATAATGCTAGAGAAGGCAAAAATCCACAGAAAAGTGGGTCGTTTTTATCATTGGTTCGGTTGAGGGTGTGGTCGTGCGACGCAATACGTTCAGCGCACCGTTGCGAGAAGAAATAAGCTCTAGGTTAGCTATCCAGCACGCCTAGGGCTTATCAAATCGCATTATACATCAGGTTTGCTCAATGAAAGGCGCGTCGGTCCCCGAAACCGCTTCTCGCGGCTTGGCTCCTCGTGTGAGAGGGCTGCGCCGTGCGCCATCACGCCATGACGGCCTTGCGCGGTCTTCCCGCTTTCGGCCGTTCGGCGAGGCGTGCCTCAATGCTGTCCTCGGTGACCCATACGGTGCCCCGCTCGCGGAACGATTCCAGCTGACCAGCCGAAATCATCTGCGACACACGTCCGCGCGTCACACCAAGCATCTCTGCGGCTTGTGCAGCTCTCACTTTGCGCACGGTATCTTTTCCAGCGCTTACAGCCACAATAACAGTCTTGCCACCATTCTTTGGCTCGTTGCCAAACGACGGCTCAGGAAGCGGCTTATCGTGCATGGTTCGTTCTTCACATTCGCACTGCAGCCAGCTAGCCGCCATTTCGCATGCCTCGGCGAACGAATTACCCTGCGTGCCACCATCAAAATCGTAGGGAAGGGCAAGGAACAGGCCTTCGTCCTCGAAAATCTCAAATTCGTATACTCTTAGCATTTTCGTCTCCTGCTTGGGAAGGTGGTTCTGGATTACTTCAGCCCAGCTTGTTTCTTCATCTCTTCGAACAGCCTATCGCTTATTTCCTGATGTCGTCCGATAATTGTCCACCTGCCATCTGGGTGTTTATAGCGATCGTGATTCGTTCCGCCTTGATTTATGAATCCGTGGGAGGTGAAGAACTTCACCACGTCCTTCCTTTTTACCATCCCTCTTTCCTTTCGCGATTTAATTATAAACAGATGTTTAATGTGTGTAAATAAAATATAAACAACTTTTTAGATATCCGAGCATGATCGGCAGAGATGATGAATTTGTAGGCTTTTCGACATTATGGCATATTCCACATTTTAGGGTGTACGAAGCTTGGTGCTTCTGGTGGTGCACAAAAGGTACGATGTCCCCAGGATTTATCCGTTTTTAAGCGGTTTTAGGGCGTTTTTCGCAGGCTCGGGAATCTCAGAATTTCAAGTTTTCGAGCGTCTGAGCTGGGATTTTGCTGGCGCGCCCAGCAGGACTCCGGCTTCGCCTTCGGCGAAGACCGACCCCTCCCTCGCAAGCTCGGTCGGGCGAAACGCTAAGAACGTGCCACTGGCACGTTCTTGCCCTGCGGGCCGCGTTTCCACCTCATCGGTTCGAGTCCTGCGGCCGCTTACGAATTGGGGGCTGCCATCCCGCGGATGCCAGCCCCCAACTGGCGCGCCCAGCAGGACTCGAACCTGCAACCGACGGATTAGAAGTCCGTTGCTCTATCCATTGAGCCATGGGCGCGCGTCATATGATCGTTTTGCGTGGCTCGCGCTTCAAAGCAGCGGGCAAGCTTCGGTAACAACACATGGTGGAGCAGTTGCCCCAGTCGTGCTCTGAAATAGCCACAATGCTCATCTACGACATCCAGTTACGCAGCCGCTCGCTCGATCACGACATCCAGTTACGCAGCCTCTCACTCGGCCGCAACGCTCAGCTTCGCAACCGTACACCGCATAGTAGTGTGCACCTTGCGCTTCACACAAAAACACACGTATTATAGCCCAAAAGAGCGGTAAAATGACTATTTCTGAAAACAATATGTGTGAGCAGGTGAGCGGCGGTATTTTCGCGCGTGCTAACAAGCGCCGCCGCTACTCCAGTGCGCAGCATCGATAGAAAAGAGGATTCATTATGGAAATCAACTTGAGCGGACGTAATTTTTTGAAGCTTTTGGATTTCACACCAGAGGAAATTCGCTATCTTATCGACTTATCTGCCCAGCTCAAAGCAAAGAAAAAGGCGGGGGAAGCGCATCGTTATCTTGAAGGCAAGAACATTGTCTTGCTGTTCGAGAAAACCTCCACGCGTACGCGCTGCTCGTTTGAGGTTGCCGGTCACGACTTGGGCATGGGCGTGACGTATCTTGATCCGAAAAGCTCGCAAATGGGCAAAAAGGAATCCATTGAAGACACTGCGCGCGTGCTTGGCCGCATGTTCGACGGCATTGAGTATCGCGGTTACGGACAAGATATCGTGGAAGAGCTGGCCGAAAAGTCGGGTGTGGTGGTTTGGAACGGTCTGACCACGGAATTCCATCCCACGCAGATGATTGCCGACATGCTCACGCTGACCGAAAAATTCCCCGAAGGCATCCAGGGCAAGAAGCTGGTGTTCATGGGCGATGCTCAGAACAATGTGGCAAACTCCCTGATGGTGGTCTGCGCGAAGCTGGGCTTGCATTTCGTGGCATGTGGCCCGAAAGAGCAGATGCCCACCGCCGACTTGGTGGAAACATGCTGCGCTATTGCCGCGGAAACGGGCGGCTCCGTTACGCTGACCGAAAGCGTGGAAGAAGGCTGCAAAGACGCCGACGTCATTTATACCGACATTTGGGTATCCATGGGCGAGCCCGCTGAAATCTGGGGCGATCGCATTCGCTTGCTTTCGCCGTATCAGGTAAATGCCCAGGTCATGTCATATGCGAAACCCTCGGCAATCTTCATGCACTGCCTGCCTTCGTATCATGACACGAACACTGCGGTGGGCGCCGATGTTGCAGCCCAGTTCGGCTTGACCGAGCTGGAAGTAACCGATGAGGTGTTCGAAGGCCCGCAATCGGTGGTTTTCGACGAGGCGGAAAACCGCATGCACTCCATCAAGGCTATCATGTACGCAACCCTCAAGTAATACACTTGCGCGTCAGCTGCAAAAGAGCTGCCCGCAAGAGAGATAACGAAAACGCCGGAAAGCGGCGAACGACGATCGAAAGAAACGAAACAAGGAAGAATAACCATGCAGATTCGCGAACAACTCGAACAGGTAGTAGACGCGGCCATTTCGGCTGCCATGTCCGATGGCTCTCTGGCGCTGGAGCAGGCTCCCGCCGCCGCGCTGGAGCGTCCGCGCGATGCGGCCAATGGCGACTGGGCTTCTACCGTTGCCATGCGCAGCGCGAAGCTGGCGCACTCGAATCCGCGCGCCATCGCTCAGACTATCATCGACCATCTGCCGCAAAATGAGCTTATCGCTTCTGCTGAAATTGCAGGTCCCGGCTTCATCAACTTCCGCCTGACGGAAAGCGCGCTGCAAAGCGTTGTTGCCGCCGTGCGCGAAGAGCGCATGAATTACGGTCGCGGCGAGCAGCCCGAAGGCACTCCGCACATCAACTTGGAGTACGTTTCCGCGAATCCTACCGGCCCCATGCATGTGGGTCACGGCCGCTGGGCGGCGCTGGGCGATGCCACGGCGCGCGTTTTGCGTCATGCTGGCTACGACGTGTACGAAGAGTTCTACGTAAACGACCATGGCGTTCAGATGGACGTCTTCGGCAACTCCATTGTGGTGCGCTACCAGCAGGCGCTGGGTCAAGATGTCGAAATGCCCGAAAAATGCTATGGCGGCGGCTACGTGATGGATATCGCGCAGGAGATCATTGCGGCCGACGGAGACAAGTGGCTTTCCGCCGATCCCGCCGAGCGTCACGAGCATTTCCGCGAGTACGGTTACAAGCGCATGTTGGAAATTGTGCGCGAAACGCTGGAAGGATTCGGCACCCACTTCAACATGCTCTTCAGCGAGCGCAGCTTATACGTGCCCGGCGAAGACGGTAAAACCCCTGTTGAGCGCGCTCAAGACGCTTTCCGTGCCCAGGGTTACCTGTACGAGAAAGATGGCGCGCTGTGGTTCCGCTCCACCGATTTCGGCGACGACAAAGACCGCGTGCTCATCAAGGAAAACGGCGAAATGACGTATTTCATGAGCGACTGCGCGTACCATTACAACAAGATTCAGCGTGGTTTGGGTAAGCTCATCGACATCTGGGGTGCCGATCACCATGGCTATGTGAAGCGTTGCGAAGCGATGCTTGAAGCTTGGGGCTACAAGGGTGCGCTGGAAGTCATGTTGGGCCAGCTGGTGAACTTGCTGCGCGACGGCGAGCCGGTGCGCATGTCCAAGCGAACGGGTGAAATGGTATCGTTCCAGGAGCTTATCGACGAGGTGGGCGTGGATGCAACGCGCTATCTCATGCTCTCGCGTTCTTCCGATCAGCCCATCGACTTCGATATCGAAGTCGCTAAGAAGCAGGACTCCTCGAACCCGGTGTATTACGTGCAGTACGCGCACGCGCGCATTTGTTCCATCTTGCGTAAAGCCGCAGGTGAGGACGCTGCCGCAAAGGCGCTTGCCGGGGAAATGACCACCGATGACCTGGCTTCGCAAGTTGTGCCCGCTAACGTTGATTTGTCGGTGCTTACTGATGAATCCGAGTTGGCGCTTATGCGCAAGATGGACGATTTCGGTGAGCTGGTGGCGCTTGCTGCACGTGACCGCGCTCCGTTCCGCTTGACCCACTACGCGCAGGAGCTGGCTGCAACGTTCCATCAGTTCTATACGAACTGCCATGTTCTTGGCGTTGATCAGCCTGTTCAGGAAGCACGTCTTGCTTTGTGCGATGCCACGCGCACGGTGTTGGCGCTGGCGTTGAGCCTTCTGGGCGTGTCTGCTCCCCAGCAGATGTAGGACAGGCGGCTCTTGATGCGACTCCCGAATTCGGGTTTTCCTGTTGCGTTGAGGAGCAGCATGCTGTTTGCGGAGCTTAAATCGAAGCGTTGATTCAGAACCGGGGCACTCTTGCTGTCCCGGTTCTTTTTAATGCGCCCATTTTGCTGTTGCGATGGGCGCTCTCGGATTGAATTTGTTGACAAAAGGTGGGGTAATTTGTCAACAATTCGGCTTGGTGCAGATGGCGAAGGCCTCAGTTCGCTATCTGCCGCTTTCCGTTCGCTTCGCGTGCTTCTTGCTTTTCCAGAACAGCAGAAAGCAGGTATTCGCCGGCGATTTCGCCTCCGTGGCCCAAATTGAAGATGAAGCCATCGCGGATATCCTTGATGCGCTCGCTCCAATCGGCGGGGTGGGCAATCATGGAATCCACCGTCTGCGCTAAGCCATCGAGCGCATCGGGCGCAAACGAAACGCCAATCTTGTTGCGTAACGTGATATCGGTAGGCTCCATATTCCAATCACGCCATGTGGTGTTGCGCTCTTTCATGGGCGTATCGATGAAAATGCAGGGCTTGAGCGTGCTGAATGAAAACTCGCAGCTAATAGACGACCAATCCGTGATCAGCACGTCAGACGTGTAGATGCTCTCGTTCGAGGAAAAATCGCCCTCGAAGTGGAGCAGCTCATCGCTTGTGCCCTCCCAGCGTTTCTGTAGCGCCTCCCAGCGCGGCCCAAACCGCTTGATATATTCGGGGTGGGGGCGTACGATAACGCGTCTATCTTGAGCTACAAGTTGTTCAAACATGTCGTTTATGCAAAGGTCAAGTAAGTTATCCTCTTGCCACGATGGCGCAATCAGAATAGTGGAAATGCGGGAAGGAGAAGGCTCCGCGCCGTCATTTTGCCTCCTGCCGCTGCTTTCCGAGTTGTCGTTTCGCGCATCGTTGCACCTTTGTCTGTTGCAGCCGCTCTGCCCAGTGCCGTCTTCGCTATTGCGCGCCAGCAGCTTCTGGTAGCTCTCAATTTCGCGATCCAAAAGGTCGTACCCGCATTCTACCAGGCGCTTTGGCGGTAAGTCTGCCATCTGCTCGCGGCGACGCACTTCCGCAACTTGATGTGGCCCCACGCACAGTAACGTGTTGTAGCTGTCGTAAGCGGCCGCCAGTGGCGTAAGATGCGTGGACAACATATGGTGGAAGAAAAACACGTACTCAATGTCCTGACGCACATACGAGCGCTTCAGGTAGAACGAATCCAGATCTTCAAGCGTTGTTGCCACCACATCGGCGTCCATCTTCATAAAAAGCGTGATGGCGCGCTTAGGGCCAATGTAGTAGGGAAGAAGGCGCGGCTGCGTTTGCGCAAGCGAAAACACCTGGTCATTTGGGTCGTTTGTCACGTAATGGATAGGGCACGTGCTGTGTTCCAGCAGGTATTCGATTGCTCCTTGGAAATACTTGTAGAAACCGCTTCCTTCGGAATAAAACACCAGATGTTTGCCATCGATGTTCATGAACCGTTTGTAATCGGCTTTTTCGCGTGCAGCTTGTGGATCCTTTTTCCACCAGGAGCGTTGCGGACCGCCCAAGTTTTCCAGCTGTTCAAGTTCGATTCTGCTTTGCGCTAAGTCATCGTAGTCGATGTGCTTGCATGGCTTGATAATTACATTGCAGAGTGCTTGCACAGCAATGGAGGTTACGTTCGAGCAAATCCAGTAAAAGCACATGCCTGCAGCTACGAATATGCCTAGGAACAGGGATAACGCAATAGAAAGCCCGTTTGTCATGTTCTTTTCCGCGCGCGACTGCTCGCGTTGCAAGGGGTTGATGCGATTTTGCGCAAAGCCCATGATTACGGCGGATGCTCCCGCCAAAAGCGGCATAATCCACGATAGTTCACCGTCAATAGTGGGCTGGGCGCCTAAGAATTCCGTGCCGGGAAAACCGTTATCGGTAATGTAGTGCACCACATCTACCAGGCCAAACAGGATTAAGATTTGCACTGCCAGGGGAACAAGCGACAGCAGCGGATGGTAATGCATCTGTTTGTGCAGCTTTGTTTGCGCCTCACCAATGGCTTCCGCATCGCCGAAATGCTTGACTTTAATGCGGTTAAGCTCCGGCATGAGCTGCACCATGACAATGCTGTTTTTTTGGCACCAAAGCGACAGTGGCAGCAAGATGATTTTTACGAGCACCGTGAACAACGCAATGGCAAGCCACCAGTTTTGCGTTAGGGCATAGCATGGCTGCATGAGAAGCATGAGTGCGTTTGTTATGGCTTCCATCATGGGCAGTGCGATCCTTTCAAAAGAGCAGGTCAATCAGCAGTTGCGTCTAGTCGCGTTGTCGTTCTACTGCGATGGGTCCCAAACAACGCCGGTAAGCTCCCAGTTCGAGATGCTTCCCGCATCGCCGGTAATGGCGTATTCCGCAATTCCTGTCTCACGGCGCGTTTCGGTTGTGGTGGTGTAGTAATAGCGCGTGCGTTCGTCCGTATCCGCGGCTGCGAAATCAAACACGGTGTTGTCGCCTTCGTAAGCGCTTGCGCCGGAAAGCCCAATGCTTGCGCGAATGGTTGCCAAGATATCGGCATGGCTCACGGGCGCTTTCGAAACCACGGCGCTCTGTGCGGCTGCTGATGCATCCTGCGACGGTTTCACCAGCAAAATAGGACAGCTTGCGCTGGTCAGCGGTTCGTTGGTAAGGCGCCAGGTGCCGTGGTCGGCCGTTATAATAATGGTGGCGTTGTCGTAGAGCCCCCTCTCTTTGAGCATGTCAAGATAGCTTGCCACAATGCGCAGCGACCCCTGTGCTTGCTTGGTCATGGTTGATTTGTCCACGCCAATGAATTCGCCCGTTTCGTCGTAGGAGTAGGGGTAATGTGCGCCCAGCAAGTGGATGAATCGGAAAGCGCCGCAGTACTCTTCATCGTCGTCCTCCACGGAAAGCGACACATTTTGCAGCTGCTCGTAGAAGCGTGTGTCGTCCATGATGTAGACGGTGTCTTCCGCGGCATTGGACGCATCGTAATGCACCATGGCCTTGTTGATTTGGTCCGTGTAATACCAGAACAGCGGTTTTACACCCCACGGCATCTCGCGGTAAAGCGCAATCTGCCACAGTGCACCCAGCGTGCCGCGCACGTCGATGGTGCTCGTTGAAACGCCGTGGATGTTGATGGTCTTGTCAATCACCTGGTCACGCTGCGCTTGTGTGCCTTCGATTTCGCCAATGCCCAGAGAATCGGAGTACAAGCCAATGGAGTAGCCCGCATCCGATAGATCATCCAGGAACGTGCCACGCGCGTAACGCTGCGAAACGTAGGTGCTAAACGACTCGCCCTGCTGGGGGAGCGACCCCGTGAGCAGAGCGGGAATGGCATAATGGGTGGGAATCATGGATCCGGTGACGTTCGTGAAGCACGTGAAACCTGTGTAATCATCCAGCAAGTCGGGGTTTGCACGCAGCAGGCTTTTCATGGTGGAGGTATCGAAGGTGTCAAGCACGAACACAATGACGTTTTCCCTGCTTGAGACGGTGAAAAGCCCTTCTTCGGTAGCGATTGCCTCTGTTTGCGCAAGCACGTTTCCCGTAAGGCCTTCTCCGACAGACGCATCTTCTTGGGCGGGCGGATTGACAACCAGGCTGAGCACGCCCACGGTTTGCACGGCAAGAAGGCACACGGAGGCAAGTGCGATTACGCCTTGCGTGCGGCGCAGGTTTCGGCGGCTGAAAAGCAGGCAGACAACGATGATGGCGGTCCATGCTGCAGCGCACACCGACATCATGGCGGCATGATCGGCCCACACAATGGTGTCGCCGTTTGCAAGGGGAACGCCGATGTTCAGGCAAAGGCACTGCACGTACGCGCACAGCCCCACCGATGCAACCAACGTGATGAGCAGGGAAAACAGCTTCCCCTTGAAAAAGGAGAGCGCCAGGCTCAGCGCCAGGATGAGCACCGCTCCCGCTAAAACGGGAATCCACCAAATAGCATCAAGCCCGAACACGAGCGAACCTGCGCTGGCACCCACAATCTCCAAGGGCGACAGAATGAAAATCGTGCCGATGGTCAAAGCACTTGCTGCGAATGCGAACAGGACGCGCTTGCGCCAACGAGGCGCGTAAGGACGCGTGTCGAAGGGGAGCTTTTCGTAGAGTGCACGCAGCTTGTCCCGCAGTTTGCGGGGTTTGTCCGCATCGGTGGGGAAGGCTTGCTGCGCATCGCTGCCCGCGTCTTCGGCGCTGCCTGCCGCAAACGTAGCGCCGCTTTCGTGGGCGCCTTTCTGCTCCGCGCGGGGCGTTGCGGGTGCTGCGGCTGCCGCTGAAGGTGCCGTGGACCATCCGGCGTTTGCAGCAGCGGCGATAATCGGGTTCCCGTGCTCATCCAAGCGATATACCGGTGGGTCCACGGTGCGCTTGCGCGTTTCATCGATATCGAGTGCTCGCATCAAGAATTTACGCGTTCGACGTGCGGCAACGCCCAAAACGGCCGAGAGTGCCACGGCAACGCCCGCCAACGCCTGTATGGTGTACGTCATGACCGAAGGATCAACGTAGGCAAACGCCACCGATGGCAGCGCACACGTCCATATCAGGGCAAACGCTAGAGCGACTGCAACGTGATGAACTCCGATAACGGCGCGTGATGGAATGTTTGAAAAAAATATCATGGGCGACCGCTACACTTTATCCTCAAGGTCAATTTGCATGAGCGCAACATTCTCGCGCATGCGTTTTGCCGTGGTGCGGCTAATGCGCCCCGCCTCGTACATCTCTCGAATGCCTTCAAGCTCAATGTTCAATCCGCGGCGGATGATGTCGTTTGTCACGTCATCCAAAGCCGTCATGGTGGTAATGCTGGGGCGTTGCGGCTCCATGGATGCGGCAAGTCGGCCCGTCTCGATAAGCAGTTCGCTTACGTATTCGGTGGGAATGTTGCCGCTGTTCTCTAGCAACTCGCGCAGCTTCTTGTTAGCGTAGCGGGTGCTCTTTGCAACAAGTTCGTGACGGGCTGCCGCTTCATCGGACACGCTGACCAGCGGCAGGCCGTTGATGATGCGATGCACCATTGAGCGAATGAAGAAACGCAGCTGGTTAAGGCGCACGGAAAGCTCGGTTGGCCCCATGAACATGTTTTCACTGTGCTTAATAAGCTTTTCACGACGGTTGAGCGTGTTCAGAACGGAGTAAGCGGCCGATTCGTCAACGTCTTTGTTTTCCAGCGCGTCTTTGACGTATTCGCGCTCCCAACTAATAATTTGAAGCCTGAGCTGGGTTTTTTCGGGGTCTTCTTCGTCGGATGAGTCTGTTTTGATTCGATTGATGCGTTCGTTGTAGGAACGAATTGCGGCATGCACGGCGCGACGCTCTTTCGGATCGTGATTGCGCGCCAACTCTTCAATAACGTTGCGCAAAACTTCGATTTTCGCGGCAGCTTCGTCTTCGCGGCGCTGTAAATCGCTTTCGCTGGGCTCTTTTTTACCCGCCAGCAAGGGAATGACGAAGTTCGCGATCAGCAGCGTGATAAGGATAACGCCGCAGGCAAGGAAGATGATCGGTTCGCGCTGGGGGAACACGTCGCCTGCTGCGTTGAACCACGGTATTGAAAACACAATGGCCAGCGTAAGCGTGCCTTTTGCACCCGCAAGCGTCATGACGAGCGAGGTTTTCAGGGCTGCTTTCAGGGCCAAGGGCTTTTTCGCGCGGCGTGCGCTGTAAGCCTCGGAGCCGAAAAGCCACAGGAAGCGGATGACTTCGATTGCCAGCACGATAACCAGAATAATGACAATCAAAAAGCCGTTGTCAAACGTGTAATCTTCCCAAGTTGAAATCATGGCCTTGGGAAGTTGCGTGCCCAACAGCACAAACACGAAACCGTTCAGCGCGAACGAGAACACGCTCCACACGCTTGAAGAAACGATGTTCGTGCGCGAAACGGAGGGCCTTATCTCGCGCTTACCCACGCCGCTGACCAGGCCGGCAGCAACAACAGCAATAACGCCGCTTGCACCGAAGGCGTTTGCTGCCAGATAGATGATAAACGGCGTGAACAGGTCAAATAGCACGTGAAACGTGGTGGAGTCAACGCCTGCCTCGCGCGCGGTCTTTGAAATATAGTTCGTCAGAAGGCCCATGAGCGCGCCAATGGCAATGCCGCCAAAGAAGCTTACGATAAAGCTGCCTGTGGCACTCAGCAGGGAAAACTCGCCCGTGATACAAGCGGCAATAGCAAACTGGAATGCTACTAGGCCCGATGCATCGTTGATCAGGCTTTCCCCTTCAAGAATGCTTTGCTCGCGATCGCTGATGCTCAGGTCTTTGGCAAGCGATGTCACGGCAACAGCATCGGTGGGGGCAAGGGCAGCACCAAGC
>CAKUOV010000007.1 GCA_934670115.1 uncultured Eggerthellaceae bacterium
CGCCTTCCCCTTCGCCCTCCCTTCCCCCTTTCATGCTTTTTTCATTTGGCTCACGCGCCCTTGACATTCGCACGGGCGAAACTGCTACCATATCCTGCGAAACAAAAATCGAGCAGCGTACCGCCTGGCGCGCCGCTCGCACTGCGAAAAGGAGTTCGTCATGGCAAATAAAGCGCTCGCGAAAGATCCATCCCAGACCTGCATTCTTGTTACGGGAGGCGCCGGCTACATTGGCAGCCACACCTGCGTTGAGCTGCTTTCTCGCGGGTACAACGTGGTGGTAATCGATGATTTGAGCAATTCCAGCGAAGTTGCCATGAATCGCGTGCGTACCATCGCGAATTGCCCCGATGACCAGCTGAAATTCTACGAAGCATCCATTCTTGACCGCGATGCAATAGAACGCGTTTTCACCGAAAACGACATTGACGCCATCATCCACTTCGCCGGTTTCAAGGCGGTCGGCGAAAGCGTTCACAAGCCGCTCGAATACTACTGGAACAATCTGACCGGCACGCTGGTGCTGTGCGACGTTGCGCGCGAACACGGCGTGAAGAACATCATCTTCAGCTCAAGCGCCACCGTCTACGGCGAACCTGAATTCGTGCCTATCACCGAGAACTGCCCCAAGCACGAGGCAACGAACCCCTACGGCCAGACGAAAACCATGCTCGAGCGCATTCTGACTGACCTCTACATTGGCGATAACGAGTGGAACGTGGTGCTGCTGCGCTACTTCAATCCCATTGGCGCGCACGAAAGCGGCCTGATTGGCGAAGACCCCAAGGGCATTCCCAACAACCTGGTGCCCTACGTTGCCCAGGTGGCTGTGGGCAAGCTGCAGCGCGTAGGCGTGTTCGGCAACGACTACCCCACCCCCGATGGCACGGGCGTGCGCGACTACATTCACGTTGTTGACCTGGCACGCGGCCACGTGGCGGCACTCAAGTGGATGGCAGGCGAAGTGGGCACCGGCAAGCCGCTGGGCCTGGGTTCCCTTACGGGCGAAGCCGCCGCAGACGGAAGCCGTCGCGGCGTTGGCATTTTCAACCTGGGCACCGGCAAGGGCTCAAGCGTGCTCGATATCATCCACGCGTATGAAAAAGCCTGCGGAAAGACCATCCCGTACGAGATAATGCCTCGTCGCGAGGGCGATATTGCCACATGCTATGCCGCTTGCGATAAAGCGCGCGAAGAGATGGGCTGGGTTGCTGAATACGACCTGGAACGCATGTGCGCCGACAGCTGGCGTTGGCAGAGCATGAACCCCGACGGATATCGCGGCGCAGAGGCGTAAGGCGGCGCGGCGGCGGACGGCGCGAGCGAACGCACAAATCGGCTGACCAGACAAGAACGGCGGCGCATCGAGTTGATGCGCCGCCGTTTTGTTGCTTTGGGTTTCAAAGACTGAGTTGCGAATCTCGGAAGCCCCGCGCTCCGGCGCCGAAGTGCGGGGCGCGCCGCCCTGCGACCCAATACGGCAGCTCCACGTGAATTGCGTCTCCTACCAGGGACGTTAATGTTGCCTCAAACTGCTCGCCGCAATCGGCGTCGCCTGCAACCGTCCCATAATGCTCGGGGATCGCAAGCTTCGGCGCAGGGTTCATTCCCGCCACAAGCGCCGCCGCTTCTTGCGCGGTAGTCGTGTAGGTGCCACCCGCAGGAACGCATACAACGTCGCAGGTCACCGCACGGGCCTCGGGCGTGTTATCGGTGTCGCCGCACACATACACGCGCACGCCCGCAAGTTCCACCACGTAACCGACCCACTGGTTCGCACGCGGATGAAACTGCTTATTCGCATTGTATGCCGCAACCGTCTGAACGGGAAATCCTGCAATTTCGTAGCTCTCACCAGGCATAACGGAAACAATGCGATTCGCGGGAACACCCGCAGCCATCATTTCTCCCACGGTATCTACCGGTGCCGCGAACCACGTATCCGCATTTGCGACCGCATTCAGGCTTGCGGGGTCAAGGTGGTCGTAATGGCTGTGCGTCACCAACACGAGCGACGCATCATGGGGCGCCCCTTCAACATGAAATGGATCAACGTAAACAACGCGCGACGCGCCCTGCGCTGCATCATCGCAACGTGCGCTCTTGTCATGCACGCCACCACTCGCGCACGCGTCGCTGCTCACGCGCACGCTACTATGCTCATTAATGTAAAGCGAAACATTCTGATATGTAATTTCCCGCGGCGAAAAAGTCATGATACAACCTCCCGGCAATTCAGCTTCCCCTGATTTACCTGCTCTTATGCGGTTTTCATCTTACCAACTTCCCGCTCGCCTTACGCCAAGAATCGCGCACCTTGGCGAAAAACTTTGTTACATCCTCTTTTCAGAGCCAAAAAGTATGATATGGTGCGTCCATGTTCAATTTCGCTTCACATATCACTGCAGGAGAAGCCGCTGGCGCTATCACGTGCGCCCGCCGCGCGGAGCAGTGTTCCGAAGCCGCCGGTGCCGTTATGCGCGCTCGCTGGGCCGAGCAGTGTCAGGCAGCGGCATCGTTATCCTATTTGTATTTTCGATATTAATAGCACGCGGGTTTTTCCGGTGCTATTTTTTATGCCCCCATTCCCGCGTGCATTGTTGTCTTTTGCCTGGTAGAAGCTGTTTTCGTTTCGAATTCGGTTTTCAGGCTTCGCGCTAGCATGTCTCTTCCGAAGAACGCATACCGCACTTGAGCAATTCGGCAAAGGCGGCGCAGGCAGGACGGTGGCGTGAAATTAAACACCCGCAGCGCAGCGGCGCTGCACTCCAACAAAAAAGAAAGGATCCATTGTGATTGCAAAGATATGCTTAGTCGTCATCTTCTTCGGCGTGGCCATTGGCGTGGGCATTTACTGCCGCAAGTACGCCAACGGCGTTGACGGCTTTGTTCTTGGCGGCAGAAACGTAGGCGCATGGATGAGCGCTTTCGCTTTTGGCACCAGCTACTTCAGCGCCGTTGTTTTCGTGGGATACGCAGGTCAGTTCGGCTGGAAATATGGTTTAGCAGCATTTTGGGCCGGCCTGGGTAACGCCGTTTTGGGTTCGCTTATTGCCTGGTGGGTGCTGGGTCCGCGCACGCGCGAGATGACGCACCGCATTGGCGCCACTACCATGCCGGAGTTCTTCGGCAAGCGCTACAACTCTCGCGCATTGCGCATTGCGGCAGCGGCCATCATCTTCGTCTTCCTGATTCCCTACACTGCATCGGTTTACAACGGATTGTCGCGTTTGTTCGGCATGGCGTTTGGCCTGCCCTACGAAGCGTGCGTTATTGCGATGGCCGTTATCACCTGCGTATATGTGGTGGTCGGCGGCTACATGGCCACCGTGGTGAACGACTTTTTGCAGGGCATTGTCATGCTTATCGGTATTACGGCCGTTATCTTCGCCGTGATGAATGCAAACGGCGGCTTTATGGAGGCCATGACCACGCTTTCCCAGGTCAGCGATGGAAGCGGCTTCCAAGGCGTGTTCACCAGCATGTTCGGCCCCGACCCGGCAAACCTTTTGGGCGTGGTCATTTTGACGTCGCTTGGCACGTGGGGTCTGCCGCAAATGGTGCAGAAGTTCTACGCCATTAAAGACGGCCCCGCCATTAAGCAAGGTGCCATCATTTCCACGCTGTTCGCCATTGTCGTATCGGGCGGTTGCTACTTCCTGGGCGGCTTCGGACGCCTCTACGGCGACCAGATTGACTACACCGCCGCCGAAACGCCCGTGTTCGACTCAATTGTTCCCACCATGCTGTCCACTCTGCCTGAGTTGCTGATTGGCCTGGTCATTGTGCTGGTTTTGTCCGCGTCCATGTCCACGCTGGCGGGCCTTGTGCTGAACAGCTCGTCCACGCTGACCCTGGATCTTATCGAGGGCAACATTGTGAAAAACATGGACGAAAAGCGCCGCATCCGTTACATGCGCGCGTTCATTGTAGTGTTCATCGCCATTTCTGCCGGCATCGCACTGGTGCAATACCACTCCACCATCACGTGGATTGCCCAGCTCATGGGCATTTCGTGGGGTGCGCTTTCCGGCGCATTCATTGGCCCGTACCTGTGGGGCCTTTACAGCGGAAAAGTGTCGAAGGCATCGGTATGGACCAGCTTCATTTTTGCCATTGTGCTGACCACGGGCAATATGCTGATTGGCTTGGCAGGCCTTACGCCTGCGCTGCAGAGCGCAGTTGCCGGCATTCCCATTGTTTCGTGGGTGTTCGCGAATGGGCTGAACTGCGGCGCGTTTGCTATGATTGCGTCGATTGTCATTGTGCCGCTTGTGAGCGTTTTCACGAAGGCCGAGCCGTTCGAAATCAACCCGCCAACAGGCACTTCGGGCACCGACCGCGAATTTGCGAAGAGCATTGAGGGCGCACCAGCCGCTCCCCTGCCGGCCGAAGTCACGTCTGCCGATGCCGTGAGTGGCACGCGGAAGTAGACGCTGCGGGAAGGCGCGGGGCTTGCTTGCCGGTGTCGGAACGCGACATGCCGGACCGCGGCTCCGCGCTGCGGGCGCTGGAGCCGGGCGTGTACGAGCGCTGCACGCGGCAGCCACGCCACAGGACTGCAAGAACGTAAGAGAAGGGGAAGGCGTCGCATCGGGCACCTTCCCCTTCTTGCATTCACGGCTTGATGCGCAGCGCCGCAGGCACCTGGTGCACTGACTTACCAGAATCCACGCAACATAAGCGGCTCGTGCGCAAAACCAGCCGTTACGCAGGAAAAATGCGCGCGCTCATGTCAAGCGGCGCGGCTGAGAACGGCGCTGTGGTAGCCAGACCATCCACACCCGTGGCCGCATATGCCGCAGCATTTTTCGCGTTGATGCCACCCGCCGCAATCAGCGTGCAGTGCGGGTCAATTGCGCGCAGCTCCGCAACTAAAGCCGCCAGTTCATCAACAGGAATCTTGTCGAACTGAATGCCATCAACGCCAGCACGAGCCAACGCGCGCGCCTGGTCGGCATCGACTTCCACGAACAGCTTCTTCTCAATGCACTTGCTACGCAGACTCGGCAGTGCCTCCAAGAACGCGTCAAAGCCACCCATGAGGCGTGTGTGGTTGTCAAATACCAGCACCGTTTCAGAGAGCCCCAGTCGATGCGGGAAAGCGCCACCCGCCGTAACCGCTTTCGTAAGCAGGTCTTTTACGCCCGGCATGCTTTTGCGCGTGGTGAGCACTTCGCATGCGGGGTTTGCGGATTTCGCAGCGCTCACCAGGTTGTGCGTTTTCGTGGCAACGGCGCTGCAGTGGTCAAGCAGGTTCAGGCAGACTTTCCACGCCTTATGCAGCGCGCCGGCAGGACCCACCGCCACCAGCAAAATGGTGCCCGCGACAACTTGCTCGCCCGATGGAACAAGCGACTCCACTTCTGCACCTAAATGCTGCAATACGCGTGCGGCTTCTTCCGTAGCGCATACCGTGGCGTCCTCGCGCGTGAAAAACTCGATGCGCGCCGGCTTGTCGCTAATGCCAAGCATTTGCGTGGTCAAATCGATATACGGAACATCCTCGGCAATAAGCTGGTCAATGCGTGCATCCGAAATAACTACATCCATTGCTACCTCCCGTTTATGGAAACTTTTGAGGCTATGGTATCACGAACGCGCGCTGGGCGCGAAAGAGGAGCGTTCGTCGTTTACCGGGAGTGCGAGAACGGGAGCATGAGAAACGAGCAACCGAGTGAGCAGCCCCAGCACGCTTGATCTTCCGAGCTTTCAGGTTGCGCGACAGCGAAAATGAGTGCTTAAAGCACCTTTCGGAACCATGTTGTTGAAAAAGAGGACTCAAATTCGAGGTTGTGGTGGGTTGGAAGTAGGTGGGGCCTGCAAATCGCAGCATTTTTCGGCTCCGTGACGTTCTATGGATAATTCGATCCAGCAAAACACCAGGTCAAAACGTTGTCCATTTGAAGGAACCCGATGAAACGCTAGAACAAAAGCAATCGACCTACTTCCAACCCACCACAACTTCGAATTTGCCCCTGGTTTTTTAACAACCTGAATCTGTGAACTTCGCAAAAATCCGAATTGGGGAACATTTCAACAAATAAATGCGCGAAATGTTCCCTATTTTGATATTTCCTCTTGCGTGCCCATGCAAGACCCCTCGTCGAACACCAAGTTCACAGCGAATCGAGCGAGGGGATAACCGCGCAAGCTTTTAGCGCCCCTCGTTTCCCCGCACAAGCTGGCTCGCACACCTATGCAAACCCCTGCTCCCGTACAAGCTCGCTTGCGTTCGTGTGTATCTGTTCGTATTTATGCAAGACCCCTCTCCGCGCACCTACCCTTCGGCTGCCCCCTTAAAACTCACAAGACACCAGGTGAAACGCGCTTCAATTATCCCTGAATAACTCTATTTGTTTCTATTTATATTATTCATGCATATATATAAATATGCCATTGACGTGCGGAAATATTTATCTATTTTTTATGAACGAATAATGAATTTCTCTTTACATCAGCAAATCGATGAACTACTATGCCTAACGTCGCCAATACGAATAAGAAGAAAAAACGAAAGAGGCATGTTATGACTACACGTGTTGAAGCTGTTAAATCCCTGCGCAAAGCCAGCAAGCTGGTGCGCCTTTCTTTCCGCGAAAACGGCCCCCGCTCCTTCAAGCGCGGCACGGGTGCGCTACTGAGCGTTCTCAATGAATCCGAAACTGCTGTTTCCCGCGACGAGCTCACCGTTGCCCTGGGTGCTACGCGCGTTGCCCTGAAAGACATCGTGCGCAAGGCTCAGCGCGCTGGTTACGCAAACATGATCACCGATACCGAAGGCAATGGCTACACCGTTGAGCTCACCGACCTGGGCAAAGAGGTTGCCGCAAAGCGCGCTGCCGCTATGGACAAGGCAGCCGAGAACGCTTTGAGCTGCCTGACCGACGAAGAAGTTGAGCAGTACGCCGCTCTGAACGAGAAGATTTCCCTGGCGCTGCGCGAGCAGGGCATCTCCGCCAAGAAGAAAGGTCATCTGGTAAAGCGCCACAAGAAGCACAACTGCAAGGGTCATGCACACGCAGGTATGAGCCACGCAGGTAACGCCAAGGGCCACTGCAAGAAGCACTAAAGCTGCGAGCGTAAGCCCTCAGACAAAAGGCGCTCGCTCTACGAGCGCCCGACAAATGTCCATAGAACGCCCCAAAGTATTTCATGCTGATAGTATGCTTTCCCAATTAAGCGAGCACTCAACAAGTACCCAACGAATGCGTCAAAGCGGCCTAAACGCCCTGGAATGTTCTAAATCACTGTAAAGCCCTCGGCGACTCACACCGTTGAGGGCTTCATTTTGCCCAACCTACCCACAAATTCGATTTTTCCCGATTTGAAGCTATTTTTCTAGCAAGCTATTTTTTCTAGCAGTAAGAAATTTGGATAGCCTCAAATTCCCCAAAAAGGAACAAAGCAAAAAGCAAGCAGCAAATTAGAGCCCCATAAGCTGTTTTTTCTTCTGAGCAAATTCCTCTTCCGTTAGAATTCCGGCATCAACGAGAGACTTCAACTTTTGCAAAGCCTCTATCTGCTGATCTATCGCAGCAACAAGGAAAGCATTTTCGCTTGCAGCATCTGTATTTACCGCTTCGCTTTCACTCGTTTCGGGCAAGTCATTGGGACAATCCAAACCGGCCGCATCTTTCAAATCCCCCTGCCCATCAGAAAGAGACCCGATAACCTCGAAAACAGTCCCAGCTATTCCACCCATAACACCACCTTTGGCATTCGCAACAGCCGCCGCAATCGGCAGCAAAGGTTTAGCGACATCGACAACATCTTCCGCAATCTGCCTCGCGGGTTCGAATATCTCAACAGCCGCCTTACCGACGTCAATCGAACCAACATCGCTGCTGTCAAAACCTCCGCGAACGCCCGTTAGAACCTCGTTGATTGTTTCAACCCAGTTCTTAATCGCTTTCTTTTGCGATGCGGGAAAAAGAAAGCAAAGCAGCCTGTCGTTGAAATAAAATTCAAGCGGCACCGGAGAACCGAAAGTCGATGGAGCACCTGGTTTGACCTGTGCCATACCGTTGTATATCTTAAGATTAGCAAGTGATGACACTTCTGTATTTATTATTTTTCTGAAAGCACCCGTTTCCCACCTAAACACAATACTTTTATTGGTCAAAATAAGTTCACCACAAACTTCATTGGCAAACTTTGCACGAAGTCCCTCATCATTGTTTTTCTTATAAACGCCCTTGGTTTTAATCAGAACCGCTTCATCGGGCGCAAAAATATATTCGCTCATATCAGCCTCGCTATCGACTTGATTATCAAGAAACCCTCTTGCCAAAAAAAATTCGCAGAATAAGAAAAAGTTGAATCGCTGTCTTTAAAACTATTCACAAGAAAGACCAACCTATTGGGGTTTATAGTCATTGTGAAAACCGCAGTCTCGGCAATAAAATGTCGTCTTCTTCTTACCTAGAGCTCCGCCAACGAGGCCAATAGCGCCAAAGAGCACCGTACCAACGGCAGCTTTCCCAACCGAAAAGCCGCTCGCATCCGTTCCAACATTTTTCCAGTTTCTGCTACCACAAACCGGGCATTGCTTAGGTGCACGACTCGCCATGACTCTCCTTCCGTTGCTACAAAATGCGGAGAATCCGAATAAGATAAAGAGGACATCCACCGCAGTCACCACAACTGTCAGATGCGCACGCGAATACACGAACCATCAAGAGGAGGCAGATGCCCTCTTTAGAAATGGTTTCCTATTCGATTGTGCGCCCCTTGAGCCAACAAGAATCAACTCAAGCGACAGTTGTGGTGAAGTTAGTGTACCACTTTTCCTAATTCAAATTACGTCTATCAATTGCAATTCCCTTTACGAGGCCAGATCGTTTCGGAAAGCAACAATCAAAGAACGCACCGCAATTTTGCCCTCTTCGTTTTCCATATTTACTTCCACGTCGATACTCAAACAGGAAAAATCCGTAGTAAAATGCAATGAATCAATTTTTGACAAGGTGAAAGCTCCCAAACGACAAGGAAAGCATTAGTTCTCGCCGTTTTGGATTCCGCCCGAATGCCCAGCCTCTGGCCCTTTGCTTCCTTCGCAAGCCTTTTCTGGAAGAACAAACATCTCTGCGTAAAAACTATTGGATAGAGCCAATAGTTTTTATATACTGACACTGTGTAAAAACTATTGGACAAAACCAATAGTTTTTAACAGGTGAAACACTAGGAGGCTCGCCATGATCACAACGCAGGAAGCAGCTGAAAGGTTATCGATATCACGAAGCCGCGTGCTCGATTTGATTAAGGCAGGGCAGCTACGCGCAGAGAAGATCTCGGGCGTTTGGTTCATAGACGAAGCATCGGTGGAAGCAAGAGCCCGCACGGCAAGCAAAAAAGGCGGCCGCCCCAAACGGGGCAAGGGTAAAAACGAGTTGCGTTTTTTGCTGATGAACCGCACCCATAAAATCACGGAAGTCGTCTACGACGAGGGGAAGCGTGAGTTCACATTCATCGGAGAGCCTCTGGACGACAAGCGAGCACCCCTGGGAATCAAAGGGCACTCGGGCGAGATTCCCCTTGCGGGCTTCAACGACTGGTGGAAAAACCGCGGAATCCCCCGCACACGCAACGGCCTGGACCGACTTCTGCATAACGCGGGAGCGCGCGTTCCCGAAGAACTTTTGTACCGTAACCTGGGTCTTTCGCTGTCCGACCAGTATTGGATCAACCCAGCCGAATCGGGGATTACCTGGGAAGACGTCAATTTTTTCGATAACGACTTCGAGCAAGTCAATGCCGCGACCCAATCGCTCCCTAATGCGAAAAACGGGCTGCGCGCGCACCCGGACAACACCTCCGACGGCAATCTTGCCAAGGAGTGGATTATCCGCAATGGCATCCGATTTCTTCGAAAGGGCGGTCTAAAACGCGACCAGGAGCCCTTCAACGAGGTTGTCGCGACCGCCCTGCACAGAAGGCTCTTGAATCCCGAAGAGTTCGTCTCTTACCGGCTTGATGCACAGGGCCCTTCGCCTGCCTGCCTGTGCCCCAACTTCCTTACCGACAAAGAAGAATACGTGCCCGCGATATACGTCATGCGAGAATTCGAGCAAGACGCTCTGACCAGCGATTTTGACCATTATCTTGAATGCTGCGGCCGCCTGGGAGTCCGCAACGCAAGAGCCGCCCTTGAGCGCCTGATCGTATGCGACGACATCATCGCGAACACGGACCGGCACTTCCGAAACTTCGGAATCGTCCGCAATGTGGAGACACTCGCTTGCAGACCTGCGCCCATCTTCGATTCGGGGACGAGTCTTTGGTGCGAGCTTGACCTGGCAACTTTGACGGAGGGCACCTTCTCCTTTACAAGCAAGCAGTTCGAGGCAAACCCTGCCCGTCAAATGCTTTTAGTGGAGGATCTGAGCTGGTTCGACATAAGCAAAATCGAAGGATTCGTGGACGAGGCAATGGGAATCTTGGCAAAAAACGACCAGACGGAGAAGCGGCTGCCTTACATACAGCGCGCGCTGGAATGGAGAGTCGAGCGCATGGTCAATCTTGTCGAATGGTCTTAAGCGCCGCCCGCTCCACGGCCACCCGCCCGCTCGACACGAAACGCTGGCGTGGCATCCGCTCCGCCGCACACCTGCACTCACCGCCCGCCGCCCGCGACTGCGGGGCGCACCCCCGCCCGCACCCCGCGCCCACGCAGCACCAACGCCCGGCAACCGCCCAACAGGCGCGCTTGTGTAAATCCCCTATGCTTTGCAAACAATGCCTCGTTGGCACCGCAACTGAGGCAATCAGTAGTAAAATGCGAGGGAACTTTTCACCTTACGTTTGAAGGAGGAACCGGTGAACGACGAACAACGGGCGAAGCTCATCGAAATGCGCGATTGGATGCGCAGCGAGCTTGCCGCCAGCATCAACTTCTGGCTTGAGCATGGCATGGACGAAAAGAACGGCGGCGTGTATACCTGCCTGGATCGCAAGGGTGACATCTACTCCACCGATAAAAGCGTGTGGATGCAGGGCCGCTGCGGATGGACCTTCTCTTACCTGTGCCACGTCTACGGTAAGAAACCGGAATGGATGGCCGCTGCGAAAAGCGCCATCGACTTCCTGGAAGACCACTGCATCAACCACGAAGCCGGCGACCGTTTGTACTTCACCGTTACTGCCGAGGGCAAGCCGCTGCGTCAGCGCCGCTACTGCTTCTCCGAGGGCTTCTACTGCATTGCAAACGCCGAATACTACGGCCTGACCGGCGAACAGATCTACCTGGACCGCGCTCGCAAAGCCTACCACATGATTTACGGCCTGAACTGGGGCGGCATGGAAGATCCCACGGGATTGGGCTCCAAGACCATCTCCACCACGCGCACCGGACGCGCGCTGGGCGACTCAATGATCTTCCTGAATATCATTGGCATCATGCGTCGCGTTGACCCCGCCAACATCGAGGAATACGACAAGCACTCGCGCGAAATGTGCGACAACATTGTGAACTACCATTATCACCCCGAGCTGGGCTGCACGCTGGAAAGCGTTGATCCGCAGGGCAACCCCCAGCTGTGGTACACCGACGGCCGCGTAGTAAACCCTGGTCACGACATTGAATGCAGCTGGTTCATGATGGACGAAGCAAACTACCGCGGCGACAAAGAGCTGCACGAAACCGCCGAGAAGATTTTCCGCCAGGCCATCGAAGCCGGCTGGGACAAGGAATACGGTGGATTGCTGTACTTCATCGATGCGAAAGGCCTGCCGCCCGAAGCATACGAGCACGACATGAAGCTGTGGTGGCCCCACAATGAAATCATGATTGCCGCATCAAAGGCCTACCGCGACACCGATGACCCGTATTTCTTCGATTGGCTGGTGAAGACGGTGGATTACGCCCGCGAGCACTTCGCCGACCCCGAATACGGCGAATGGTACGGCTACCTGCGCCGCGACGGCCTGCCCACTATGCCGTCCACCAAGGGCTCCACGTTCAAGGGCCCCTTCCATGTGCCGCGCGCGCTGTGCATGACCGAGCAAGTTTTGACCGAAATGATTGGAGACTAATACATGAACTACCTGGGCATCGAATACGACATTAAGAACAAACCCGTGCTTGACCAGGGATTTATTCCTTTTGGCGTATGGATGAAGGAGTACCTGAAGGAAGCGAAAACACCGATTAAAATCGCCGTTGAGCGCGAAGACGGGCTGATTTCCGTGCGTGAGAGTGCCATTCGTGGCGGCGAATTCGCTGAGGCCGACTACCGCTTCGTAGAGCGCCTGGTGAAGTTCGAGCTGTGGAGCATCGGCGGCTTCCGCGTATATCTGTGCGGCTGCGATGACATTGCCGCAAAGCTGGCCACCGTTTACAGCCCCGCAGGCGAGCGCGCGTTTGACCACGGCTTTGTAGACGACCTGTACGAGAAGAACCTGGAGGTCATCGCTGTTTCTGAAAGCGATTTCCCCGCAGCAAACGAGGCTCCGAAGGCCATTGGCGGTCACACCGACGGCTGCCGCATTGGCTTTGACGCAGGTGGCTCCGACCGCAAAGTTTCCGCAGTCATCGACGGCGAATCCGTGTACTCCGAGGAAGTTGTTTGGTTCCCTAAGGTCACCGAAGACCCCACGTATCACTTCGAAGAGATTGTGACCGCATTCAAGACCGCTGCTTCCAAAATGCCGCGCGTTGACTGCATTGGCGTATCGTCGGCCGGCGACTACGTGAACAACCAGCCCATGGTTGCTTCGCTGTTCATCAAAGTGCCGCGCGAGCGTCGCGAAGAAGTGAAGTCCATTTACACTCGCGCCGCTGCCGAGATGGGCAATGTGCCGCTGGTTGTTGCGAACGACGGCGACGTTGCCGCGCTTGCCGGCTTCATGGGCACCAAGGAAGGCGAAATCCTGGGCATTGCTATGGGCACCTCCGAGGCTGTTGGCTACGTAAACGCCGATGGCTACGTGCTGGGTTGGATCAACGAGCTTGCGTTCGCACCCGTTGATCTGTCCGAAAACGCCATGCAGGACGAATGGTCTGGCGACTTTGGTGTGGGCTGCAAGTACTTCAGTCAAGATGCCGTTATCAAGCTGGCTCCCGCTGCGGGCATTGAGCTTGATCCTGAGCTTTCCCCTGCTGAGAAGCTGAAAGTTGTTCAGGCAAAGGTAAACGAAGGTCACGAAGGCGCGCTGGACATCTTCCGCTCCATTGGTTCGTACCTGGCCTACACCACCGTGCTTTACAGCCAGTTCTACAGCATCAAGACCATGATGATCATGGGTCGCGTTGCTTCTGGCATTGGTGGCGACTTGATCATCAGCGAGTGCAACCGCATTCTGGGCGAAGAATTCCCCGAGCTGGCCGCTCAGGTGAACGTAACGCTGCCCGACGAGATGATGCGACGCGTTGGCCAGTCTGTTGCTGCTGCTTCCCTGCCCGCGCTGGCATAAAGGCAAGGCGCACAGACGCAGGCGCAAATGAGACACGCTATCGACAAAACTCGCTAAATGACCTGGTCACTTAGCGAGTTTTCATTTTCGGAATCGGCTGAATATTCTCAACCGAACAGTGGACGCTCATGCATCAAGAAACGCTCCACGGACAGATTGCGTGACCCAACAACCAAGGGCTGCGCCGACGGATTCCTTCTGCAAAACTCCGCGATTCCTGTTGGCTTCACGCGGCCACTTTTTACCTCAATCGCAATGATATCCGTGCCACTTTGAATCACGTAATCAACTTCCTGGGATCCATCGCGCCACCAGTACACATCGAACCCTTCTTTCTGACCCCATGCGATAAGCGATGCACCCACTGCCGTTTCCACCAAATGACCCCGTTGGGAAGGGTCTTTCATCAAGTCAGAAGCGTTTCGCCAGGTCGCATACATGAGTGACGGGTCATGGACCAGCAAACGCGGCGAACTTGACTTGCTTTTGATTTGCTTCGCGTCAAACTTTTGCAATCCGCTCATCATGCCGGCGCCTGCCAGCAAATCAAGGTAATTCTTGATTGTTTCGGTATTTCCCTTGTCGTCAAGCTGCCCAAGAAGCTTTCGATACGAAATCTCTTGAGCCGAATGCTGCGCTCCCAACTCGAATAACGCCCTCATCAGGGCAGGTTTCCGAACGCGCTCCATTTGAAGGATGTCCTTGGAAATGGTAGCTTCAGTGATGGAATCGCGCATGTAGTCTTTCCATCGCTTTGCGTTATCTTTTAAACGCGCCGCGCCCGGATACCCGCCGAACATCAGATAGTCATCAAGCACGTATCCAAACGCCCTGCTCATTTCGCTTAGGTCCCAGTGCGTTGAACGGATTATTTCATGACGTCCCATAAGCGATTCGCTTACACCAGCGCTCAAAAGAAGACTGGAAGACCCCGACAGAACCACTTTAAGGTCCAGTTCATCCCACGAATCCTCATCCCAAAGACGCTTGACAGTTTCCGACCAACCGCTTGCTTTCTGAATTTCGTCGATAAACAAAACCGCAGATCCTTGCTGTGCAAGGGCACGCGCCTGCATCCATTCAACCTCAAGCTGCTCGGGGCTTATAGCCAAAGGCGCATCGGCGGAGAAGACATGAGTGGGAAGACCTGCTTCTTTAAGTGCCTGCCTAATGGCGGTAGTTTTTCCCGTTTGCCGGGGGCCAAGGACTATTTGAATGAATGAGCGCGGCTCGCGTAAGCGTTGCTCAAGCTCAAACGATATATCTCTTCTGAATTCCATAGCAAACCATCCATTTACAAGGGGAAATACATTTTTTCTTTATGCGAACCTCGCAAATATTATACATAAACTTCGCAAATTTTTATCGTTAACCTCGCATTTTTCATTGGTAAACCTCGCAAAATTTCTTGGCAACCTATCAAATTTGAAGGACTAACCTCGCAAAAACATCTTCTTAACCTTGCAAATTTTACGATTGAACCTTGCATTTTCTCCCGCTCGAACGCATAAAAAAGGCTGCGGGATACCTCCCACAGCCTTATTGAAACAAGCAAGAACCAGCGATTTACAGCTCACGACCACGCAAGATAACGCGCTCAACCGTTACCGTCTCGGGGTCAAGAATCACGCAGTCAGCCACTTTACCAGCGGAAATAGAACCGCGTTCATCAGCAACGCCCATCGCGATTGCGGGGTTTAGGGTTGCCGCACGCAAGGCATCTGCCAGCGGGATTTCCATCTTCGTTACCGCCGTTTTCACGCACAGCGCCAGATTCGTTACCGAACCCGCAATCGTGCCATCATGCAGCGTTGCCAAGTTGCCAAGCACCGTTACCGCCTGGCCGCCCAGCGCATATTCGCCATCGGGCATGCCGGCCGCTTCCATGGTGTCGCTGATCAACAGCATGCGCTCGGCACCGAAAATCTTGAACGCAAGACGCACCATCGACGGATGAATATGCACACCATCAGCGATAATCTCCGCGAATACGTCTTCGCAATCCGCCGCAGCCGCAATGGGACCCGGGGCGCGATGCGCCAAACCAGGCATGGCGTTATACAAATGCGTCAGCTGGCGAGCACCCACAGCAAACGCAGCCATGGCATTGTCGTACGTCGCGCACATGTGGGCCAGCGACACGCGCGTGCAGCCCTTTACTGCCTTGATGAACTCGAGCGCGCCTGGCTCTTCGGGGGCAATATCAACAAGTTTCACCAGGCCATGAGCACGCTCTTGCAAGCGCATGAACATCTCAACATTCGGTTCCTGCACATATGCGGGGTTCTGCGCGCCCACCTTGGATGGAGAAATGAATGGACCCTCCATGTTCAGGCCAAGAAGCGTTGCCTCGTTATCCGCCGGCGCAAACGCCGCAGCAACATCGCAAATACCGCCCAGCTTTTCCTCGGGGAACGTCATCGTAGCAGGGCAGATGGCCGTAATACCTTGCGACGCTTCGTATTCTGCCATCTTATGGAACGATTCATCGGTGCCGTCGCACGCATCATGGCCGATGCACGCATGGAAATGCACGTCGATCATGCCAGGAGCAACAACTTTGCCTGCCGCATCAAGCACTACGCCGTCGTCCACATACGATGCCTGTTCAACAAAAACGCCATCGTTCACATAGACGGTCTTCTCTTCAAAACCGCAACCCGTAAACACGTTACCGTTGATGATTTTCACGGAAACCTCCTTTTAATTCTTGCAAGCGCGCGGCAAACCCCGCTTTCTATCAGGACTTTTGCCGCTGGAAACACGTCAGCCCGAGCAGAACGCTGCCCGGGCTGAACGCAACAATCAATAATCCGCAATGCAGATCGCAGGCATTACAGGCGAACAGGAGCGAACTCGGGCATCAGCTTGGCGCGCTTGAGCACCTTCACGATCTCGGTCACATCGTTGCCTACCAGCGGCATAACAGGTTCGCGCATCTGGTTCGTGTTGAACACGCCCATCTGCCACAGCGCGGTCTTGAAGGCGCCAACGCCGGCACCAAAACCAACCGTAGCGTTCACGTGACGCGTCAGGAACATCAGGCGAGCCAGATAATCCTGGCACTCGCGCACCTTGTCCCAATCGCCCGCCTTCGCGGCGTTGTACATTTCCACGTACGGCTCGGGAGCCAGGTTCGCCAAGCCAGGAACGGAACCATCGGCGCCGCCCAGCAACGCACCGTCAACCACTACTTCGTGACCGGTGAGCAGCTGCAACGGGTGACCTGCATCTTCGTTTTCCAGCATAAGCCAGCGGAAGGAAACGTCGTCGCCCGAAGAGTCCTTCACGCCCGCCAAAACACCATCGCCACCCAAGCGGACCAGCATCGTGGGATCCAGCTTGGTGTGAACGCATACCGGCAGGTCGTAAGCGAAAAGCGGCAGATTCGTATGCTCGCGAATCACGCGGAAATGACGCTCGTTTTCCTTCGGGCCGCCCAGCGCGTAGAACGGAGCGGTGCATACCAGCGCATCAATGTCGAACTGTTGCGTGCGCTCGACCTGCTTGATAACGCGCTCGGTTTCCATGTCAATAACGCCCACCAAAACCGGCACGCGATGATCAACAATGCGCACGGCATTTTCCAGCACTTCGTAGCGCTGATCATCATTCAAAAAGGCCACTTCGCCACTTGAACCCAAGAAGAACAAACCATGCACGCCCGCATCAATCATGCGGTTGATGGAGCGCTCGAACGCAGGCACGTCCAGTTGCTTGTCGGCGGTCAAAGGAACGACCACAGGAGGAATAACACCATGAAACTTGCTGTACTGAGACATTCTAGTTACCCGATTTCTTCTTTCTATCGTTTGTCTACAACAGTAACGCAAACAATCATACACATTACTTCGGCGTTGCCGCGCTCGTGTTGCGGTCTTCACCGCAACAACAACTCACGCCGCGCCGCAGCGCGAAGCGCGGACACGCGGCAATCCCCAAATGCCGCATCCACGCGCCCTTACTCGAAAGCACTCTCGTCCGGATGCAAAAGCGAAGGCGTTGCGCCCAAAAGCAGCTTCGTGTAAGGCTCTTGCGCGTGGTTGAAAATCTGATCGGTGGTGCCGCGCTCAACAACCATGCCCTTATTCATAACAATGATGCGGTCGGAAATGTAGCGCACCGTTGAAATGTCGTGCGAAATGAACACCATAGAAAGGTTCAGCTCGCGCTTCAGGTCCATAAGCAGGTTCAAAATCTGCGCACGAACAGAAACATCCAAGGCGGACGTTGGCTCGTCGGCGATGATGACCTCGGGGTTCAGCGACAGGGCACGTGCAATGGCGACACGCTGACGCTGACCGCCGGAAAGCTGACCGGGAAGCGCTGCCAAACAGCTCTCGGGCAGGCCAACCAGGCCAATGAGCTCTTTCACGCGTGCTTCGCGTTCCGCAGGCGTACCCACTTTATGCACAATCATGGGATCCATCAGCTGATCATGCACGCTCATGCGCGCATTCAGCGCCGTTGCGGGGTCTTGGAATACCACAGACACCACACGGCCAATAGCGCGACGATCAGCCGCCGTGCGCTTCGTAACATCGCGGCCCTTAAAGAACACGCGACCCGACGTAGGCGATTGCAAGCCGCACAAAACGTTAGCTGTAGTTGACTTACCGCAGCCCGACTCGCCCACAATGCCAATGCATTCGCCCGGCATAAGCTTGATGGTAACGCCCTGAACAGCCTTTACCATGTTGGGATGCAGCAGCGATCCGGTGCGCGTCTTGAACGTCACATAAATGTCGTCCAAGAAGATAAGCGGCTCGCGCCCATCATCGGGCGTATCATCCGGCGCGCTCTTCTCGGGCGCGGGGATGGCCATAAGCTCTTCGCGTACGTTGCGCGCGCGAGAAACAGGACGCGAATACACGTCTTCCTTCGTGCCCTCAATGCTGGCCTCGCCCACTTCAATTGCATGCGCTTCGTTATCAACGCGGGCATCGCCCAGCTCGGCCGCTTCGTCTACCTCGCGATTGACCGTGGCGCCCAAAGCGGCAGAAACGGTGCCTTTTGCAAGCAGCTCATCCGCAGAAGCGGTAAGCGATTCGATTTTCTGCACCATTATGCCCTCCCTTCTGCCGGCACCAAAGGTTTCAGACCCAGACGCGTAAGCTCGCTATCAGGCAATTCGGCGTAGTAATGATCGGTTCCCTTGAGCTGCTTCAGCATGGGGCGAACATTGGAAATGCAGTCGGGATGGCTCGAACGCGGACGGAAACGGTCGCCTGCGGGGAAGTCCTTCGGCGACGGAACCGAACCCGGCACTTGCAGCAGACGGTCACCACCAGCTTCGATAGATAGGACAGAGCCCAGAAGACCACGGGTGTACTCGTGGATAGGATTCGTCATAATCTCGCGAACGGGACCCTGCTCCACAACCTGACCTGCGTACATAACGGTAATAGAGTTCGCCACTTCGGCCACCAACGCCAAGTCGTGGCTCACGAAGATCATAGCGAAGCCCAGCTCGTGCTGCAAGCGGTTCAGCAAGTTGATAACCTGCTTTTGCACGGTAACGTCCAATGCCGTGGTAGGCTCATCGGCAATGATGATCTTCGGGTCACGCGTAAGCGCCATAGCAATCAAAACGCGCTGACGCTGTCCACCGGAAAGCTCGTGCGGATACGAATCGAGCGTACGCTTCGGATCAAGACCAACCAACTCCAAAAGCTCTTCGGCACTACGGGTGCCACCGCGGCTTGTAAGCTGCTTAAACTGCGCCCTGATCAGCATAGACGGGTTCAAAGCGCTCAAGGAGTCCTGATAAATCATGGCAATTTCGCGACCACGAATCTGGTTCATTTCGCTTTCGCTCATCTCCAGAATGTTCTTGCCGTCGTAAAGAATCTCGCCGGAAATCGTGGCAGACGCGGGGTCAAGCAGACCCATGATGGCGCTGGTGGAAATCGACTTGCCGCAGCCGGACTCGCCCACCAGACCCATGGTCTGACGAGGACGAACAACGTAATTCAAGTGGTCAACCACGTTCACATCGCCATGACGCTTGAACTTAATGCAGAAATCCTTGACTTCCAGAATAGGCGGAACATCGGTGCGTGCAACAAAGCGGTCGGTACGCTTCGTTTCCACTTCCTTCAGCGCGTTCAGGCGCTTCTCCAGCATTTCAGCCTGGGCAGCGTATGCCAACTTGGGGTCGGATACCAAGCGGTCGGCTTCGCGGTCACCCGCAAGGTTATCGTCTGCAGCAGCAACGGGAGCGCTGGGTGCAGCAGCCATGGCGTCGGTAATGCCTTCAGACAACACATTCAAGCACAGCGTGGTGATCATAATGAACAAGCCCGGGAACAGCGCCTGCCACCAACGACCGGAAAGAACGCCGGCACGAGCATCGGCAAGAATGTTACCCCAGGTCGGAGTCGGTTCAGGAATGCCTGCGCTAATGAACGCCAGCGATGCTTCGAACACAATAGCATCGGCCACGCACACCACGGTAAACACCAAAATGGGGGCCAAGCAGTTGCGCATGACATGCTTCACCAAAATCCACGGCGCCTTTGCACCGGAAACAATGGCGGCACGCACGTAATCCTGTCCGTACTCGCTTATGATATTCGCGCGCACCACGCGGGCAATCTGCGGCGCGTACAAAATGGCAATTGCCACAATAAGCGACAGGATAGACGGCCTCATAACAACAACCACGGTTGCAGCCAACGCGATACCGGGGAAGGACATGATAATGTCCATAATGCGCATGATGATCTCGGAAATCCAGGTGCGCGTAACAGCAGCAACAGCACCAATAATGGATCCCAGCACCAACGCAAGCGCCGTAGAACCCAAGCCGATGGTCAGCGAGTAGCGAGCACCAAACATAATGCGCGACAAAACATCGCGGCCCTTGTCGTCGGTGCCGAACAGAAAGTCCGAGCACGGCGCCAAACGAGCCGTGTAAATCTTCAGGGGGTCATAAGGGGCAATCAGATTAGCCGTTACGGCCATCAAAACGATAAGCAGCAGCACCGCAAGCGAAATCTTGCCCATGGTGCTCATTGCGCGGAAATGGGCAAAGCGAATTTTCTTGCCCGCATTTGCTTCCAACTTCGCCGTTGTCTTTTCACGAAACTTAACCATGCTACACCGTCCTAATACGCGGGTCGATCAGGATGTACAGCATGTCAACAATAATGTTGATGACAATGAAGAAGAAGGCAACCACCAAAACAACACCTTGCACCAGCGTAATGTAGTTGGCCTGAATGCCTTGCAGAATTGCCATGCCCATGCCCGGCAGGTTGAAAATAACTTCAATAACAACCGCGCCACCAATCAAGTGGGCAATACGCAGACCCAAAACGGTAACGGGGCTGATCAGAGCGTTGCGCAACACGTTTTTCGCAATAACAGTGCGTCGGGGGATGCCCGCACCAATAGCGGTACGTACATAGCCCTTGTCAAGCTCTTCAACCATGGAGGTACGAATAACGCGCGTCATCTGGCCAATAACGGGAACTGCCAACGAGATAGCCGGCAGCGCCATGCGCGCGCACCACCCCGCCGGGTCTTGGAAGAAGTCCGGCAAGTTGCCCGAAACGGGAAGAACGCCCATGAATGCCAAGATAAGCAAAACAGCCAACCAGAACGAAGGCATGGACAAGCTGGCAATGGAGAACACGCGGATAATCTGGTCGGGCCATTTATCGCGATATACAGCCGACACCACACCCAGAATAGTGGAGAAAACCAGCGCAATAACCAAGCCCGCAAACGTAAGCTCAAGCGTAACCGGCAGCGCCTGGCCAATCTTATCGGCAACAGAAGCCTTCGTTGCACCATAAACACCCAAATCACCGTGTAGCAAGTTGCCCATGTACGTAAAGTACTGGACAACAATAGGGTCGTTCAGACCATTCGCTTCGCGATACGCCTCAACCTGCGCAACAGTTGCATTTTCGCCCAGAACCGTATAGGCCTGGTCGATGGGTGACAACGCCGTAACGAAGAACACCAAAATCGTTACGCCGATAATCATGATAGGCAGCGCCACCAAGCGGCGGCCAATAAGCCTGATAAGATTATTCACCCCTCCTCCTTTCAATTACTCAAGCAATAAGCCCGAAAAAGGCTCTTGGCGAGAACACCCTTATGATTTGCTCGCGTCAAAAGCCTTCTGGCAATGCGGCGGTCTTCCCGTTTTCCCAGATAAACCGCCACTTTTTGTTTAATTCCGAAGCAAAGTCAAGCCCGCTTGTTCGCACGCCGCTCGCACACAACAGCGCAAACAATTTCCGTGTTTTTCCGCCCCGAAAGAACAAGAAGGGGGACAGTGCCCAAAAGCACCGTCTCCCTTCTTTGTTTTTATGCCTTACAAGCGTACATTCAGTGGTTCAAACCGCAACTATTATCTAGCAGCGTCGGCATCCAAGAAGTACAGGCCAATGGTAGAAACCGGCTTGAAGCCCTGCAGCTTGTCGGGCCACCAAGCGGTGGACACGGACTTGTGCATCAGCGGATACAGCGGCACTTCCTCGGAGATAAGATCGAAGCACTTGTTCCAAGCCTTCTGCTGATCGTCGCCCGTAGACGTACGAGCCTCCTGCAGATAGGTCTGCATTTCCTCGAACTTCGCGGGATCGCTCTCGGCCCAGAAGGTGCGGCTACGCGTCCAAATGTTGTCGCCATACCACCAGGTCAGCAACAGGTCGGGGTCCTTGCCGAAGCAAGAAGGATCGCCCGGGGTCAGCAGCACGTCGTACGTTGCTTCGTCGGAGTTGTTCATGGTTGACCAGTTGACTTCGCAAACGTTCAACGTAACAGCATCGGTACCCAAAACGGTATCCCAGTTCTCTTTGATCTGCGGAGCCAGGTCCTTCGGCCAACGATCGTTCACCATGAGCTCAAGCTTCAGATCGGAAGCGCCCGCTTCAGCCAACAGAGTCTTTGCCTTCTCGGGATCATAAGTGTACACGGTGGAAGCCTGATGATAACCCGTGAAGCTCTCGGGCAAGAAGCTCTTCAAAGCAGCAGCCATGCCAGCCATCTGGTTGGAGATAAGCTTCTCAATGTCGATTGCATAGAACAGAGCCTGACGAACGCGCTTGTCGTTGAACGGAGCCTTCGTGGTGTTGAACTGCAGGAAGCACAGTGCGAAGGAGTCAAGCGTTTCAACCGTAGCGCCAGCATTCTTGATCAAGTCAATGTTGGCTGCGGGTACAAGCTCCATGGCAAGAGAAGTCTTGTCGGTGAAGTACGTGGTACGCGTGGTGTCGTCGTTCAGAATATCCCAGTGCATCTTGGTTGCCTTGGGCATCTTGGAGCCGTTGTACTTGTCGTTGGGCTCGAACTCAACAGCGCCACCCTTATCGTAATTGCAAGCAGTGATTTTCCAAGGACCAGAGGTCGGGAAGATACCCTTGTCAAGGTCGGCAGCATCGGTAGCAGCTGGGAACACGCGGCACAAAGCCAAGCGCTGCTTCAGCAGACCCTCGGCAGGATAGTTCGTGATGATCTTAACACCCTTATCGGTGGTCTGAACTTCCTTAATGAACAGCAGGAAGGACTTATAGGTGTCGTTTGCCATTTCAACTTCAATGGCGTTCTTTACGTCGGCAGCGGTAACCGCAGAACCGTCGTAGTACTTAGCATCAGCGCGCAGGTCAATGGTGTACTCGGTATCGGAAACCTTAACCGGGTCGCCTGCAGCCAAAGCAGCGTAAGGAGCGTTGCCGTTCGCGTAATCAAGGTCGTACAGAGCCTCGCAGCAATGGCAGTAAGCAGCCATAACGGCAGCAGCACTTACGCCAACGGGAGTGTAGGCATTGGAGGTTGTATAAGCAATACCAGCGGTGATGGTACCGCCACCCTCAAATGCAGCGGAAGCCGAAGCGGAAGCAGAAGAGCTGCTCGAAGAACCGCAAGCGGACAACCCGGCCACGATTGCGCCTGCGGAAACCATAGAGCCCGCAAGGAACGTGCGCCTTGAAACCTGAGTCTTCACCATAGAAACTCCTTTGGACGTGTAGGCGTCTTTCTTGACACCTGAGCTGAAACACATAAAGGCATGTGTTTATGACATGACTGATTATGAATGAAATCGGTCGTCTATTCAATGGAAACTCACAGTAATCGAACGTAAATCGAGCATAAGGGGCGCAGAAAAGCTGTGCCAAGCGCCCCACTTGACAACCTTCGCCCTTCACACTGCGTTATACAGCGGAATACCGTCCGTCCTCTTCCTTCGCTTTCGTTGGAAAACGCCGACAAAAAAAGCTACCGAGCTAACGTTTCCTTCTTCTGAGCCTCTTCCTCAATGCGATCATCGAGGAACTGCAAATAAGCATCTTCATCAACGGGCAACGTAATGGTTGTGTCGTTCCATGCGGAAAGATATGCAGCGTTTGCAATCTCAAGCCCCTTCAGACCATCTTCGCCGTCGGCAATAAGCGGCGTGCCGAAATGTACGTGATCGGAAAAGTTCTTGAACAGCAGAATATATTGGTCGTCGGCTTTCTCAACAGGAATCTCTTCCCTTACGCGCCCCGGTACACCAAACGTTTCCGTGTTCGTTTCCGCAAAGGTTTTCGAATCAGGCACGTTGCGGTCGAACGTAATGGTTTTCCCATCCGTAACGGTAAGCAGACCTTTGTGTCCCCAAATCTCCAAGCGGTTGACGCCGGGCGCTTCGCCACTTGATGCCAAAATGCTTCCGCGCAGGTCACGAAGGTGCGGAGAAGTCACACCCTGATAAAGCAAACGCATATCAACACAGTCATCTACCAGAAAATCATTGAATTTTCCGAAATCAACGGAGGCATTAATGCGGTTCGGCATGCCGAATATCCACTGCCAGATATCAATAAAATGCTGGCACTGATTGATAAGCAAGCCGCCCTTTTCGCCCGCCCAGCTACTACGCCAGCTGGAGCTACGATGATAAGCGGGGCTTCGATACCAATTGCTGCAGACCCAGATTGCTCGGGTAACTTCACCAACAAAACCGCTTTCCACCAGCTCCTTTGCTTTTGCGTAAGCGGGGTTTTCACGCGTGCAGTACAGCATGGAGTAAGCCGTGTCGGGTCGTTTTGCAGCAAGCATTTGACGCGCTTCGCTCACATCCACCGCCGCGGGCTTATCGCACATAACGTGCTTACCCCGACGAAACGACTCAATGGCAATTTCAGCGTGGGTGCTGTGCGGAGTAACAATGCAAACGGCGTCGTATTCGCTATCGCGTGCAAACATCTCATTGGTGTTGGCGTAAATCGAAACATCGGGATACAAACGACGAATTGTCTCTTGACCTGGCTTGTTTCTGCAGCAAATGCCCGTCAACTTCAAGCCGGGAATCTGATTGGCCCCTATAATCTCTGCATATTGGCTTCCCATGCCGCCAAAGCCAACAATTGCAACGCGCACGTCTTCCATTGTCTGCCACACTTTCATTTTGTACATATTGGATTGAGCTAACCACGCAGGCGCCATCCGCCCGCGCGTCCGAATTCTACCACAGCGCAAAATAGCACGCTGCCCCCGCGAAGCGCAGGGGCGTCGAAGCGCCCAGCGCCCTTACGGCTCCTGCGGCTCGCCGCCTTCGACCAAGTCCATCAAACGCTGCTGCGAGTTCACACCCAGCTTCTGATAAATATGATAGATGTGAGATTTCACCGTAGCGGGTGAAACCATCAGCTGATTTGCAATGTATTCAGCGTTGCGGCCACGCGCCAGGCACATGAACACTTCGCTCTCGCGCGGGGTAAGCGAGTATTGCTCTGCCACCGCCGTGCAGTGATCGGCGTAACTTTCGCTGGTAACTTCAGACGACGCATCGGCCGTGCTCTTTTCTGCACTCAAGTTCGAGCCCACCACAACAGCGGCCTGACCTGCAACATCAATCAAATCGTTGAGCTGCTCGCGGCGCGTGGACTGGTTGCCGCCGTAAATGGAAAACGCAGTAACCAAAACCACCACGAACACCGCTTCTACAAAGAAAAACGGCGCACCTTGCAGATGCAGGCCAAAGGCGCAGTAATACGCAACGCAGCAGCCTGCGAAAAAACCCACCCAGCACGGAATGGCGCGGCGCGCATAGCGGCGAATGGGATGCATGCGGAATTCCTTGTTCCCTATGCTAATGGAATACCAGTTGAACATCTGATTGTGCGCCAGTGCCGCAAGCGAAATGCAAATGAAGAACATGCGCAGGGGACCTTCGGACAACGCCGATAAAAGAAGGCTAGCCACCAACAGCGGCAAAGAAATGCGTTGCACAATGTCGATATCGATTTCCACCTTCGCGCCCAGCTTGTACCACACAAACGAAAGCAGAACGCCGAAAATGCCTGAACAACCGCCAATAAGCGCCTCAAGGGGGCCCAAGCTGCAAGCAATAATCGTCATGAAGCCATATACGGCGCCGCACGAAGCAATCGAGAAAAACGCCGGGAAATTCACGCCTGTAGAGCTATGGAACTCGCTTACATCGGGAATGGTGTCCGGCGGAATAATGTTCATCAGGTAATACGCAATAACTACCGCGGCAATCAGCAGCAGCGCGGCAAGACTGTAGCCCGCCCATGTTGGCCCCAGACCAGCGGCAACGCCGTAGCAAACCGTGCCGCCCATGCCGCCGAAAACAATGTTGCGCATGGTGCGGCCCGTGGGAACCAGGCTGAAAAACGTGCACCAGTACTGAGCCAAAAACGCCTGACCAAAGCCAAGCAGAAACCATGCAGCAAACACCAAAAAGAAGGGAATCGCAAAAAACGGCCCCACAATAGCAACCACCACCGAAGGCACCGAAAGGCACGCTCCCGCAATAATCAGCTTATTCCTGTTGATAAAACACCAGTCGCCTTCTTTTGCCAAAACAACGAAGGAAATCACCAGCGTGAGTACCGAAATCAGACGTACTACCACCGCTTCTTCAATGGCCATAAAATCAAGAAGCAGCGTGCCCGGCGCAAAAACCGTCAACAGTTCCCAGCCAATAAGACAAGAGAAGCCCACAACGGCCAGCCAGTGCATTACAATGATGTCTGAAAGGTCTTTATCGTTTTGAACTGCGATTTTACTCACGCTTCCCCTCTATATCAACCTCTAAGCATGATGCAGAACGCGTCAGAAATGAACGAAATCAATATTACCACCTGTCGTATTAGAAACGCGTGGGAAAGATAATCGTATTGCAGCTTGGAAGATTGCGCCTTGCTTCCAAGAAGCACCGATCGCACGGCTCTAATTCGCCATCGATGACAACCAAAAGAAGGCGAAGAAGAAGAGAAGGAGGATAGGATGAGTAAAGATGTAAAGGGGAAAACCATTATCAAGGGCATTGGCTTTGACAGCTTTGGTCTGGGTGCTAATGCCTGCATGGTCGATATCGACGAGGAGAACGACAAGATTCTCAGAATCCGCCCGTTCCACTTCGATGACCATCAGACTCCCGAGGAGCTCAACGCCTGGAGGATTGAGGCAAGGGGGAAGGTTCTCGAGCCGGGCTTTAAGACAATGATGTCTCCGCTTTCACTTTGCTACAAGAAGAGAATCTATTCCAAGAACCGCATTCCCTATCCCTTGAAGCGCGTTGACTGGGATCCCAACGGCGAGCGTAACCCGCAGAACCGTGGTACCAGCGGATACGAGCGCGTGAGCTGGGATGAAGCGGCCGAAATCGTGGCAAACGAAATCAAGCGCATCCACGACGCCTATGGTCCGACCGCAATTCTGTGCGAGATCGACGGCCACGGCGAAACCGCAATCGTGCATGCAAGTCACGGCTGCATCACTCAGCTTCTTGACCTGTGCGGCGGCTTCACGCTGCAGGCTCGCCAGCCCGACAGCTGGGAAGGCTGGTACTGGGGCGCCAAGCACATTTGGGGCATGGACCCGCTGGGACAGCAGAACAAGCAGAACAACGTTATCAAGGACATCTCCGAAAACGGCGACGCTATTCTGTTCTGGGGCGCTGATCCCGAAACCACGCCTTTGGGCTGGGGCGGCTACATGGCTTCCAAGCTGTGCTACTGGTTCACCGAAATCGGCGTAAAGCAGATCCACATTGCTCCTGACGTAAACTACGCAAACGCTGTTCACGCCGATAAATGGGTTCCCGTTCTTCCGAACACCGATGCTGCCCTGCAGCTCGCTATTGCCTACACCTGGCTCAAGGAAGACACCTACGACAAGGAATACCTGGCCACGCATGCTGTTGGCTTCGAGAACTTCGCTTACTACGTAATGGGCGGCGAAGACGGCGTGCCCAAGACCCCGAAATGGGCCGAAAAGATCTGCGGCGTTCCTTCCTACACCATTAAGGCTATCGCTCGTTACTGGGCCAAGTCCGCTGTCTCCATTGCTCACTGCAACGGCGGCTCCTTCATCAGGTCTTGCTTCGCTCATGAGCCGGCTCGCCTGGAAGCTGCGCTTCTGGGTATGCAGGGCTTCGGCAAGCCGGGTGCAAACCAGTTCAAGTTCATGGAGTGGACGCTGTTCGGCATTCCGACGCTTGATCCTCTGCCGCCTTCGGTGCATATCCCCAGCTTGGGCGCAGCTTATCGCGGCTATGTAACGGGCACGAAGGAAAGCTTCATCCCCAAGACCATGATCCCCGAAGCAATTATGAACCCGCCCGTTCAGTGGTACGGTCACATTGCTGCTGGCTTCCCGCGCGCCGACCAGTTCAACGGCCCCTACACCTTCCCCTGTGAAGGCGGCAGCCGTATTCACATGATCTGGTCTGACTCTCCGTGCTGGGAGACCTGCTGGAACGGCGGCTTCAAGATGCAAGACGCTCTGCGCGACAAATCCATTGAGTTCGTTGTTATCCAGCATCCTTGGATGGAAAACGACACCATGTTCGGCGACATCATTCTTCCTTCGAACACCAAGTTCGAATGCGAAGACATTGGCACCGACTGCGACTCCGGCCAGTGGAACGTTGTGTACTACGAGCAGCGCGCCATCAAGCCGATTGGCGAGTCCAAGTCCGATAAGGAAGTTGTTGGCGAAGTTGCCAAGAAGCTCGAGAAGTTTGGCGGCATCTACGAGGACATCTACAACAAGTACAACGGCGGCAAGACCGACGACGAGTGGATCCGCGTGGGCTTTGACACCAGTGGCGTTCCCGAGGATTTGACGTTCGAGGAATTCAAGGAGAAGCAGTCCTACGTATTCCCCACCAGGGAAGACTGGAAGGACATTCCCGCTGGCATGCGCGAATTCCACGATGACCCCGAGGGTCACCCGCTGCAGACGCCTTCTGGAAAGATGGAATACTACTCCACCACGCTGGCGCATCACTTCCCCGATGACAAGATCCGTGGACCTATCCCCCACTGGATTGACGAGGGCGACGGCCATCAGGAGCGTCAGTACCTGGAGCGCGGCCGCAAGTACCCGTTCTTGATCGTGTCCAACCATCCGCACTTCCGCGTGCATGCTCAGCACGACGACGTGACCTGGTTCCGCGAGATTGAAACCTGCAAGGTAACCGGCCCCGACGGCTACAAGTACGAGCCTGTTTGGGTGAACCCGAAGGACGCTGGCATGCTTGGCCTGAAAGATGGCGACATCGTTAAGGTCTACAACGAGCGCGGTGCCGTTCTGGGTGGCGTTATGGTGACCGAGCGCATTATGCCGGGCGTTGTTCTGCAGGACCACGGCGCACGTTGCGACACCATTGTTTTGGGCGAAGGCGGCCTTGACCGCGGCGGCGCAAACAACCTGATTGCCCCCACGGCGACCACTTCCAAGAACGCTCACGGCGAAGTGACCAGCGGCTTCTTGGTAAACATCGAGAAGGTTGACGTGTTCGCACTTGCTCAGCAGTACCCCGAGGCGTTCGGCCGTACCTACGAGCCGGATTGCGGCCTTGTTGCTGAAGCCCGCATTGTCAAAGGAGAGTAATTATGGCAAAAGTGTTTATTTTTGATTCCGCAAAATGCAACGGCTGCCGCAACTGCCAACTCGCCTGCAAAGACGAGCACGTTGACAACGAGTGGCTGCCCTATGCAATGCCCCAGCCCGATACCGGTCAATTCTGGACCAGCATTGAGGAAAAGGTACGCGGCCAGGTGCCTAAGGTTAAGCTGTCCTACATTGCCAAGCGCTGCCAGCACTGCGACAATGCTCCCTGCATGAAGGTTGCTCCCGAAGCAGTTTACAAGCGCGAAGACGGCCTGGTCATCATTGACCCCGAAAAGGCAAAGGGTAAAAAAGAACTCGTGGACGCTTGCCCCTACAACGCCATCTTCTGGAACTACGAACTTGAGATTCCCCAGAAGTGCACGGGCTGCGCTCACTTGGTTGACGCAGGCGAGCTGCCCCACTGCGTAGACGTGTGCCCCCATCAGGCACTTCGTTTCGGCGACGAGGAAGAGTTCGCGGAAGAGATCGCGCAGGCAGAGGCATTCTTGCCCGAGCGTGCCGAACTGGACAAGCCGCGTACGTACTACCTCAACATGCCCAAGCGCTTTGTGGCCGGCATTGTTATTGACCCCGAGCAGGACGAAGTTTTGATTGGCGCGAAAATGACCCTGCAAAACGTTGAGACCGAAGAAGTCTACACGACGCAGACCGACGATTTTGGCGACTTCTGGTTCCATCAGGTTCCTGCGGGCAAGTATCGCGTATACGCAGAAGCTGAAGGCTACCTCAATCGCATGATCGAAGTTGACGCAACCGATATCGACGTGAACGTTGGTCCTATCGAGCTGTACGTTAACAACTTCGCATAAGGCATTAACTGATTGATGTGCACTGTTTTCCTTCCTCCCAGCAGCACACATCAAAAAGGCGCAAGAAAAGAAGCCCTGCTCGATGAGCGGGGCTTTTTTGTTGGAGGGATACGGGCGCACGAAGCGGTAGAGCGCGGAGCGGCAAGGAATCCGGAGAAGCACGCGGCAACAAGCACTCTTGCCCACAAAAAAAGGCGCTGACCTGCATCAACGCCCTAGAATCGCACTTTACTATTTCCGATAGCCGCACCTTATTCGTTGCGATCGCACGGACGCATTTTCTTTCGCTTCATGACCTCTTCAGCATGTTCTTCCAGCTTATCCACGAAGTAACGCATTTCCTCGCGATCATCGTATTCGCTGACCAGCGCATATGCATGCGTGAAGTAGCGTGTATCCGCCTTGATTTCCTTCGCAACCGTGTGTTGCTTGATAACGCCCGCCAAAAGCGGACGATACTCTCGGTCCACGCGCGACAGCAAGTGCATGCTATCGCCCGGATCAGACGAGAAAAACTCCAGGTGATCCGTGGCAGGAATCAGGCTGATGTCGGGATAAAAACCCCTGGTCCCGCAGATATCGATAAAATCTTTACGGAAGTTGTCGCCGTACATGTCCGCTTCCATAATGAAATGGAACGGCTTCAAATCGTCAAGGCTGAAGCTTTCCGCTTCGGCGTATTTCGAGTTCTTCGACACGCCCAAGACCAGCTCACCATAAAATTCTGGAATGGGAATTGCCCGAATGCTGTCGGGATACTCGGGCGGCGTGAAATCTCCTTCAGGACGAATGCACATGTCAAACGACACATCGACTTTTTCCATTTCGACCATCTGAGCTGCGTTAAGGCCAAAATGATCCATATTGACAAACTCAAAACGCAAGTCGGCAAAATGATCTTTCGCATCAGGGATGATTTCGTTGATGCCAATGTAGAGCGTATTCACGTGCAGCAAATTCAGAATTCTGATGCGCGGATTCTTCGTTGACTTCAACTTGTGCAGCGAGGCACGCAGATTCTGCTCATCGGAGATGATCTTGCTGGCAAAGCGCAGCGTTTGCTCTCCCGCAACCGTTAGGGTCAGGGGACGCGTATCGTAAAAGAGCTGGCATTTCAGTTCTTTGCTCAGGGCATTCATATGCCGGCTGAGTGTAGGCTGAGACATGTTCAAATCGCGTGCCGCGGCGGAATAATTCCTATGCGACGCCAGAGTTACAAACTCGTGATACAACGAGATATCCATTGAATCCCCTGCCTTAAACTCTCCCTTGTATTTGCACAATTATACGCCTTACTATACAAAACTTGAATAATGCGCCTTAATCATTTGCATAATAAGCTATATAGAAATTGAATAAGAGCAGTTCAGAACGTTGCGTATTTTTATGATTTGCGGATCACTCGAAAAAAGCAGGATTGACGAATTTTTACCTTTGAAAACAGGGCCGCACCATCCCCTGAAATACGCGCGAAACAGCCCTCTTTCGAACAATAGGAACCCCTTCTGCACACACCTTCATGGAGCGCATTTCCGCGCTTTTCACCTTATGTATTTCCCGTATAGTGCACATGCAATTGTTGTATAGAGCCTTATGACTGAGCGAAAAGTTGCCATACATATTAAGCATTTGTACTGTTCGGGCCCCACTCTGTACAATGAAGATACTTGGGAAGGGGAAGGGAAAATATAAGCCATCCCAAGTCAAATGGTTCAGCGAATAGCGCAAAAGATCACCATGATAATCATCTGATAATCATATACACGGTTTTCGCGCACGGGGCTTTGCATAGGGGAATGCAAAGGTTTGCTGGACTAGGAATCTATCTTTTTCAAAGGAGGAAAAATGGAAGAAAAGAAATCCTTCGGTTACGGATGGTTTCTAACCGTTCTGTGCGGCATGTTCTACTTCATGTCCTCTGGCTTTATCGTAGCCAGTGCGCAGATTCTTAATCCTGCAATGATGGCCGACATCGGCATCAGCGCAACCGTTCTGGGTCTTGGCTTCACCATCTTCGTTTGGTGCTCTGGCCTGCCCGCACCGCTGGTTGGTATCCTTATTGACAAGATTGGCACCCGCTGGTCCATCGCTATCGGCGGTTTGATCATGACTGTTGGAGCCATCTGCATGACCACCATCGTCCATAGCGCCGTTGGCTACATCATCTTCTTCGGCATCTTCATGGCTTTGGGTAACATTATGGCTGGTCAGGTTTCCATCCAGTCCACTATTGGCTTCTGGTTCCAGAAACGCCGCGGCAAGGCTATGTCCATTGCAATGGGCATTGGCGGCCTGGGTTCCTTTGCTGCTCCTTTGGCAGTAAGCAACCTGATCAAGGACGGCGCTTGGCAAAACGGCTGGATCCTGCTTGCCGTATTCGGCATTGTCATCGCAGTTCTGTCTATCCTGTTCGTACGCACCCATCCGGAAGAGAAGGGTCTCGAGGTTGACGGCGGCGACGTAACGGTTGAAGTTAAGGCTCAGAAGGTCAGCAAGGCTTTCAAGAACACCGAGAAGCTTACCATGAAGCAAATCCTTCGCATGCCGAGCTTCTGGCTGTTGGCACTGTTGGGCTCCGGCGGCTTCTCCGCTTTCGCTCTGCAGAGCTCCATGGGTGTTTTGAACTTCAAGACCTTGGGTTTTGACCCGGCGTTCATCGCAAGCGTTGCTGCAATCTACGGCATTATCGCTTTGATTTTCAAGACCGTTTCCGGCTTCATTGCCGACTACATTGATGGTCGTCAGCTCATGATGATCGGCCTGGTCTTCGCAATTGTCGGCGAAGTTTGCGCCGCATTCGCTTCCAACGAAATCATGGTCTGGGCATTCTACATCTGCAACGGTATTGCATTCGGCATTACCGCAACATGCCTGCCCACCACGGTTGCTAACTACTTTGGCCTGTACTCCTTCGGCAAGTGCCTGGGCTCCACCATGGCAGCTGCCTCCATTCTGTCCGGCCTGGTTTCCTTGGCTGTTGGCGCTGCATTCGACGCCACCCATGCATGCGCACCTGGCATCCTTGGCGTATCCGTAATGCTCGCTGTTTGCATCATCGCTGGCCTGCTGTGCCGTCCCAAGGCTATCGCTGCTGTTAAGGGCGAAGGCGAATAGGAATTCTCAACCACCTATCCCCAAGGTGAACTTCGCGGATAACATCCGTTAGCCGCGACACCGATAACCCCGAGGATGCCCTCCAGGCCTCGGGGTTATTTTTATGCCTTGAAGCACCCCTATGGTACAGCACGGCATGGACACCGTCTCGACGAGCGCGAGGAGAGGCTCTTTTAAATCTGGCGCTTCGATAATGAGCTTGCTGCAAGCGTAAAAAACAGGACGGAACCAGTTGCCCAGTACCGCCCTGCAAAACCCTAGGGTTTTGCGAGATTTGCTAATTATGACAGGATTAGACCCGAAGTCAATCTATACTGAAGAAGCAAAGGGCGGGAAAAGCAACACTATTCGATGCAAGCAAGGCGGAGTTCTCGTTAAGCGTTTCAAGGAACGAGTTCTTTTTTTCATCTGATGAGCCCTTCGATTGACCTCTAGGGACCAGCTTCGCGTGGAGGTATGCATTGAAGCCATCGCCCTTGCGCACGATGGTCGCGCCTGTGACCTTATGTGCCTTATGCAGACCACCCTTAGAGAGCGGTCCACGATCAGGCGATGCAGTATTTCACATCGATAGTCCATGGACAACGCTCATCATTTGACAAAAATGCCATAAAGAAATCGTGCCAAAACGCTAGACCACGCTGTAGTAGAATCTTCTAAACACAGTTAAGGAGTTCAGATGCAGCGTCCCATTCCATCAAACAATCCGCAGCTCTTCGCCAAAGAAAAGGAATCGTATTACTTCGACCGCAAGAGCGCCCGCAAGGATGTTGACGATATAGCGCGTCATATAGCAGCGTTCGCAAATGCGGCAGGCGGAAAGCTGGTCATTGGAATCGAAGATAATGGTGAAATCACAGGATTCAAACGCTCTGGAGCCCACGATATCGAGGACTTCAAGCAAGCCGCAATTACTTCATGCTCTCCCTCGCCACGAGCAAGATGTCAGGAAGTTTCTTGCATTAACTCGAGGGACGAAGACGATCTAATCCTTGTTATTGACGTTGATCCCTCTACAGACAGGGTCATAGCTCGCAAAAGAGACAACGAAGTTTTCCTTCGCCAAGGCGATAGAAGCGTCAAGCTCGATAGGGAGCAGGTTCGTGCTCTCGAATATGACAAGAACCAGAGATGCTTTGAAGATGAAATATGCGACAGATCATCGATCGACGACGTGGATACGATTGTGCTTGCTAGATACAAGGAATCGCTCGGCACGGACTCGCCCGACGATCAGGTGCTTAGGAGTAGAGGATTTCTTGTCAATGGGCGCCTAACTAACGCCGGCGTTCTTTTGTTTGCAAAGAATCCCTCAAGGTTCTTTCCGTGCGCAAGGCTCAGGATTCTCAAATATGAAGGCGACTCCCGCGAAGCGGGACGCAGAATGAATATCGTCAAAGACAAGACTTTCGATGGCCCTATCCCTCAAGTTATAGATGGCGCAAAAGATGCGATATCTGCCCTTCTTAGGGAATTCCAGTTTCTTGATGATGATGGAACGTTCAAAAGCGTCCCAGAATATCCAGAGTTCGCCTGGTTTGAAGGGGTCGTCAATGCAGTTACCCATAGAAACTACGCGATTTCAGGTGATTATATCAGGGTGTCAATTTTTGATGACAGAATGGAGATACTTAGCCCTGGAGCATTGCCCAACATCGTCACCCTGGACAACATGCGTCATACAAGATACTCCAGGAACCCGAGCATTGCCCGCACGCTTGCCGAAATGGGATGGGTTCGAGAGCTGAATGAGGGTGTGCAGCGTATTTACGATGAAATGCAGAGCTTCTTCCTGAACGAGCCCTTATTCAGCGAGCCAAATGAAGCATCTGTCCTGCTGACGCTCGAAAACAGCATTACGTCACGCGTCCTGAGACGACAAGATAGAGTTGAATCCCTCGTTGGCCAAAAAGCGTACGAAACTCTCAACAAATATGAAATCGCAGCGCTTCAATATGTTTACGCGCACGGAAAGATTCAGACCAAAGATCTGGTTTCCATAATCGGGAAGGGTCCGACGCTGTGCTCGAAAACGCTCAAGAAGCTTGCCAAACTGGGTATTCTCGAATGGTACGGCACTTCCCCAAACGATCCTTCTCAGTTCTACTCCCTTCCAAAATAACGGAGTAGAATGGAGTAAAAACGGAGTAAATGTTCGGTTTTGTTGAAGCCTCGCAACCAGGCTGTTCCACTCCCTTCCAAAATAACGGAGTGGAACGGAGTAAAACGGAGTAGCCTTTAAAACTTGTCGCTGAATCGACGCGGTCTTCTTTCCTGGAGCTATTGTCGCCGTCGCCGGGTGACCGAGTGGGCTGCAGCTAGTTACTTATGAGTTTCGCGTAGTTTGAAGGTACAATGATTGCTTGCTACGCTGTGCACGGTTCTGCGTGAAGGGAAAACCCATGCGGCGCTTAAAGAAGAGGCGACGGATTCCAAATCCATCGCCCCCTTCTTGCATAGTTCACATTCGCGCAAGCGCGCTAGCAAGCACTACCCGAATCGGTAAGAAACACCGTTTCCAAACGCAGGGTTTTCCCACTTGCTCACAATGGTGTTGCCGCACAAGATGCGACACGTTCCGCACTCAAGGCAGCCCGCATAATCGAACGAAGTCGATCCGTCTTCTTCGTAGCGATACAGGCCCGCCGGGCAGCATTTCACCAGTTTATCGAACTGATCGCGATCAGGATTCTCAACAAGCTCGATATGGGCGTTGTCTTCGTCAACCGCAAACTTATCAACGGCAAGGCGCTCATCAATGGTCATCGGGGAAATCGTCATAGCGCATCAACTCCCTTCTTCATTTCTTTAAGCACCGAGAACAAGCCCCTGCTCTTCACCGGACGCATCATCTTCTTCTTCAGCGGTTCAACCGGCTCGCCATCAACGGCGAACAGGGCATGCATCATTTCGCATACCATGGACGGATACTCAGAGTACATGCGTTTCGTTTGCTCCATGAATGCCGGAACCTTCTGGTACGAGCGCAAATCCTTGAGCACAAAACTGTTCTCAAGCTCGGCCTTGTAGCCCGCAAGACCTGCCGCCGAGGTATCGCCTGCATCAATCGCCGCTGCAGCCGCGCGACCCACCGCAGAACCGGAAGCAATTGCGTAGTCCATGCCGCGCACCTGATACCCCAGGTTAACGCAAAGCATGCCCGCGTCGCCTGCAACCAAGCAGCCGTCGCCCACCAGCTCGGGCACCATGCTCAGGCCGCCTTCGGGCACCAAATGGGCAGAATACTCAACCGTCTTGCCGCCCTCAATCAACGGCGCAATCAGGGGATTTGCCTTGAAATCGTTCATAAACTCAGAGAACGGCACATCCGATGTTTGCAGGTCGGAAAGCGTTGCCACCATACCAAGGGAAATCGAGTCCTTGTTTGCATAAAGAAAGCCGCCGCCTGCATGACCCTTTGTGGGAGCGCCCACGAACAGCCACGCAGCACCTTCGCCTGCAGCACACCTGAACCGATCGGAAATAACCTGTTCGGGAAGGGAAATAACCTCTTTCGCACCAACCGCCATCTGGTGCGGCTTCGGCGTTGTGGCCAAATGGGCTTTTTCCGTAAGCAGGGAGTTTGCGCCATCGGCGATAATCGTCACTTCAGCCGTGATTTCATCGCCGCCAACAGAAACGCCCGTCACGCGGTTGCCATCCCACAGCAAGTCGTCAACGGTCATGCCGAACACGCACTCTGCGCCTTCTTCTTCGGCCTTTCCCGCCAGCCAGGCATCGAATTCCGCACGCAAAACCGTATAGCTTGCAAAAGAATCATCGGCAAGCTTGGGTGTTGCGTACTCCATAGTCGTTGCAGCGTCATCGGTCAAAAACGAAATGAGCTCATGGGTCACTTTGCGCTCAAGCGGCGCCTCTTCCTCGAAATTCGGGAACACTTTCTTCAAGGAATGCGTGTAAATGCGCCCGCCCGTCATATTTTTAGAGCCGCCGTTTTCGCCACGCTCAACCAGCAAAACCGACTTGCCCGCGCGCGCAAGCTCTACCGCAGCAACGCTGCCAGCACAACCGGCGCCAATTACAATCGCGTCAAAATCAGCCATAACAATCACCTTCCTCTACTTCTCTAACAGACTTAAAAGGTATTCTCGCGGTACCTTTCCCGTTTCTTTTCGTTGAAGCGAATCAACGATAACTACTTTCTTCGGGCGCTTGTAGTGGCCCAAAGCCGTGGCGCACCAGTCGGAAATCTCCTGAGGATCCAGCTTGATGTCCGCATCTGGCTCAACGAACGCAACGGCCGACTCGCCCCAACGCTTGTCGCTTACGCGCTCAACAACAACATCGGCCACACCCGTGAATTTACGGATACATGCAGCAATTTCCGATGGGTATACGTTTTCGCCACCGCTGATGAACATCTCGTTTTTGCGATCGATCAACGTCAGGTGGCCATCAACGGATAGCCAACCAATGTCGCCCGTCAAATACCAGCCATTGCGCATGACTTTTGCGGTTTGCTCGGGATTATTGAAATAGCCATTCATAATGGTGGGCGTTTTCACCCATACCTCGCCTCTTTCACCTGTAGGCAAAATCTCACCATCATCTGCGCAAATGCAAATTTCAACCAAGGGAACGGCGCGTCCCACCGTGGTGCCGCAAAAATCCGTTGCGTAATCTTCGGGAGACACCACCGCAATGGAAGAAGCCGTTTCAGTCATGCCGTATCCCTGCCAGAACATGCAGGGAATCAGCTCACGACACTTATGCAGCGTATCAGCATCCATGGGCTCGCCACCATAAGCTACCAGCTCAAGCGACGAAAGCTGCTCTTTCGTTCGCTCTAGGTAGCCCACAAGCTGACGCAAGTGATACGGCAAAAGCCCCACATGCGTGGCTTGGGTTTTTTGTATTTCGGACACGATCATATAGTCTTTCGCGCCCGAAGCAATGGCAACTGCGCCACCGCTTGCAAGCACCACAAACACTGATACGCAGGTCACATGGAAAAACGGAAGCACAAACAGCATTTTCGCATGCTCGTTGATGTGCATGGTCTGGCGGTCGATTTCGATACGCGCCAATAATGCGCCGTGCGAAAGCACCACGCCCTTCGGCGTTCCCGTTGTTCCGCTGGTATACAGCAGCAGCGCAGGGTCGGTTTCTTCCAACTCGGCAACGCGCGGAGCAGGAGCACTCGCCAACAGCGCTTCGTAAGCGGCGCCTTCGCTGGCCAGGCACTCCGTTTCCACCTGCGCACCGCGCACGGCAGCCTGCGCATCGGCCAGCTTGTCCTCGGGGACAAACAGCAAACGCGGCGCAGCCTGCGCAATCAACGTAGACAGCACCGCGCACGAAAACCGGGTCGAAAACGCTGCACACACCGCGCCAATGCGCGAGCACGCCATGGTCAGTTCAATGAATATGGGCGCGTTTTTCGAGGTCAGCGCCACAATATCGCCTTTTTCCACGCCACGCGCGCACAAAGCGCCCGCAAGCTGCGAAACGCGTGCATCAAGCTGCTCATACGTGAAAGCACCGCCCTTGGAAATAAGGGCGGTACCATGGGGGCTCAGCTGAGCCCCCTTCAGCAATATTTCGTCGATACGCGTCATTAGACCTTACAGTCCTCCGATGTAGTCGCTCTTACGCAGCACCTTTGCCTCGTACAGCTTCATGATTTCATCCTCGCTGAAGCCGACTTCGCTCAGAATGTCCTCGTTATCCATACCTTGCGACGGGCAACCGCGCCAAATCTGCGAAGGACGGTTCTTGAAGCGCGGAACCGAGGTAACGCCCTTCACGGTGCGACCATCCACGGTCTCCCACTCAATCCACGTGTTGCGCGCCAGATAATGCGGATGGTTCTCCATCATCTCGTAGTTCATAACCACGGAGCACGGAACGTTGATTTCGCTCATGGCCTGGGCGAACTCGGCCGCGGTGTGCTTCGAGCAGTAATCCTCAATAGCGGCGTCGAACACAGGAGCACCCGGGGAATTCAACGCAACGGAAGGAATGCCCTCGGGGAACAGCTCGGAGCCGTATTCAAGGCCAAAGAACTCAACGGCGCGCTTGATGGTGGACTGGCCGGCGGTGAACAGGTAAACGCCTTCGCCATCGGCGCACTGATAGTAGCCAGCGCCAGCGGAAATGGAGTCACGCGGAGCACCGGCACCACGCTCTTCCTGAATGCGCTTGTCAAACCACTTGCTGTACAAACCAGCCTGACAACGAACCGCTGCCTCGTATTGTGCCAGGTCAAAGCTATCGCCGCGACCAGTCTTTTGAGCACCCACGTACGCCGCCAAAGCAGAACCGTAGGCAAACAGGCCCGCGTAGTAGTCTGTAACGAACTTCTGAATCATGTACGGCAGACCATCTTTGTAGCCGTTCAAGTACATCAAGCCAGAGAATGCGTTGACCGTAAAGTCATAGCCAGGCAGGCTCACGTAATCGGGGTCGCCCGTCATGCCGTAACCGGACATATGGCCAATGACCAGCTTGGGGTTGTGCTCCCACAGCACTTCGTCGGAATAGCCCCACTTTTCCCACTGGCCACCGCGCGATGCCTCAATAAAGATGTCCGTGGATTCCATGAGCTTCAGGAATGCCTCGTGACCTTCGGGGGACACAACATCCAGCATCAAGTTGCGCATGTTGCGGCGCTCGTTTTGCACGCCCCAGCCATCCTGGGTCCAGCGATACGGGTCAATGCCCTTCGGGGACTCCAGCCAAATTACGTCCGCGCCGTTTTCCGCAAACAGCTCACCCGCAAAGGGGCCTGCCGTGGATACGGCGGAAACAACAACCTTCACGCCATGAAGGCTACCGAATGAAGGAACGTCTTCGTATTTCATAGTATTCTTCCCTTCTCCGCGTTATTCAGCGGCAACATAGGTATCGAAGAATTCAATTGCGCTGTTGGCAGCCAGTTCCGTGCCAACACCTTCGCCGCCAGCCTCGGCGCCCACAATGTACAGGCCCTCAATGGGGGTCTTGATGGACGGACGGTCAATACCCGCCTGACCAGCATCTTGACCAATGCCAATACCTGCGCCGTCTTCGCCCATCAGGCGAGCAGCATCGGCAGGGTACACGCGGTCAACGAACAGTGCATGCTCCTGCAAGCCAGGGAAATGCTTCTCGGCTGCAGCAATCAGCGAATCCAGAATGGCCGGGCAGTACTCTTCTTTGATGCCTGCAGGAACAGCCGTGGTCATAACCACCAGCTGCTTGCCTTCGGGGGCAACCGACGGGTCAAAGCTCGAAGGAACCACAATGAAGAGGTTCAGCTCTTCGGGCACTTCGCCCGCCAGCAAGCGCTCGTTGTACTCTTTCACCGGAACAGGAGAGAAGCCAGAAAGCATCTTGATGTCGGGGCTGATCACGGTATCCAGACCGAAGCGCGCAATGATGGACACGAAGGAAATCTTCAGGTCGTCAACGTACTTCACGTAGTCGGCGTCAAATTTATCGGCGCCCACCAGGTCATGCACGGTTTCTTTGATGCCCGCGTTGGAGACAATCATGTCAGCGCGCACTTCTTCGCCGTCAACCATAATGCCCACGGCACGGCCGTCTTCAACGATAATGGAGTCAACCGGCGTAGCAACATGCAGGTCAACACCGTTTTCCTTGAGGGCGTTCACGTATGCGTCAAGAATGGCAATGCAGCCGCCGTCGGGATATCCGGAAGCACGGGCCTCGGCCTCCCACTTCAGGCAGCGCGCGAATTCGCCCGCAGACAGGCGATACTCGGGAACGCAGCAGTAAATGAAGCCAACCTGGCTCACGCAGGCATGCGCAAACGGATCCGTGGTGTATTCGTTTAGGAATTCCTCGAGCGTCATGCGATCATAGCGATGCGTTTCTTCGTCGGACATATCCTTCACGTCGGTAACCATCTTGATAACCGCATTGAAGTCCTCATCGGGAACGCGTCCCTGCAGGTCGCGCGGGAACTTGAAGATCTCGCCACCGCACGTCTGAACAGGACGAACCTTGGTAAACTGAATGCCGTGGTCAACGCCGAAGCGCTCCAGCAGGCCAATGAGCGGGCCCTTGCCGCCGCGCGAAATCAGATGCACACCAAAGTCAACCACAAAGTCGCCGCGCTGGGACGAACCAATGCGGCCGCCGAATGCCGGCCTTCCCTCGTACAGAGCAACCTTCTTGCCCGCATGGGACAAAAGCAGAGCGGCTCCCAAACCGCCAATGCCTGCACCAATTACTATTGCATCGTACTGTTTCATGAAAACTCCCCCTTCGTTTGCTAGCTACTTAGTGCCTTGCCGGCAGTGCGTAGTAGTTGAACGACATCAAAGCCACTTGCTCCCCGTCAACATCGAACAGAGGAACATCCAGGAAGTAGTCGCCGCGGCCACGCTCGCGTGCCAAGGCAATCTTCTCTTCGGCTTCTTCTTCGGTAAGCGTCAAGTCTGCAACCAGGTCTTTCGTGCCCGGCTTCAGGTACTTGCACTCTACGCTCTTCAAAATGGGCACGAACTCATCGGTGCCATACGTGGTCATGAACAGCGTGCCGCCTGCAATTTCTGCCAGCACGAATTCGCTACCTGCATACGCAATGCCCACGTGATTCTTGTGGCCGTTTTCAACGGGAAGAACCAGCTTGACATGGTACGGCTCCACGATTTCGGGAATCAGGCCGGCTTGGTTGATGTACGGGGTGGGGCCATTGTTCACGTTGTTCTTGATGGTTTCAAGTGTTTGAGCGTCCATTGCAATCCTCTTTCTTGATAGCTTGCGATAGTTTGCGAAAATCAATCGCTACGAACCCGCGCGGTTGTGCGACACGGCGCTCCAACGCAGGTTCGCAAGTGCACGTAACGTTCCTTTATGCCTTCAAGGCAGCCGTAAGCTGCGGCACAACATCGTACAGGTCGCCGATGATGCCGTAATCGCACTGCTTGAAAACGGGAGCGGACTTGTCTTTGTTGATGGCAATGATGGTCTTTGCGCCCGCAGCGCCAACCATGTGCTGAATCTGGCCAGACAGACCAACCGCCACGAACAAATCGGGAGAAAGCATTACGCCGGACACGCCAATGTAGCGCTCGCGTGCAAGCCAAGCCTGGCCTTCCGCAATCGGGCGCGTGCAGCCAACTTCGGCTTCCAGAGCAGAAGCAAGGTCGTTGATAAGCGCCAGGTCTTCCTTTGCGGCAAGACCGCGGCCAATGCTGACCACGCGCTTTGCCGCGCACAGGTCAACCGCTTCTGTTTCGCGCACGCTGGTGGAAACAACTTCAATTGCGCCAGCAGCCGGAGAAGCGGTCTGCGTTGCTTCCCACACTTTATCGGTGCGAGCTGCGGAAAGGGCCGCGGCGGAAACAGTTGCAACAGCAACGCCCGAAGCCACGCGCTCGCGCACGTCCACTTTGCCGCCGAAAGAGATGCGCTTGGATGCCAAAGCGCCCGCATCTTCCACGGAAAGCTCCGTTACGTCGTTGATCACGCGCGTCTGGGCGTCGGCGGCAACAATAGCGGCCACGTAGCGCATACGCTTCGTAGAAGCGAACAGCACAGCAGCGGGAGCAAGCTCCTTCACCAGCGCAGATACGGCATCGGCGCAATCCTCGGCGCGTGCATCGCCCAAAATGACAACTTCAACATTTGCAGCAAGCGGAGCAGCGAAATCAGCAAGGGCAGAAGCGGATTCCTGCGTTTGGCCTACCACCAAGATTTTTTCCAGAGTCATCGAATACCACCAACCTAAAGGGAAGCCTTGATGTCTGCGGCCAGCTTTTCAACCGCATCGCCATCGGCAAAGTCATACACTACGCACTTGCGATCGGCCTTAGGCGGCAGGCTCTGCTCAACCACTTCGACCGGACTTTCAGCAACGCCGCCCACAGCGCCAGCATCAAGCGTGTCAACAGGCTTTTTACCTGCAGCCAGAATGTCTTTCAACGCAGGAATGCGCGGAAGCATGGCTTCGGACGTCATGCAAAGAGCGCACGGCGTGGGAACTTTTACGGTTTCGGTTCCTTCTTCCAAGTCGCGCTCGCAAACAAGCGCGTCACCGTCAACGCTCACGGACTTCACCGCGTTGACCACGGGAAGGCCCATCAAGCGCGCCGTAAGAATGCCCACCTGCTGGGAATACTGGCTCGAAGAACCCTCGCCGAACACCGCAACATCAAACTCAATGTTCTTCAGGGCAGCAGCCAGAGCGGAAGCGTTCTGGAACGAATCAGCATCCGCAAAGGCGTCGTCTACCACGCGATACAACTTTGCAGCGCCGCGGGACAACGCGCCCTTCACCAGCTTCGTGTCGTTCAGGCGAGAACCGCCCACCGTAAGCAGAACGGCTTCATCGCCGGTTGCTTCGGCAAGCTGAACTGCCTGCTCAATTGCAACCAGGTCGTAATCGCCCAGCACCGAAGTCGCGCGATCGAAATCGAGCGATCCGAACGCATCCAGGTCCTGCACATCGGGGACCACTTTATAACAAGCTACCGTTTTCACAGGTATCTCCTACCTTTCGTACGTGGCGCGGACTAGCGGCCTTGCGCTTCTTTGATGATTGCGCGGCCGGCGGTGTGCACCATGATCTCTTCGGTGCCCGCCATAATGCGGTAAACGCGCTGGTCACGCCACAGGCGAGAAATACGGCAGTCGTCGGTGTAACCAATACCGCCCATGATCTGCATAGCGTCATCGATAACCTCGAACGCAGCCTTGCCGGTGTAGCGCTTGACCAGAGAAGAATCGATCATGATGGATTCGCCCTGCATCTTCTTCCAAGCGGTCTTGTACAGCAGGTTCTGCATGTTCTCAATCTTGATGCGCATGTCAACAAGCTTTTCCTGGATAAGCTGGAACGTGCCAATGGGCTTGCCGAACTGCTCGCGCTGGGCAGCGTAGCGCAGCGCTTCGTCGTAGGCGCAGCGAGCCATGCCCACATTAGCAGCGCAAATGGTCAGGCGCTCGACCTCGAAGTTCTTCATGAGCTGATAGAAGCCCTTGCACTCTACGCCTACCAGGTCGGACTCTTCGCATTCCACGTTGTCCAGGTGCACTTCGTACGTGCCGCACATGTTGTTGCCCACTTTGCTCAGCTTCTCAATGGTCACGCCAGGCGCATCCATGGGGAACAGGTACATGCTGAAGTCCTTGTAGGGGTTCTCGTTGATGCCGCTGCGGCACACGCACAGCATGTACGGAGCGCGGTCGGCGCTGGTGTTGAAGGTCTTGTTGCCGTTGATGTAGACCTTGCCATCGCGCTTAGTGGCGGTGGTGGACATTGCGGCGCTGTCGGAGCCAGCCTGAGGCTCGGTAAAGCCCAGCGTGAACGGCTTTTTGCCCTGCAGTGCGTACGAAATGACCTTTTCCTGCTGCTCTTTGTTGCCAAAGGAAAGGATGTCGTCTACTTCGGTCGAGAAATTAATCCAGCACAAGGAAGGATAGCCAAGAGCATGCGCTTCTTCGGCAACCATGATCTGCGTAAGGATATCAGTCGGCGTGCCGCCCAATTCCTCGGGGATGCCCAAAGAGGCGAAACCTGCTTCGACAAGCGCCTCAACGGCCTGATCGGGGAACTGATGGTTCTCATCGCACTCCCTGAAGTAGGACTCGAAATTGCCGCGTTCCATGACGGTCTGCAGGCTCTCCAAAAGCAGTTCTTGCTCTTCTGTTCTTGAAAAATCCATTCTGGTCTCCCTTCGATATCAAATCTAAAGACCCTAAGGTCTGTCAGAACGAAACGCGCCCAGGAACCGCCCGGCTCCAAGAACGCCGTTGAATGGTTCCGGCGCTCGCACGCATTTCGGCCTGATAGGCCCACCAGCAAGCCGGTCGGCCCGCACCGACGCGAGCCGACCTTTTTGGCTGGTAATCAACTAGATTCCCAAAACTCCCACGATGAAGGGCATCCACGCGGCCATAAGCACAACCAGCGCGATTGCAGGAACGATGCCCGTCTTGAACATATCGCCAAAGGTGTAGTAGCCTTCGCCGTAGGTCAACATAACCGTCGGGTTAACCGGCATCAGGTAGTTGCCGGCAACAACCACTGCCAAAGAGATGGTGGGGACAACAGGCGACATGCCGAAGCCCGCGCACAGCGTGATCATGATGGGCAGGAAAATACCCAAGATAGCAGGGCCAATCGGGCACACCGTGTGCAGCAAATACACCAGGCCCAGAATCAAGGCAAGTGCTGCGAAGGAGCTCAGGCTCATAACGCCAGATTCGATAATCAGGTTCGCCAAGAACGTTGCAGCGCCCGTGGACTCAACAACGCCGCCAAGCGACATGATGGTGCCGCACATCAGCACAATGCCCCAAGGCACGGCGTCCTGGAATTCTTTCCAGGTAAGCAGCTGCATACCCGGCAAAAACATTACGCCAAAGCCGATAAGCGCAACAACGGTTGCGTTCAGAACGGGCACCCAGTTGCCCATAATCCACAGAACCAGCAGGCCCAGAACAACAATGATGGTTTTGATTTCGTGCGGCTCAACAATCTTTGCGGCAGCAGCCTGCTCGCGGATGCCTGCCAAGCAAGAGTCTTCAATGGGCTCAGGCTTGATCATCAGGGTAATGAAGAACCAAGAGATGGGAACCATCACAATAACAACGGGCAGCGCAACAATAACCCAATCCAGGAAGGACACACCCGAACCCGTTACCTTCGTAAGGATATTCATGGCAACAACGTTAAAGGAGCTGCCTGCAGGCGTTGCCATACCGCCGGTCACGGCAGAAATCGGAATACCGATCATCAAGCAACGACCCAAGTTAGATTCCAGCGGCTTTGCATCGGCGGCCTTAAGGATGGCCAGCGCGAAGCCAAGGAACAGCACGGTGCAGGGAACGTCGGACATAACGGTGGACACCAGCGTGGTGGCAATCATGAAGCCCAAAACAAGCTTGCGAGAGTCGTTGCCGGTCCACTTGATAAGACCGCCGATCAAACGGATGCCCCAGTTCGTCTTCAGCATGATAACGGGCAGCGAGAACACGGCAATGATGAAAAGCAATGCCGGGCTGGCGAAACCGGTAATGGCGTTGCCCAACGAAGGAACAATTCCCAGAACCGGGCACAGAACAGCAATAATAAGAGCGGTCACGCCCAACGGCAGCGCCGACGTAACCCACAGAGCAACCAGAGCAAGCAGAAGGCCAATGACCATAACGCCTTCGTGCGCGAGCGCTTCACTGCCTGGAATAAGCATTGAACCAACAATGCAAACAATGGCTATTGCAATACCAATAAGCCGCTTCCCCATTGGAACGCTTGAGCTTTCCATTTCTTCCTCCTTACAGAATGCGAAATTCCCTTGCATGCGCAGTCCGTTTTGTTCGTGCACCCCCTGTCAACAAACCGCACATCCCATTTGAGATCATCGGAAGCGCTCTTCCCCAGCGCTTTGGCGTTTGCTTTGGCGCCCCCAGCGCACAGCAAAACTCCGACAATGACGCAAAACGTAACGCATACGGTCAACCGCTTTCCATGACATCCCGCCCCCGCAGGAAGCCGCGAAACGATCAACGCTGCAACATTGGTGTCCGTCCGCATGGTCGAACGCCAAGAGCATTCCAAACGCAAAAAAGCAATGATGGGTGCAACGTGCCATCGCAAAAAAGTGAGGATACTCGAACTATTTCGCGGGCATTTCGGCCCCCCTCCGAACCGATTGCACCCATCCTACTGCTCGGAGTAGTTCATACGAGCATTATGGGAGCAGCGCAGCGCAGCGTCCCCATTCGCAAAGGCTGAATTTCAGCCATAAAGGCGTCTCAACCTTAAATATTGAGTTATTGAACTGGTGTTTTGATAAGCGGAACTACGATTCGGCGAACGGAAGGTCTATTTCACCCTTGCGGGATAGATAATCATCGCGCGTAAATTCAGCCGTTTCTGCGACCACAAAGTCGGCGAATTGCTTCACGATTTCCGCGCTTGCACCTTTGACCCATGTCATGCCGGCGCACAAGCTTAAGCCCTCGTCTTCAAAGGGAATAAACCGGATGTTGTCGCCGCCGTAAACCTCCAAATGATCAAGTGCCATGGCAACACGACCGCTGGCAACAACAGTAGACATAAGCGCCGAAGCATCCGCAATACGCTCATCGTTGCGCACGTCCACGCCGGCATTGCGCAGCTTGATGCTTGTTTGTGTGACCATGCCCAGCGTTGCGTTGAGCTTGGGCGCCAACACAACTTCGGATTTCAAATCCTCGATAGAAATTATTTCGCGGCGCGCCAAACGATGCCCGCGCGGCACCGCCAACTTGTAGCGATCCTCGTACAAGCTCCGATGTTCAAATTTCGCATTGCTACTCTGTTTGGTGAACAACGTAAACGCAATATCAATCTGCCCCGAATTGAGCTTCGTTTGCACTTCGCCAATGTCCAGCTCCCTGAAACAGAACTCAACATCGGGGTGCTCGCGGCGATAATGGTTGCACACCAGCGGCAGGAAGGAGCCAAACGATCCCAGCAGAAAGCCAATGGTAATGCGCGAGGACATGCCGTCTTTGTGCTGGGCAATATGATCAAGTGCCGTTTGATGAGCCCCAGAAATTCGACGCGCATCGGGAAGAAACACCTTCCCTGCCTCGGTCAAGCTCACAGAGTGGCGGTCGCGCTCAAAAAGCTTTACCCCCAGCTCCTGCTCGAGTTTTGAGATATGGCCGCTCAATACCGGTTGGGAAACGTAAGCGTTTTTCGCTGTTTCGGTAAAGCTCAGGCTTTCAGCCAGCAGCAAAAACTCGTTGAGTACCTCTATGCGCATTCCCCACCTCGCGACCCGCGCATTCGCAAAAATGTCTACCTCTTAGTGTGTCGAATCCAATTGCTCTCCTCTGCAAACATTCGAACCCATCCATTATACCGCTTGAACGTGCCGCTTGAGCGCAACCGCGAGTACGGGGCATAAAAAACGAAGCAGCCCGCACGGTGGCAAGCTGCTTCGCAAAAACGTAACTCTTTCGCTCAAGGGATATCTACGCAGTTCAATCAACTAATCTGCAAATTCCCCTTGAGCAAGCGGACAATCAATCGCGCGGACTAACGGCCCAGAGTGAAAACGGCAACTTTCTTCTTCTCCAGAAGATCACCGATCTCATCGTGCTTCTTCAAGTACAGGCAACCAGCCTGGCAATGCTGCACGCAGGATGGCAGCTTGCCCTTACCCTGACGCGTGGCGCACAAATCGCAACGGTCGGTGGGCACGGGGATGAATTCGAACTGCCACTTGCGCGGACGAATTTCATCGGGGCCAATCTGGGTCAGCTTGATGCCGTACTGATCAGGCTCAAGACCATGCTCTTGCTGGCAGGCAATTTCGCAGGTATGGCAGCCAGAGCAGTATTCGTAATCAACGACAAGAACTTCTCTCATCTTTATCACTCCTCAATCTTCTTGATGCTGCACAACTGCGACTTGTACGATGCACCCAGGCCAATCTTACCAGGACGCATAGGAACAAGCTTGTTGATGTTCGATTCCATAACGCCGAACAGCGTGCCGTCGTTGGGGTCACGCTCCGGGAACCACCATGCGTGATCAGCGGAAACCGTGTCCTTGCGGATGCGGATAGAAAGCTCGGCCTTCTGCTTGCAGGAACCGTACTGGTTCTCAAGCTCCACCCAGTCGCCATCAGCAATGCCGTACTTCGCAGCGGTTTCGGGGTGAATCATAACCGTCGGGTACGGATGAATCTTGCGCATCGAGGGGCTCTGCCTGTGCTCGGAGTGGAAGAAGCCCCAAATACGGGCGCCCGTCGTAAGAACAAGCGGGTACTTCTCGGCCAGTTCGGGCTGAGAGACGGGGCTCTCAGGCGGCTCTTCGTACTCTGCCAACGGAGACAGACCGAAGTGAATCATTTCAGGGCAGTAGAAGTTGTAACGACCCGTGGAAGTTGCAAAGCCCGGCTTGCCATCGCGGCGCAGCTTGCCCGACTTGTACTTGTAGTAGTCGAACTCGGGATACAGCCAGGTGCGCTCGCGCAAAGACTCGTAAGTCAGACCCGTCTTACGCAGCAAGTAGTCGTAGAAGCCCTGCTCGTCATCCCATTGCTTGTGGGCTTCGTCGGTGAAGCGAGAGCCGGTTTCGTAGATGATGCGCTGGTCGGACTTGCACTCGCCCAAAGGCTCAACGGCCTGAGCGATAGCACCCAAAGCGTAAGGCTGATGGCCCGTGATACCAATGCGCTCGGCGAAGCAGGCAGCCGGCAGCAAAACGTCGGCAGCAGCAAGGGCGGTCGGCGTCAGGAACAGGTCAACAACAACGTTGAAGTCCATCTTCTGGAGTGCCGGCAGAATGCGCTGCGGCTGAGCACCCATGCAGGTAATGGCGTTGTTCTGAAGCATGAACATTGCCTTGATGGGGTACGGTTCGCCCGTCTCCATGGCCTCAAGCAGCATATCGGGGCTGATAGCCGCAATAGCGTTGAGCGCCTTGTACTTGGAGTTCATCTTCTTTTCGGGGCAAGCAACCGGCTCGGAGCATGCACGCCACACGTTTTCGCGCGGCAGCCAGGTTACAGACATATCCCAAACGGGGTTGGCAGCAACCATGGAGCCCGGCTTCTCGAAGTTGCCGGTCAAAGCCATAAGGTCGAAGCATGCCATGCCGGTGATGAAGCCTTCGGACGTGTGGTCCATGGCAACGCCCCACTGCAGGCAGGAAGACTCAGCGGTGCCGATCATGCGAGCAGCATCGTAGATCAGGTCAATGTCAACGCCGCAGGTCTCGGCAGCAAATTCGGCCGTGTACTTCTTCACGTTCTCTGCAAACTCGGCGTAGCCGTACGTCCAGCAGCTCACGAATTCCTTGTCTTCCAGACCTTCCTGGATGATGATGTTGCACAGAGCCAGTGCCAACGCGGAGTCGGTACCCGGACGAACCTGCAACCAGATGTCGGCCTTGCCGGCAATCCAGGTCAGCTTCGGGTCCATAACAATAACCTTGCTGCCGCGCTTCATGCACTCAACAATCCAGTGGCCCAGCGTGCCGTCGGAGTTTGCAACCATGGGGTTGTTGCCCCAAACCAGGATGCAGCCCGGGCGCTTCCACTCGGGGTTGTCGTAGCGATCGGCGAAGTACTGCGAGTAGTCGCAGATGAACAGGCCGCCGGCCTTCAGAGCCGTGGAGAACATACGCGGTGCGTAGCAAGCCTGGCCAGAAAGGAAGCCCGTGCCGTAGTTCGGCGTACCGAAGTACTGAGCCATAAGCGGACCGTAGCCGTTAATGTCGCGGCCGGTGCCCTGGGTGACCCAAATGGCCTCGGGGCCGTACTGCTCAATGACCTTCTTCATTTCGCGTTCGATAATATCGTACGCTTCTTCCCAGCTGATGCGCTCGAAGGTGTTCTTACCGCGATCTTCGCGGGCACGCTTCATGGGGTACTTCAGCCTGTCTTTGTGGTACAGCATTTCCTTGAAAGCAAGGCAACGCGGACAAAGGCGACCTTGGTTGTACGGATTCTCGGGGTCGCCCTCGATCTTTTCAAGAACGCCGTCCTTGACGTACATCAGAATGCCGCAGTTGTCGTGGCAACCGGGGCCCGAACGAGCATTCGAGCGAATTACGGTGTAGCCATCTTCTTCCCATGTCCATTTACGACCCGTAGGATCGTCTTGCGTCGGGCCCATAAGGCCTTCGGTCACATGCAGGTGTTTTTCGGCACTTGCATCCATGGTAAACCCCCCTCTACTCTCCTGTCCTATAAAACCTCTACCCGCATTCTAGCGAGCAAAACAGGCGAGTGGTTTATTGAATAGCTGATTGTTTATAAGAGAATTTTATAAAGGCTGTTCACAGGGGTTGTTTTTTAGAGGAGGCACGAACAGCGCTGGATGCTTGAAAACGGCATTTTTGACTTGGCGAAGATGTTTTCAAGCGTGGATGATTGACGAAAATTGCCTTGTCTTGCCCGATTCGCGCACAACGAGGAAGCAGGAAACGTTAGACTTTACAAAACACATTATGGCGAAGGTGTCGGCCGCAGGCGTGAACGCCAGCGGGATTGCTGGTGCCGCGGGTGTTGCGGATGCAGCGGCAGGTGCGGGAGCTGCGGGCGCGGGACTGCAGGCGCAGGTGCGGGCGCGATGCCGCAAACCTTGGCGAACAACGAACAGGAAAGAACTCGAATGGATACTGAAATTCACGCAAAAGTCCTGGTTGTAGGATCGGGAATCGCAGGAACGTGTGCTGCGTTGAGCGCGGCGGAAGCGCTGGGCAAAACCGAAAATGCGGCATCAATTAGCTGCAGCGAAGGCGCAAATGCCGCCAGCACAATTCCTGTCATGCTGGCCTGCAAGGGGCCGCTCTTCTCGGGCTCGAGCTTCTTCGAGGGAACGTGGGGTTTGGGATTGATTGCCCCCGATGGCGCAGAGGACGAAGAAGACCTGGTTCAAACCATCCTACGTGTAGGGTGCGATGTTGCAAACGAAGACATGGTGCGCGGCTTCGTAACGGGAATCCTCCCTTCGATCAAGCGACTGGAATCATGGGGCGTCACTCTGAAGCAAGCCACGCAAGGTGCCTCTGACCAGCGCGAATACATCCCCTGCTTTGACCATAAGCATCGCGCGTGGCGCGGTATCGAGCGCGAACCCTATGTGACCGCCATAGGACAGCGCATTGCCGATGCCGGCATTTGCGTAAACGAGGGCTGGGAGCTTCTGGATATCGACCCAGAGGCCCGCATTGCCACCTTCTTCGCCGCCACTTCCACCGCCACCTTCGCCGCCTCCTCCACCGCCTCCTCCACCGCCACCCCCGCTGCCAGCAATTTGTTGACAAATTACCCCACCTTTTGTCAACAATTCGTGCGCGTGCGCTACGATGCGCTGGCGCTGTGCACGGGTGGCGCAAGCTCGCTGTACCCGCGCCACCTAACGCAAGACGATTGCTGCGCTACCGTGCAAGGCCTTGCCGAGCAGATTGGGTGCCACTTGACGAACATGGCGTTCCTGCAATTTATGCCGGGCATTGTTTCACCTGTTCAGGGTATTGTTTTCAATGAGAAGACGTTCCGCTACATGGCGCTTGACAACGCAACGGTCGAAGAATTGGGCGGCGCGCAAGAAGCACAACGCCTTCTGGATATGCGCAGCGGCTACGGTCCCTTCACCAGCCGCTTGGATTCGTGCGCGATAGACTTCGCCATCCATCGTGCGGGAAAAGAGGGCCTGGTTTTCACGCCGCATTTCGGAAACGAAGACGAGCTGCCCGAGTTCGTGCGCACCTATCAAACGTGGCTGGAAACCGTGGCGGGCGTGACAGCGGAAACACCCCTGCGCGTGGCGATGTATGCGCACGCGAACAATGGCGGACTGGTCATTGACCAGCACGGATGCACAACGGTTTCGGGGATTTTTGCAGCAGGCGAATGCACCGGCGGCATGCACGGCGCTGATCGCCTGGGCGGCCTTTCCAGCGCAAACGGCCTGGTTTTTGGCATGCGCGCAGGAGAAAGCGCCGCGAAGTTCGCTCTTGCGGAAGGCACTGCGGATGTCCCAGGCGCAACGGGTGAAGAGGCCGTGAGCGCGGCGAATCCTCAGAGCACCGCAACCCCTTCGCCAAAAGCAACCCTTTCTGCCTGGATGAACCTCGCATCAACGCAGGCAGAACGCATCGAGAAAGAACTTTCGACCATAATGGACGAATCGTGCGGAATTGTGCGTGAAAAAGCGCAGGTCGGACACGCATTGCAAGAAATCGATGCGCTTTCCGAACAACTTGCCGGCAGTTCTACAGAATCAAGCGACGCCGCAGCCATTGCCGCAACGCGCACCACGCAACTTCGCCTGGCAACGGCGCGCACCATGGTGATCGATATCCTGCGCCAGCCGAAAAGCCGCGGCTCCCATTGCTGGAACGCGTAAAACGCGGGCTTTTCGGCATCCGACAGCCCCAGCTCGTTTTTTCCGGGAAGAAGCCGAGAGCTTCTTCCCAATTTTTCGTCTGAGACAACACTTGCATTTCTGTTTGAGATCTGTTTAAGGTCAACGACAAAAGCGACCCACTTTTCTGTGGGTTTGCCACAGCTAACTTTTTCACGATCTGAGGAAATGCCGGTTTTTCATTATCTTGAAGGAGAAAACCCACAGAAAAGTGGGTCGCTTTTGTCATGACGCCCACCCTTCGCGTAGCCCCAAAAGGCGCCTATCAGCAAGGGTCGAGCCGAACTGCGACGCTCTGGATAAGTTAAGCGATTTCCGAGTAAGAAGAAGCATTATCCAAGCGGAGTCGTGAGGCGAGCCCTTGCCGACAGGTGACCCGAATAGCAAACGAAAGAAGGCAGGCACGATTCCCACGTCCCTTCCCCATTCGTCCGAATCGCTAGCAAACCGTACGCTTTGTTGAGCGGCGGCACGTCAACAGGGGAAACGCCATCAATTGTTGACAAAAGGTGGGGTAATTTGTCAACAAACAGAGTGTATTAGAGGCTGGCGGTCTAGAAACCGGCGAAGCAGAGCGCCGCAATGCCCGCTGCAAGTGCGTACAATCCCATTGAGCGCTCGTGGCTTTCGCGATACATTCCCCAGCACAGACCCGCAAACACCGCAAGCACCACCGCCGTAGGAGCCGTAAAGCTTCTGCCGGTAACCAGGTCAAACAACAGAAGAACCAACCACACCACCAGCGCCAGAGCAAGCGCGGTTACGGCAGGGCGCATCCTTGCGCCCTCTTCGCGGTTAAGCTCGCCCATTTCCTGACGCACCGCCTGAAGCTCCGCTAAGCGTTCTTCTTCTTTATATGCACGCATGCTTTAGTCCTTCTTGCGATTAAATACCTTGGCCATAACCCCACGGTAGCACAAAAGCCCTGCTGGCGCAGGCACTAGGCAAGCCGGCAAAGCACCACAAGCGCTTCGCCGTCCAAAGCCCTAGTAATACCGATAATACGCAGCGCAGCTACCCTCAGAGGAAACCATGCAGGGACCCACGGGATTTTCCGGCGAGCAAACCTTGCGGAAGAGCGGGCACTCATTCGGCGCCATAATGCCGCGAAGAATGTCTCCGCAGCGGCACCCCTTGGGGCTTTGCGTGGGTTCAACGGTGGGCTGGAAGCGCTTCATGGCGTCGAACTGGGCAAACTCGGGTCGAATCACGTAACCCGAACCAGGAATATCTCCCAAACCGCGCCACGTGGCCGTGCATGTGTCGAACACCTCGTCGATAACTGCACGCGCAACCGGGTTGCCCTCGGGCATAACACCGCGCGCGTAGGCAATCTCAATTTCCGCGCGGCCTTCGTGAAGCTGGCGCATGATCATGGCAACGCATTGCAGCACGTCAAGCGGCTCAAAACCCGAAATCACACCAGGGATGCCGTACTTCTCTGCAAGGAACTTATACGGCTCAACGCCAATGATCGTGCTCACGTGACCGGGCAAAATAAGCGCATCAACCTTCAACTGAGGGTCGGCGATAATCGCCTCTAGCGCACCCGGCATGTTCTTGTGCGCCGCGAACACCGTGAAGTTCTTCAGACCAAGCGCCGCCGCACGCTTGATTGCCATGGCGACAAGCGGCGTGGTGGTCTCAAAGCCAACACCTACAAAAATGACTTGCCTATCAGGGTTTTCTTGCGCAATAGTCAGCGCATCGAGAGGCGAATACACAATGCGCACGTCGCGCCCGGCCGCTTGCTCGGCAAGAAGCGACGATGTGGAACCCGGAACGCGCGTCATGTCGCCAAACGTGGTGATAATAACGTCGGGAACGCGCGAAAGAGCAATAACGGCATCGATGTCTTTGTTATGCGTCACGCACACCGGGCACCCCGGACCCGAGCTCAAACGCACGCCTTCGGGCATTAAATCGCGCAGGCCGTTTCGTGCGATGGCAACCGTATGAGTACCGCACACTTCCATGAGATTCGCCTGTTCAGGAGCCCATTTCTCAATAGCCTCCACCAGACCCTTCGCCAGTTCGGGGTCTTTGAAATCCTTTGCGCGTACCGAAAGATCGACAGCCATTACGCCAGCCCATCCTCACCCGCAAGCTCGGGGAATTCTTTGATCAAGTCGAGCGTTTCTTGCGCGTACCGCTCGTCAACTACCTCAATGGCAAAACCAGCGTGCACCAAAACGTAATCGCCCACCTGCGCATGCGGCGTCAAATCCAGCGAAATCTCGCGCGTAACGCCCAACACGTCCACGGTGGCCATACGGTCTTCATTAAGAGAAGCTATTTTCATGGGAATTGCAAGGCACATGAGCTGCTCCTTTGTTATCTTCGTCGTTCTTCAATCTGCTCTATTCTGCCATTTGTTTGCTCGTGGCACATGCTATCACAGCTTGGCCCAAAGAAATGCAGCCATCGCTGGGCGGAACTTCCCTATTCAGGGCAACGGTAAATCCGGCGTCCACCAGCGCGGGAACGGCATGCTCCATAATATAGCGATTCAGGAAGACGCCGCCCGAAAGCGCCACAACGGGAATATCATAGAGCGCACGGAACAGCTGCGATGCGTTCACGATGAGCTCGACAAACGCATTATGGAAGCGAAGAGCAATCTCATCTGCGCAAACGCCTGCCTGCATGTCATCAAGCAGCGCCGCAAACGTGGGCGCAGCATCAAAAATCAACACCGACGTATCTTGCGCCGTGGAACCCTCTGTTGCCACGTTCTTCTGGATGGCAATGCTGTAACGTTCATCGCAAGCGAAGGCGGACTCAAACGCACGGTCTCCCTCTTCCTTTTCGGAAGCGGCGCTATCAGAAGGGGCAGTAGGGCGAAGTGAAGGCTGCGCAGCTTCCGAACGAAGCTCTACCGCCCCTTCCCTGCCATGACCAGGCGAAACAGCGGCGCGCGCAGCCGCCGCCTCCAAAAGAACCGCACCTTCGCTTTCGTACGCAGGTTGCGGGCAAATACCCAAAAGCGCACTGGCAGCATCGAACAGGCGCCCGACCGAAGACGTATGCGGCGTGTTGATGCCCCCTTCGATCATCTGGTCAAACAGCTTCGCAGCATCGCCAAGCGGCGCCAGCGCCTCTTGCGCCGCCGGGTGCTCCAGCAAATCGTATTCCCACAGCACGCCGTAGGCCATGCGCAGCGGGTTTTTCACCGCGGCCGCACCGCCTGGCATGGGAACATACGCGAAGTTCGCAAAGCGCTCGAACGCCACCGCGTTGCACAGCAGCGCCTCGCCGCCCCAAATAGCACCATCCACGCCGTAGCCCGTGCCGTCGAACGCGAAGCCAAGCGCGGCCTGGGTAATGCCGTTTTCCGCCAGCGCCGACACAATGTGCGCATGATGATGCTGCGTTTCCACGCGCGGCAACTGCTGCTCGCGCGCCCACTTCGTAGTCAGATACTCAGGGTGCTTATCGTAGGCAAGCAGCGATGGCGTTATGCCGAAAAGACTCTCGTAACGCTCAAGCGTTTCAAACCACGCATCGTTGACAAGGGCGTTTTCCATATCGCCCACATGCTGCGTCACAAACGCATCACCTTCGCGCAGGAAACACGCCGTGGTTTTCTGCTCGGGGCCCGTTGCACAAATGCTCGTATGTTCGGGCGCGGCAAACGCATCCGCCAGATGAAGCGGCGTGGGCGCATAACCGCGAGCGCGCCGCACAAACTGCAGCGCGGAACCCGCCTGCCCAAAGTCCAGAATGCGCACCACGGAGTCGTCATAACGCGCACGGATCGCGCGATTGTTGCCCAAAACGGCATCCGCAATGCCCCCAAGCGTACGCAGCGCTTCAGCATCATCGGTCACAATAGGTTCATCGTGCACATTCCCCGAGGTCATAACAAGCATACGACCACCCGCCGCAGCAAAATCATGCATGAGCAGCATTTGCAGCGGCGTGTAAGGAAGCATCACGCCCAGCTCGTACAAATGATCTGCCAACCCCGGCGTAAGCTGAACCGAAGGCTTCAAGCGCAGCAGCACAATAGGACGCACCGAACCGCTTAAAAGCTGCTGCTCGTCTTCGCTCACCTGGCAAAATGTGCGCACCGTTTCAACGTTTTCCATCATCACGGCGAAAGGCTTGCCCTCGCGACGTTTGCGCTGACGCAGCGCTGCCACCGCTTGTTCATTCTCAGCATCGCACACCAAATGGAAGCCGCCCAGGCCCTTCACGGCAAGAATGCCGCCCTGGCGCAGCAGCTGTACGGCCTGCGCAAGAATCGCATCGCTTTCCTGGCGCGTGTTGCCCCACATGATTGCGAAGTCGGAATCGCACCGTTCGCCCTGATTGTCCTTGCCGAAGTCTTCCGCAACACGCTCTTCGCCGTGCTCGCTCAGCAGCGCATCGCCCGGCTGCGCATCAGCTTCGCCTGCCTTCACAGCAAACGAGATCTTAGGCCCGCACTCCCAACATGCATCAGGTTGCGCATGAAAACGCCTGTTCAGGGGATCGGCGTACTCTTCAGCGCATTCAGGACACATCGGAAACGCCGCCATAGAAGTGTTGCAGCGATCGTAAGGCAACTGATTGATGATGGTAAAACGCGGACCGCAATTCGTGCAATTGATAAACGGATAGCGGTACCTGCGGTTACCCGGGTCGAAAAGCTCCTGCTCGCATGCAGCGCACGTTGCAAGATCGGCGGAAACAAGCGTAGTCTTCTCACCCGCATCTTGCTGCGACGGCACAATCTTGAAATCGTCGCACGGCTCAAGCACGCCATCAGCCAGCTCGATTTCCGCTATATGGGCGGCCGCTGGCGCGGTATCGTGAACACGCATAACGAAAGCATCCAGGTCGGCTGGTTCACCTTCTGCATGCACCTTAACGCCAAACGTTCCGTTCAAAACCCAGCCGGTTATGCCCAGCTCATGGGCGCATCTATACACAAAGGGGCGGAAACCCACCCCTTGCACAATTCCTTTTATGGTCAGATCCAGCGCTTCGCGCATGGCATCCCTCTTTCTTCGTTATCGTTTGCGGCGCGCATACAGCACGCGCTCCCCGCCGCGCGTTAGTAAGCGGCCTTCTCCGCGGCGTGCTTCACCACTTTCTCGAGCGCGCGCAGCGTTACGCCCGTGTTATCGGGCAGGTTGATGTACAAACAGCGGCGTCCGCGCTCGGAAAGCGTAATGAAGTCGCCTGCAGCCTGGGCTTTTGCAAGCGTACCCATGGATTTCGCCCTGCTGTCCAGCTTGATATCATCCATCTCATCGGCAGAAAGAATCAAGAACACGCCGTTGTTCTTACCGCCTTTATGCAGCTGGCCCGTGGAATGCAGGTAGCGCGGTCCCACTTCCAGACACGACGGCACGCCAATCTTGTCGGCCACGTCGTTGCGGATGTCTTCAAGCGCCTCGCGGCGACCTTCACCCGTATACGGCAAAAACGCCAGCAAACCAAAGAAGTCGCCCGGCTGGATGCTTGCAATAAGCTCCTGAACTGCGCGTTCAAGCATTTGACGCGTGCGCGTATGCATATGTCCCATCAGGCATTCGGAAACGCTCACCTGAAAACGACCCATCTTGATGCCGTTGATGGAGCTTTGCGTGAACGTCGGCTTCGGATGACCCTGCGCCAAAATGTCCAGCACCTGCTTTTTCGCCGAGGCAACGTCGGGCTGGTCAAACGGGCACACTTTCATCAGGTATCCGCACATCGCCGTGGCGTACTCCCACATAATGAAGTGATGTACCAGGTCATAGGCACTTTCCACGGAATACGAAAGCTGCGGAATAGCGGGGTCGATATAGTCAAGACCCTTCGCGAAACTGACGGTTTCATCCTGCGAGTCGTTGCGCGTTACGTATTTGATAACGCCGCGATCGCCGGGATCCTTCGTCAAAAGCAGCGGATCAACCTCGATGTTCGGCAAAATGCCCTTGCCGTCTTTGCCCAGGCTCTCGGCCACCAGCTGCTCGATCCACAAACCCAAAACGCGACCGCGCTTGGGTGTGAGGAACGAGAACTTGTCGCGATCGTTGCAGTAGTTGTCGTAAAGGAACGTTGCCAGCTGAATTGCGGGATTGTCCAGGTCATCGGTGCTGCACATCTCTTCGGCAATGCGCGCCTCTTCCATAAGCGCGTCCAGACGAATGCCCACAAGCGCTGCCGGAAGCAGCCCGAAAACAGAAAGCGCCGAGTAACGGCCGCCTACGGAAGGCTCGCCGTATAAAACGTTGCGCCAGTTTTCCTCGTACGCCTGCTTAGCCAAGCTTGAATCGGGGTCCGTGATGGCAATCAGGCGTTTGACCAGCTCTTCTTCGGACAAAACCTTGCCGAATTCAGCGCGAACGGCAACAAGATATTCGTTCGGCTCAATGGTCGACCCGCTCTTCGATGAAACAATAACCAGCGTTGTTTGCGGGTTGCACTCCGACAGAATCTGGCGCAAACGCACGGGAGAATCGGAATCAAGCGTCTTGAAAATAACACGATTCGAGTCTACCTTGTTGTACTTCGTAAGCGTCATAGCCGCCTGCGACGAACCGCCCTGCCCCAAAAGAAGCACTGTTCGCGCGCCATGGCCCACGCAATCGTCCGCAAGCGCCTGAATAGCGTCAACGGGGTACGGAGGGTTGCTTGCCAAATCAACCCAGCCCATAAATTCTTGCGCACACTCTTGCGCCTCTTCGGAAAAATCAAAAAGGCTTGCATCTTTCGCATGAAGCCTGCTTGCCGCCTTTACCGCGATAAGTTCTCGCGCCGTGGGGCTTGAGGCTAAATCCGTTTCAGCCATGTCACTCTCTTTCATCCGCGGCGAACCGTTACGGTGCCCAAGGGGTTATCCTAACATTTTGCCAGCTCATATGCGTGCTCACACGGTTTTGCTGCAATGTTTCCACATTCCGCGCCCCGTTTCGCAACCACACAACAACCGCTGTCAAACGCACGCATTACCCTCGTCGCTTTTTCGCCACTCTTTACGCAAAAACCTGCAGACGAAAATCTGCAGGTTTGAACAAATGCTTTCTTCGCACGTTTTCGCGCTCGCGCGCCTGTGCACGTGCACAATTTACAGGCCAAGCGCCTTCTTCAAAGCGGAAACGCGACGGCGCGACACCGGAATCTTTTCGTCTACATCGGCCAAAGTCAACAACAGCGTGCCGCCAGCAACCGCTTCCACTTCTTGCACCATGGAAAGATTTACCAGGTAGCCGCGATGCACGCGGAAGAATCCGTGGCCGTCCAGGCGCTTTTCCAGCTGAGCCAAGCTGACCGTAGAGAAGTAACGATCAACGTCGGTCTGCAGGTACGCGTAATCGTCGCGCGCCATAACGAAACGAATGCGATCGATGCTGACCAGGATTTTCTTGCCGCCCTTTTCCACCGGAATGCGCTCGGAATGCTGAGCCTGCGCATGTAGCGCAACGTGCTCGCGCACACGGGCAATTGCCTGCTGCAAACGCTCGGTTTCCACAGGTTTCACCAGATAATCAATAGCATTCACCTTGAAAGCGTCCAGCGCATGCTCGCTGTAAGCGGTCACAAACACAACTGCCGGCGGGAACTTCAAATGACGCAGCGCATCCGCCAGCTGCAAACCCGTTGCTTCAGGCATGTTGATGTCCAGGAAAATCACATCGCAGGGAAATTCCTTCAGTTTTTCAATTGCTTCGCGGACACTGCCCGCTTCTGCAACGACCTCGGTCTGGCCCGTTTCGTCCAACAAAAAGCGCAGCTCGGAACGAGCTGGAGCCTCGTCGTCAACGATCATAGCTTTAAGCACGGGTACCTCCTTTGCCGCATAATAGATAACGTTCGTCAGTATATAGCAATCGGCCGCTTTTCGCATTCGCTTGTCCGCCCACGCATCAGAAAAGCACGGCAGAGGGCGCATGCGTTGGGGTCACAGCACACGCACAAGTATAGAGCAAACGGAGCCATGCCACCCGATCCAAGCCGGCGAAGGGCACGCTTACAAGGCAAGCTCACGAAGGCGCCCTGCCGCACTCGCGAAAACGCACGTCCCTCACCCGCGAAAGGGCTCGCCCCTCACCTGCGGCTATGCGTTTGGTTACGCCAACAGTGTGACTGCGCGCTCAACAATGGCGGCGCAGTGATGGGCGGCTTTCTCCTCGAAAACGGGGTAGAGTTCAGCGTCGGAGCCATCGGCTTTGTCGGAAATCGCGCGCACAATAACAAACGGAACGTCATTCAAAAAGCATGCGTGAGCAATAGCTGCACCTTCCATTTCGCAGCAGCGCGCCGCAAACGTGCTGATGATACGCTGTTTTTCAGCATCGGTGCGCACGAACTGATCGCCTGACGCAACACGGCCATCAAACACGGCAATATCGGTTGCAACTTGCGCTGCGGCTTGTTTGACAACGCTGCGCAACTGCTCGTCAGCCGGGAAATAAATCTCATTGAAACCAGGCACCTGACCAGGCTCGTACCCAAGATTGCATACGTCCATATCGTGATGGACGGCATCGGTGGACACAACCAAGTCGCCAATATTGATGGCGGCGTCAAGCGAACCAGCCACGCCCGTGTTAATGACGTGCGTCACGTTGAAGCGGTCAACAAGGATCTGCGCGCAAATGCCCGCGTTCACCTTGCCCACACTGCAGAAAACAACCACGGCTGGCACGCCGTCAAACATTCCTTCCGCAAACTCCATACCCGCAATCACCTGGGATGTTGCATTTTCAAGGCGTCCCTTCAGGTAGCTTACCTCAACCTCCATGGCGCCAATGATGCCAATTTTCGTCATGTTGTGCGACACACTCGCTTTCTGTTAATTTGTCGATGCTGATGCGAAGGATGCGATGCCGCTCCTGCACGCTTGTGCTAACCGACAGCGAATTTCGCCCTTGCCGGCAGCCTCCAACGCCTGCGCCTTCGCCTTGCCCTTACCCTTAAAACGTGGGGTAGGTCATGTGGGCGTCATCGATGTTGTTCAGCGTTTGCTCCAGCCAGCGCTTTGCGTGGTAGCGCGCCATGGGAAGGTCGCTGTCGTGCCAGTTTCCGCACTCTTCGGGGCGTGCACCAGGGATTTCACCTTCGAACGATGCAATGAACGCGCACATTTCGCGCAACAGGCCAATAATGTGGCGCGGCTCGTATTCGCCGAACAGAATCAAGTAGAAGCCCGTCCGGCAACCCATGGGGCCGAAGTACAGCACGCGATCTTTCCACTCTTCGTTGTTGCGCAAGAACGTTGCCGCCAAGTGCTCAACAGCATGAACAGCCGCCGTATCCATAACAGGCTCGCGGTTCGGAGCCGTCCAGCGCAGGTCGAACGTGGTGGCAACTGTGCCGCCAGCGGGGTCGGTATCAACGCGGGAAACGTAAACGCCCGGCTCGAGCGTCAGATGATTGATAGTAAAGCTCGCAATCTTTTCCATGGGAAGCCTTTCTGTTGTGCTTTTTCTTTTGCCATTATGGCATAGCGGCGCGGATTTAATGGCCAAAATGGCGCATATTCACGCGCACCGCGCCGTATCATCGTGCCATAACGAAGGCATCTGGAATCCCAACGAAAAGGGAGGTCAGCGTCGAAAACCACCTGAAAGGCATTGCTTCTATCGGCGCAAATGCTCCCGAGGCGGCAATTATTGTTGTTGAGGAGTAATTGCCGAGCGCGCAGGAAGCTGGGCTAGCACCACAGCAGCCGCCATGAGCACGCAGCCCAGGTATTCGCGACCGCTGAGCACTTCGCCCAGCAATACCGCACCTGCAAGCACACTAAAGACCGACTCCATAGAAAGCAGCAGCGACACCACCGTTGGGTTGGCGTTTTTCTGCGCGATAATTTGCAGCGTGTAGGCAACGCCCGACGAAAACACGCCCAGATACAGGATGGGCAGCACGCTTTGCCCCAAGGCAGGCAGCGAAAACTCTTCGAATATAAGCGCTGGAACTGCGGAAACAATAAAGCACACCAAAAACTGCACGCACGAGAGCTTCACGCCGTTGCAATGCGGTGAAAAGTGATCGATACACAGAATCTGAACGGCAAACAAAAGCGAACACGCCAGCACCACCAAATCGCTTGGGCGAATGGCCAGGCCTTCTTTCACGCACAGCAGATACAGCCCCACCACGGCCACAACAACGGCCATCCACACGTTTGCGGGTGCCTTCTTTTTCAGCGCCAGGCCCAAAACGGGAACAAGCACGATGTACATGGCGGTAAGGAAGCCCGCTTTTCCGGCCTCGGTGTCTGCATCCAGGCCGGTTTGCTGCAAAAACGTTGCGCACGCAAGCGCCAAGCCGCAGCAAGCGCCGCCCAGCCAAATGGCGCGCGTTTCCTGAGGCGTGCTGCCCGTGAGCAGGCCGGCAAGCGGAGCAGATCCCTTCGCCCGCACTGCCGATGCCAATCCCTTTCCAGACGCCTTTTCCTGCGGCGATGCTGCCAATGCCGCCTGCGCCGGTCCCTTCGCCTGGCTCTTTCCCCTGCTCATCACGGCAAGGACGACAAGCACGAAAAGGAATGCAACCAGCGAGCGCGCGGCATTGAACGTGAGGGCGCCCACTGTGTTGCCTTTTTGCGCCACGAACGCAATACCCCAGATGAACGCGGCAATCAGCGGAAGAAGCGTGGTACGAAGCCTGTCGAACATGGAAACCTCTCAAACAAAACGCGCGGCTAAAAGAAAAACCCGACAATTGTCGCACTTAATGCGCGGTCATGTTGCGAGAATTCGAGCAGGTGAAGTAAATAATCTGATGATTCTCGGCGAGTTTTTCCAACAGCTGGCGCGTGCGCTGCATCAAAGCGTCATCAACGTTGATGAAGGGGTCGTCCATAACAATGAACGGACGCTCCTTTTCGTAGAGCGCGTCGCAAAGCGCCATGCGCATGCACACCATGACCAAATCAGCGTAACCGGCACTCAGACTTTCCTGATGACGCGTTGCGCCCGTTTGCGGGTACGTCATGTGGAAATCGCTGTCCACCTGGACTTTCTTAACGTCAATAGCACCTGTTTCATCCACTAACATGCGGAAATAATGCTGGAAGCGCTCTTGCACCGGACCCGCATACGTCGCGCAAAGCTGCTCTTTCGCGCGCTCCAAATAGGCCATAGTCGCATCGAGCGTTGCCACATCTCCCTCGATTTTCTTCCGCTGCTCCGTGAGTGTTTGGAGCTGATCTTGCAGCAGGGGGATCTTGTCAACGCGCTCTTGCAGCGTTTGAATGCGCTGGGAATCTTTCACGCGACCCTGGAACGACCCCTCCTGTGCAGCAACCAAACGCTGCTCTTGCGCCTGAAGCTCCTGCAGATCCAAGGTACGGAAGCGCTCTTCGTCGGAGCGCTTCCACGCGCACAAGCCATTTGCTTCTACGAACTGGGAAAACGCTTGGTCGGCAGCAACGACGTTTTGGCGCATTTGATGCAGCGCACGAGCGTTGTCGCGCAAGTGCCCCAACGTTTCTGCGTTCAGCGTTCGGAGGTCAATGCGATGCAAGCTGCAGAAGGACTCAAGCTCGCGTTGCGCCGCGAAAGCGCGTTTGATCAGGTCGTTTGTATGCGCCAGCGAGCGAGCATGCTCTGCGGCACGCACCGCAGCCTGTGCCGCCTCGCGCGCCGCCTGCGCCGCCAGCTGCGCCTGTTTCTTGTGGCGCACGCGCATAACGCCGCCGGTAACGCAAAACGCGATACCAACCAACGCCGCAGCAATACTCACATAGAGTTGACCTGCGAAAACGCGCGCAACGCCCGCCGCATCCGTGGCCGCAAGCACAGCACCCGCCAAAAGCAGGATACCCCCCACCACGACAAGTGCGATGCCCGCACCGCCGCCTTTTACCGTGGCTGCCGTTGGAGCTGCGGGTGTCTCAGGTGCTGCGGGTGCGTCATCCGGCCACTCGGCACCACCGTTGCGGCCGGCATCGGCGGCAAGAATGCCGTGCGCGCCTACCGTGCCGCCGGCGACCCCGACGGCACCAACGCCGGCAGCGTCAGCGCGGGCACCCGCAGCAGCGCTCGCGCCGGCACCCTGCGCGGGGGCGGGCACCGCGACACCTTCGCCACGAGCGACGCCTTCGCCGCCGGGAGCCGCTTGCGCGGCCTGCGCCGCAAATGCATCGATGTCCGCTTGCGTCACACCCGCTTGTTTCACCAGGTCAAGGCATTGTAGTGCCTCATTCGCGCGATGCACTTCCCCTTCGCTGGGCATAGCGCCGCCCAGCGATGCCTCAAATCGCTGATACTCTTCCCTTGCCTGCTTGCGAGCGTTTTCAAGCCGCATGCATTCAAGTGCCATGCTGCGACGCGCCTGCAAGTCGGCCGCTTCGGCAATTTCCGTGCGTACCTGCGCAAGGTCATGGCGCTGCTGCTCCATATTAGAAGCAAGACGACCCTCGCGATCGCGCACGCGTTCGAGTTCGCCCTGAGCCGTGGAGAGCTGCACCAACTCTTCGTTGACCTGGGAAATCTGCGCCACAACAGCCGCATGAGCCCCACCTTGTCCGCGATAAGGCACTTGCTGGGTGCGCGCTTTTTTCAGCAGATCCATTGCCGATTCGAAATTGCGCGTGCCATCGGTGTTGTCCACCAAATTGCCCAGTTTCGCCTTGATATCAGCCGTTCCCAACGCGTCGGCAAGGCGATTTTGCGGAATGTACGCGCTGCGCTCAAACGAATCGGCGTCCAACCCGAACAGCGTAATGCCTGGAACAGCACCCAACTCGTCGGTACGTTTTCCCGAAACCTGATCGAACACCGCAAGCGTATCATCCTTGGGCGCGGCGCCAAAACAACGCTCAATGCGGTACAAACGTCCGCCCGCGTGCACAACCAGCTGGCCGCCGTACGCGCCCCCTTGCCAGGGAGCGTAACGACGCCGCAGATCTTTGTCCAGGTCACGCTTGTGATGACGCGGCATTCCGTACAGCATGCAGCGAATAAATGCCGCAAGCGTAGTTTTGCCCGAACCGTTCGGCTGCTCAATAACCGTCAGGCCGTCGTTGAAATCGAACGTGCGCTGACTCAGCCCGCCAAAATTCTCAATTGTGCAGCTCACTAAATTCACAGGGCAACATCCTCTCCGCGAAGCGCGCGCAAGCCGCACAAGATGATGCGCTGCTTTTCCTCTTCTGTCTCGTTCGACGCCAAAACCGTGCGCACAAAAGCGCCCCGTAGCGATTGGTCGTATTCAAAATCCGCTGCATCTACCACAAGACGCGTCTTATCGACCACCTTTGCGAAGAAGAAATCCCTGTTCAGGCTTGCCTCAAGATACGACAAATCCTTGTTCGCGTCGGCAGAATAACCGCCCTGCAACTCGAAGCGGACCAGGCTATCGCTCGAAATGTTCTGCTGAGCAGCGACCTCCTGCGCCATGGCAAGCATGGTCGCAACGTTGTCAACATTCGTGATACCCACTGCCACGGTATACAATCGCCTGCGCGCGAAGGGAACAAACTCCCAGCTCAACACATGGTTTTCGTAAGTCAATTCCACGAAGCCCTTGGGGCCGCACTCATCGAAGCCGCGGCCTTCCAAACAACCACTGTAAACCGCCGTGCCGCGCGTATCCAACTTTTGCTTGCTGAACGAGTGGCTGTGACCCAAAGCAAGATAATCAATGCCGCGTCCGCGCAGCTGCGCCGCATCAATGGCATACGGTCCCGAAGTTGCACCCAGCTGACCGTGCAACATCACGATGTTCGTCAGGTTTTCGTCCAGCTGCAGCCCCTGACATAAGTCGTACCGCCCTTGATCGACGTTGCTTATCTGCGGAAGCGTGCGGCTGCTTATCGTAATGCCACCGTATTGCACCGTTTCCCATTGCGGCCCGAAAATCTTCACGTTGTGGGATAAATGGTGTCCCAGCAGAGCGGTAGACACGGCATCGTGATTTCCCGAGACCAGCAAGAAGTCCACGTCAGAGGCGTTTTTCATGGCCTCGTACACAACGTCTTGCGTTGTTGCGCTCACGCGAACGCTGTCAAGCAAATCGCCTGCCACCATAACAACACGCACATTCGTCTGCCGCGCATGGTTGATGAGCGCCAGAAATGTTTCCAGGATTTCGCCACGCCGCACGTCCGCTTTTTCAGGGGGCAGCGCCGAATCCATGGGCGCATCTAAATGGATATCCGCACAATGAATTAGCTTCAAAGCAATACTCGCTTTTCTTCGATGGTCTATTCTCCAAGCGTCTTATCTCGACCGCCTTTTGCATTCTCTGGCATTGTACGCCAAGCAGCAAGCCACGTTTCCCCATGACAAATTACCCCACCTTTTGTCAACAATTTACGCAACTCAGCCTGGATGGTCGCTGCACAACCACGAGAGTCCGCGCCGCCAAGAAACATCCGCCGCGCAACCATGAGAATTCATGCCATGAAGAAGCATCCGGTGAATGCTTGTTGAAAAACAAGCCCCAAATTCAGGCAAATCGACGATATTCGGTGGTTCGATTTTGAATTCGCAACCGTTTCGTGGTGCGCCGAATCGCCCGCGCATCCAAGCCCGTGAATAGCACCTGGTCAGAGCAGTACAAAAAAATCTTTCGCGGCTGCTGGTTTTCATTCGGGAACAACGGCAACCCTTCAACCACCGAATATCGTCGATTTGCCCGAGTTTGCAAGCAAAAATCCAACAACCACCCATTCCCAGCCAGGAAATAAGGCAAAGTAGAACGACCCCATGCAAGCAAACAGCCAGAAATTGACAAGTTTACGAGACTTTTGGAACAGCGGCGCATCCAAGAAGGGTGCGCCGCTTTCGTTTGTCCAGGTCGCAAATACAGAAGATGCCGCGAAGGCGCGTTCGATCATCCTTGCGGCATCGTTTCTTTCCAAAAGCTTCGGAAACTTGTCAATTTCCGCGCATCACCTTGCACGACCATTCCCAAGCAAGGTGAATCAGGACCAAGCAGCGTCCCCCCATCACTCTTGCGCGAACGCCCAGGTAGGGAAGCCCACTGCAAACGACATCTCAAAGCAGGCGCCTAATGCGTTACCGTATAGATGGCGCTGGGCGGAATGCATAGGTCAACCACATCGCCCGCCTGAATGAACTCATCTTGCCTTACCGCAAGTTTGTCCTGCTTCAGCTGCACATAGCTTTTCTCCAGGTACGCACCCTGCGCGCGCTGATGCTCGGAATGTTTCTCGGTCTCGAAATCAAGCGTCACCCAATGCTCAAAACGCGAATCGCTCACATGAAGAGCTCGCGCACGATACACGTTTCGCGGACAATGACCCGTGGCAAGATGAATATACGATGCACGAACACCCAGATAGATAGCGTTTTCCGGCACCTCTTCATCCACGTTGAGCTCCACACCCCACTCGGGACACCACACCGTATGCGCGCCGCGATACTCACAACGTGTCATATTCTTGCACCCGGAAAGCTTCATGGCGGCAAGCGAAGACGGCCGCCCCACGGTCTCCCCCGGCGTGCCAATCGATTCAATCTTACCGTTATCAACCACGGCAATGCGATCGCACAAACGGTACGCCTCGTCAATGTCGTGGCTCACATACATGATGCTGCCATCGAAGCTATCGAAAAGCGCCTGCATGTTCTGCTCAAGTTGGGCTTTCAAATGAGAATCGAGTGCACTGAAAGGCTCATCCAGCATCAAAATCGCAGGTCGAGCCGCCAACATACGTGCCAACGCAACACGTTGCTGCTGACCACCCGAAAGCTGCAAGGGGTAACGATTCTCGAATCCGACCAGCGAGAAACGTTGCAGCTCTGCCCGCACAATGCGATCGCGATCCTCGGCCGACACGTCTTTGCCCAGGCCAGCCGCAATGTTTTTCGCTACCGACATATGAGGAAACAGCTGGTAGTTTTGAAACAACAGGGCGGTTTTGCGTTTTTGCGGGCTCATATTCACCCGTGCCGCGCTGTCGAAATACGTGGTGCCGTTGACAATAATCTTGCCCTCATCAGGCGTTTCTACACCAGCGATGCAGCGCAGCGTCATCGACTTGCCGCACCCAGAAGCGCCCAGGAAACCAAGTGTTTCGTTTCCGACCTCGAAGCTCACCTCAAGGTCAAACGTCGCAAGCTTCTTGCGAATATCAACAACAACGCTCATCGCGCACCTCCTTGCATCTGCACAGCCCGGGAATCATCGGCGGAAACCGCCACGCCATCGTCAGCCATGCAGTCACCGGCCGCAGCCACTGCCGTAACACCAGCCGCGCCCGCAGGACCCGCGGCTCCAGCCGCACCCGCAGGACCCGCGGCTCCCGCCGCACCAGCAGCCCCCGACATACCACCCGCAACTGCAGCACCTGCGGCACCCGCGGCACCCGAGCCATGTCCGCGTTTCCGCCCGTGCTTCTTCCCCTGGCCCGGTCGCGCCAGGTACTTTTGCGTGCGCGAAGAATACACGTTGATGAACAGAATAACCAAAAACGAAATCAGGATAACTACAATCACCCAGAAGATGGCCGCGTTGGTATTGCCGCCCATCCAGTCGTAGTAAATTGCCAGCGGAATGGTCTGCGTGATGCCCACGTAATTGCCCGCGAAGAACAGCGTGCAGCCGAATTCGCCCATGGCACGCGCAAAACCCAGCACCGTACCTGCCGCGATTGAGGGCCAAGCCAGCGGCACCATAATGCGCGTGAAGATGCGCGCCTCTCCCCAACCCAGCGTGCGGGCCGCGTCCAGCATGTTCGCATCCAAGTTCTCAAACGCACCGCGCACCGTGCGATACATCATGGGAAAACCCACCACTGAACAGGCAATAACCGTTGCTGGCCACGTGAACACAATGTCAATGCCATGAGCAATAAGCCACTTGCCCGTAAGAGAATTACCGCCGAACAACATGAGCAGCAGAAAGCCGCAAACCGTAGGCGGCAGCACCATGGGAATAGTGAAAATGGTGTCCAGAATGCCCTTGAGCCTGCTTGACGCCTTAACGGTAAGCCATGCCGCCAAAAGCCCCAGCAGGAAGATAATGACAATCGCAACGCCCGTGGTGCGCAACGACACCCACAGCGGGCTCCAGTCAAGCTCTTGCAGGAAGCGTGCAACCCAGGCAAGACCCGTGGGCGCGCCCACCACGGAAATCTCGGACGCTGGCAAAATCAGACCCGACTCTGCGTAGATACCGCCCGCGCTGCAATCCTCCGAGTCGCCTTGCGTGATAGTAGCGTAATACACGCCTTCTTCGACCTCTACGCCAAACGAATACGTGTAGCCACCCATCTCAACTTGCGGTGCGCTGGTGAAAAACACCTGGTTATCAAGCGTTTCCAAACGTGTTCCGCCGTTCGATGATGCGCTATCGATTGCTTTAAGCGTGCTGATGAATTCTTCCTGGAACGAAGCATCGGACAGCGAAATACCCAGCGCAGAAACACGCGATGCCGGAATGTACACAAGGGAATATCCGCGCGCATTCACCACCGCGAAGGCATCAGCGGAAGCCATTTGGTAGCGGTAGCCGTAATACGTTCCCGAATAAGCCCTGTTCGTGCCCTTGTTCAAACGCTCGAAGGACGAAAAACCGAAGCTATCCTTGCCCACAACAATGGCAGTTGCGTCTTCGGAAATCTCCGCCGACGACTCGCTTGATCCAACCTGTTGATCAGCCGTGAAAGCGGCTTTATAGGTTGCATCATACGAATCGGCCCACGACACCGCGGGCAAAAGCATCGCGCACATCAGCGCCGATGCCAGGCACATGGCAAGCTTTTCGATAACCTTCACGCGTTCCCCTTCGAACTCTTATACTCGCACGCCGACCTGCGCCGACAGCTTATCGTGCGGATGTCCAGCATGCAAAACCGCGCGCGCAGCAGCCGCACATGCGAAAAGCGCTGCTCACGAAAACGAGCGGGCAGCGCATTCGGGCCACCCGCTCCTTTCGCTACACAACTTGTTGCGGCCCCTTATTAGGCCAGCTCAAAACCGTACTTCTGGAAAATCTTCAGCGCTTCTGCATTCGTGGAGCAGAAGTTCAGGAAGTCGGCAGCAACTTCTGCATTCTTTGCACCAGCAACAGCGGCGCCCGGATACAGAATGTTCTTGTGCGAAGAAGCGTCGGTGGTGTACGCAACTTCTACGCCATCGTAACGATAAATGTCAGAAGTGTACACGAAGCCAACTTGGCACTGACCGCCGGAAACGTACTTAGCAACCGTGCCCACCTTGTCGGCGCCCGCGTTCATCTTGCCGCTAATGCTCTCATCCCATTCAATGTTCTGGATGGTGCCGTCCTCGGCGGTATCGTACGTAACCAGGCCAGCGCTCTCAAGGCTCTGTAGTGCGTACTTGCCCGCAGGAACAACATTGGGATCGCCAATAGCAATGGACGTAACGGCATCGGATTTCAGATCATCCAAAGAGGCAATCTCCAGGTCAGAGCCGGACTTCACGCAAATAACCAGGTCGTTCTTGAACATATCGGAACGAGTAGCAGCATCAATGGAACCGGCATTCTCGGCAGTGTCCATAGTTGCCTTGGAAGCAGTGATCAAAGCATCGGCGGAGCCGGGGGCATCGGCAAGCTTCTTGATCAGCGTGCCAGAAGCCTCGAACTGGGTGTCAGCAAACGTGACGTTCGAGTTAGCCTTCGTGTAAAGGTCCTGAACCTCGGGAAGCGCCTTCTGCAAGGAGTTTGCTGCGAAAATCTGCAGCTGAACCTGCTCAGCGGACGTGGAAGAAGAAGCGGAAGCGGATGCGCTTGAAGACGAGGAAGAGCATCCCGCAAGAGCCAAGCCGCTTACCAGGGCAAACGTTGCAATAGCAACGCCAGCGATCTTGGTAAACTTTTTCATTGTTACCCCTTTCATTTCGATTCCTTAAATTATCCTGAAATACAATTATTTACATTTCAGAATCATTTGTCATAAGAGTATTTCTCTTACAGTATATTTGCAAGAAGAAATATATGAAATGCGTCAAAAAATGGGCGAATTCGGATAGGAACAAGCGAGAACG
>CAKUOV010000008.1 GCA_934670115.1 uncultured Eggerthellaceae bacterium
GAACCCAGCATAATCGGGGAACGATACAGCAATGACTCACGTGGATAGGCACAACTTAACACCAGAAGAGACTGCCGTTTGTGCGCGCAGCCGTTTTTTGAACGTTTGGACAACGGTTGGCGTTTTGCTGCTTTTGGCGGCTGTCATCTATTTTCTTAACGTAATGTCGTTTCCGGTCAGCGTCATTCTCTGGTCGCTGCTTTTCGTTTTCTGTTTGATGGGCTTAGTTGATTGGTTTGAGTCGAAAGGCTTGTCGCGCCCTTTAGGAACGACAATTGCCTACGTGGTTATGGTTGTCTTTCTGGCAGCCTTGGCGCTACTTATGTTCTCGCCTGCTTTAGGCCTGAATGCTCAGTTTTCCGAGCTTATCAAGAGCATGCCCGTCTACGTGAGCAACTTCATGGGCTGGGCGAATTCGATATACGATACGTTTGGCCATTTTTTTGAAGATGATACGCTGAAAACATGGCTTTCCGATGCCGCAGCCACCATTGCCGGCGCGGTAACAAGTTTGTTTGAAGGCGGGGCAACGGGCATTGTTTCGATTGGATCGAGCCTGGTAAACGGGATAATCGCAATCTGCTTTGCTGTTGTTATTGCGTTTTGGATTCTCATGGAGCTGCCCGCTATCGACCGCGAGGCGCGTCGTTTAGTGGGTCCGAATCATCGTGAAGGCTACGACCTGTTCACCATTACGGTTACACGCGTGGTGGGCGGTTTTATTAAAGCGACGATTTTGCAATGTCTGTTCATCGGCGCAGGGTGCGCCGTGCTCTACCTGGTGCTGGATTTGCCCAGCGCACTGGCTTTGGCGGGCATTGCTGCCATTTTCAATATTGTGCCTGTTATTGGTCAATGGATTGCGATTGTGGTAGTCAGCATTGTTGGCTTGGTTGTTTCGCCTATGACTGCTCTGATTATCATTATTGGCATGATTGTCATCCAGCAGTTCGTGTACACGTTTGTGTCTCCTAAGCTCATGAGGAATTCGGTGGATATTCACCCTATTCTGACACTCATCATTTTAGTGGTGGGATCGTCTTTGGGCGGTGCCATGGGTGGTATGGGCGGCTCGATTGTGGGCATGCTTTTAGCCATTCCGGCTGTTGCTATCATGAAATCGCTTTTCGTGTATTACTTTGAGAAGAGCACAGGCAGGCAGCTTGTTGCCTATGACGGTGTTTTCTTCCAGGGCACTCCTTCGGATGATGGCAGCGTTAACCCCATGGCCGACGCCCTTTCGCCCGCCGATTACGATAAAGAGCACCAGCTTATCGAACAGGAGCGTATGGAGCGCACGGGTCGTCTTGACCCTATTAGCGCCGATGGTTCAGGCGTGGTTTTGCCGAAGATTGAACTGCCGTTTGTGAGACGGTTGCGCTCGGATCAGCTTCCTACCATTGAGGTTTCCGATTCTGATTCGGAAAGCAGTCCAAAACAAGATTTGGAAGAGAAAAAGAAATGAGAGTTCTTTCCCTTGATATTGGCACAGTGCGCGTGGGCGTTGCGGTATGCGATCCCGCAGAGCGCATTGCCACGCCGGTATGCGTGCTTCCTTCCGATGAGGTGCGTTCGAATGCGAAATCGTTTCGCCGCCTCTTAGAGGATTGGGAGCCGGAGCTTTTGCTGTGCGGCCTTCCGTATACTATGGCAGGGGAAGAAGGACCGCAGGCAGGTTTCATTCGGGAATTTGCCAGCCAGGTGAGCAAGCAGAGCGGTCTTCCCGTTGAATTTACCGATGAGCGCCTGAGTTCTTCGCAGGCGAAACGTAGTTTGCGTGAAAAGGGCTACTCCGAAAAGGAAATGCGCGGAAAAGTGGATATGATTGCGTCCAGCCTGTTTTTGCAAGCATGGCTTGATTCGCGTTGTTCCCCTTCGGAAGGATAATATTTCATGAACAATAGGCGCACGACCTATTCGACCCACCCTAACCATGCCGCCCGTGCTGCTCATGCGCGCGGTGAGAAGATGTTTCGTACGTACGATGTGTCCGCTATTCAGCCTAAAAAGAGCAAGGCGCCGATGGTCTTTGGCATTATTCTTGCTTTGATCGTTGCGGGCGGCCTTATTTTTGGCGCCTTGGCGCTGTTCAAGAGCTGCTCGAACGATGCTAATCTGCTGTCGTCCAGCGAGACGGCAACGGTTGTTGTCCCTGATGGGGCGGGGGCATCCACCATTGCTTCAACGTTGAAAGATGCGGGCCTCATCGGTGATTCGAAAGAATTCGTGAAGCGCGTTACCGCTTTGGGTGCCGATACGTCATTGAAGCCGGGCACGTATACTATTCAGGGCGGCTTGCAAAACGATGACATCATTAAGATGCTGCAAGCTGGTCCGGGCATGTCGGGCACGAAGCTTACTATCCCGGAAGGTTATACGCTCAAACAAATTGCTTCTCGCGTGGAAGAAGTGACAGGCGGTCGCATTACCGCTGATGACTTTACGGCGGCGGCATCGGACGCGAGCGTCTACGCCTCCGACTATTCGTTCTTAAGCGATGCCGGCAACAAGTCGTTGGAGGGTTTCTTGTTCCCCAAGACGTACAGCATTGATGAGAGCGCTACGGCTGATTCTATCATTCGCATGATGTTGGACCAGTTCAAGGTCGAGTTTGCAACGCTTGATACGAGCTATCCCACGAATAAGGGCTTATCGGTTTACGACATTGTCAACCTTGCTTCCATCGTAGAGAAGGAGTCAACGGAATCCACCCGTGGTATGGTTGCCTCTGTTTTCTATAACCGTCTGGACATCAACATGGCACTTCAGTCCGATGCGACAACCGCGTATGAAGTTGGTCACGACCCCACGGCAGAAGAAGTTCATGCCGAGACTCCGTACAGCACGTATACGAATAACGGATTGCCGCCCACGCCGATTTGCTGCCCGAGTCTTGCCGCGCTGCAGGCAGTTTGCGCCCCCGAGGAATCTTCGTATTACTACTTCTTCTTCAGGGAGGAAAATGGTGAAATGAAGTATTACTTCAGCGAAACAAATGACGAGCATAACGCGGCTGTGTTTAGCTAATGCGCTTATCACCTGCGATTTTGCAATAGTAAACGAGTGCAGTACGTATGGCTTTCTTCAAACCGGAACGGTACTTCAAACGCATAACGGATATCAACATCGAGCGCGACATTGTCGCGCTCGGTTTTACGTGCGTCTTGGTTGACGTTGATAACACGGTACGATCGCGCGAAGATGGTTGCGTGCCGTCTGACGTTCAGGAGTGGCTTTGCGCCGTTGCGGCTGCTGGGGTAACGATTTGGCTTTTCTCCAACAATTGGCATGATGACGTCTATGATTTCGCTTCCGAGCTGGGTCTTCCCGTTATTGCGAAGGCTATGAAGCCGCTGCCGTATGCGTATGCGTTGGCGCGGCATCGTACGGGACATTCTTTGGGGCTGACGCTTGCGATTGGCGATCAGCTTTTGACCGATATCTGCGGCGCGCATTGTGTGGGCGTTGCGGCGTATTTAGTGGAGCCGCTTGTGGAAAAGGACCTGCGCCATACGGTAGCGCTGCGTCGCGTTGAGCGTGCGCTTTTAGGCTCAATGCGCCCTGAATAGGGGTTTCTGTTGCATTTACGCAGGTCACATGGTTGTCAAAACCGCTACCCTGCGCGATTTGTATAATCTGAGTATTCGACTTTCCACGCAATGTGAACATTTTTTGAGTGAATTTCGGCGGTTTTGTGGCAGCGCGCGCCACTTCAGGTTTCTCAAAGCATCGGTTGCTAGAATCGTTTTCGTTGTAGGGGCAAAAATGCTTTGCGCCCCGTACGTTACACGATTGAAAGGTGCTTCATGCGTTCTAGCATGAGAAATAATCAGACAACACATAATCGAGCTGCTCGCATTGCACGTTCAGGGCGCGTGGATCGCACGGAGTACGAGAACCGCTCGAGCTGCGTAAGCTGTGCGAGTTGTTCCCATCGCGGAGTACGCGCGCGTCTTCCGTTCTTGCTGGTGGCGGGTTTGGCGCTGGCGGTTTTCCTGTGCACGCAAGGCTCAGGATACCCTTCCAATACTTCAGCTGCCGATGATTACGGTACTTCCGGCTCCGTCGCCTTTGCTGTAGAAGACACGCCGCTCCAGGAGGAAAGTACTTCCCAACAGGCGTTTTATCAAACGCTCGGCGCCGATTCGCAAGAGATTGCCGCAACGTTTTCTTTGCTGCCGGCGTCATCAAGCGTAACGGCATTCTCGCTTTTGGACAATGGTGCCGAGCTCGATTTATCGGAAGAGCAGAGCGAGAACATTGAATCTGCGCTCAGTGACTTGAATGCGAGCGCGGCATTTACCATTGTTGATGCGCAATCGGGGAAAGGCATCCAGTACAATGCGGATGTGCATCTGTATGCGGCGAGTTCTGCGAAGGCATGGTTTTCCCTGTTCCTAGCTCAGCTTGTCGATGAAGGAACCATCTCCTTGGAAGATCCGGTGAGTTGCTGGGCCACGGATTATCCCATTTCGCAGAGTAGATGGGATGGCGCGTATTGCGTGGGCTCCCTGATTGAAAACACGCTTCTCTATTCCGACAACGCTGCGTATTCGGCGCTGCGCAATGCGTACGAGGGAATGGGTTACACGCAATGGCTTGCTGACCTGGGGATTGATCCGGTGGTTATTGCCGATACATCGTGGTATCCGTTCTTGTCGCCTGTTGCCAGTGCGCAGATGTGGACCAATGTCTATACCTACATGAACTCCGATGCGGAAGATGCAGCTTGGCTCAAGCAGCTCTTGGAAAACACTCAAGTCTCGTTTCTGCGCGATGCGCTTGCGGATGAAAACGTTTCTGCAGGTGGGAACGCGATAAGCGCAGGAGCCGAAGAAGCGCAGGCGGAAGATTCCGTGCAAAGTGGCGAAGCTGTCCTTGGGGGTGCTTCGACCCTGGTGACCGTCTACAACAAAGCAGGATGGGATTCCGCAAGCGAATATGCCGGTTATCAGTCGTATTTGAATGCGATGTGCGATTCCGGCGTGGTCGAAGCAGGCGGACATACCTACATCGTTTCGGTGTTGGCAAACATCGAAGAAGGCGACGCGAACGCTGTAAAGCTTGAGCACTTGATGAACGCGCTCTACGAAGCGGCACAAACGCTGTAGCGCATAGGCGCGTAGGCGCATTTATGCACCGCAGAATGTTTCGCTTTTGCATTTTTTCCCTTAAGCCCGTGTGGGCGCATTCGCTGGGTTACAATACAGTGCGAACAAAAGGGAAGGTGCAGTTTTATGGATTACACAACAGCAGGAGATGCGCGGGGCCAGGCCTTGGTGGCCGTGGTTCAAGACGTGCCTGCGGGATTGCGCCTTGTCAATGAGCAGGTCGAAAGCGATTTGCGCCGCTGTTTGATGGGCTATAAGGTGCCCGCAAGCGATCTGCGTTACGTTGAAATTGAAAGCGGCGTGCAGGATGGTAACACCACCGGCGCGCCGATTGCTTTTTTGATATACGGCGATGCTGATTCTTCCGCAGGCGAGGGGCAGTGTCTCCCCGAAGGCGGTGAAGGCTTTGGCGCTGCGCCTTTCCCGGCGGTTCAGGCGGCGGTTCCGCGTCCGGGGCGGGGCGATTTAGCTGCTGTTCTTAAAACGGCTGCCGATTCGGTGACGGCGGTTGCGGATCGTTTGGATGCGCCTGACCAGGCCGCATGCGTTGTTGCGGCTTCGGTTGCGCGTGAGTTTTTGGCGCAACTGGGCGTGGAAGTTGTCTCTTTCACATCGCGTATTGGTTCCGCCGCTCTGTCGGATGAAGCAATTCGCTCGTATTCTCACGACTTCTCTGCTCTTGACACCGAGTTCTCTGCTGTTCGTTGCCCCGACCAGCGCACTTCCGACGAAATGGTTGCCTGTATAGAACGCGCTCGCAGCGCGGGCAAAACGCTGGGCGGAACGTTTCAGATTGTTGCTACGGGACTTTTGCCCGGGTTGGGTTGCTTCGCGCAGCGCCGCCAGCGATTGAGCGCTCAGCTTGCAGCGGCTCTTTTCTCGTTGCCCCAGGTGGTGGCAGTTGAGTTTGGATGCGGCAGCGCCTTGGCGGAAAGCGAGGGGCCCGCGTGCCACGATGCCGTGCTGGTGGGTCCTTCCCAAGGTTTCTCCCGCGCATCGAATTATGCAGGTGGTATTGAAGACGGCTTGACTTCGGGCGAGCCGTTGTTGATTTCCGTTTCCCTGGCCCCCGGCGCGCCAACGAGTGCGGGCAAGGAATCGGTTAACCTTGATACGCTTCAGCTTGAGCAGGCGAAATGCGTGGGTGCGCCCGTATGTGTTGTCCCAGGCGCTGCAGTAGCTGCCGAGGCCGAAGTAGCATTTGTTCTTGCTAACGCGTACCTTAAGCAGTTTGGCAATGCGAATATGACTGACATTTGCGCATCGGTTGCCGCGTACGCCGACCGATTGAGACGGGCGGCGCGCTAATGACGTATCTACCCCCGAAATATGAGCTGCGCGAATCGGTGTTCTTCGTGGGATTCATGGGCGCCGGCAAGACCAGCACGGCGCGTCGGTTGGCGCGCACGTGTGGTGCGGCAAGCATCGATATGGATCGCTACATTGAGCGACGCGAGCAGTGCAGTGTAGCGGATATTTTCGCACGGGGCGGCGAGGATTTGTTCCGCACCATTGAAACGGAAATTCTTGAAGAGCTGTCGCATCGCGAGCCGCTTTTGATTTCTTGCGGTGGCGGCATTGTGGTCAACGACGAGAGCCGTCGGGTTTTGCTGAAGAACGGCACTGTGGTGTATTTGCGTATTTCCGCAGATGAGGCGAAGGCTCGCATTACAAATTTTGCGAGCAGGCCGTTATTCGGCGATATCGAAAACGCACGGCGCTTGAATGCGGATCGCGCCCCTATGTACGAAGAAGTTGCGGATATCGTAGTTGACACGGCGGGAAAGAGTGTGGCCGAAATTGCGCGCGAAGTACGCCGCGCCTTGGTAAGAAGAGGGGTCTTATGCGAAAGGCAAAGCTAGTTGTCACGTTTGAGCAGGCGCCCTCGTATGAAGTGCGTATCGGGCCAGGTGTGCTAGCGAATTTAGGCGCCGACATTCAGCGTGCGGTGTTGCACTGTTCTTCTGGCTTTGGCAATGCGGGCAATGCGGTCATAGGCGGCGGCGAAGGCTCCGGCACCGCGGTGGGCGTGGACGCGGGCGCCGTGGCGCGTGCAAGCGAAGCAACGGACAACGTGGCAGATGCGCGCGTGCTGCTTCTTGCGGATGCAGCCGTGGAGAAGACCGTTGTCACCCAGGCAAAAGCAGCGTTGGCTGCGGTGGGGTACCGACCGCTTGTGATAAACGTTTCGCCCGATGATGCGCTTGCGACAGCAGGAGAGCTGTGGCGCGCTCTGGCGCAAGCTCACTTGAGCGATGCAAGTGTGGTTGTTGCTGTGGGCGATGCGCCGCTACTGCAACTTGCAGGCTTTGTTGCCACGGCATTCTCTGGCGGTCTTTCTTGCGCGTATGTGCCCACCACGCTTGCGGCTGCTGTTGCAATGAGCGTATCCGATGGGGCAACGCTTGACGTTGCGGGTGCAAAAGGCCTGGTGAATGCGGAGATGCATCCGCTTTTTTCTTGCATTGATCTGGATGTTTTAGCGGCAGCTGCCCCCGAGGCATGGCTTGACGGCTTTGCAGGATGCGCGCAAGCGGCGTTTCTGGATTCTGATGAGTTCTTCTTCTGGTTGTCCGATAACGCAAGCGCATTGCGCAACCGTTCTGCCGAGGCGTTGTGCGAAGCGCTCGTGCGCACGCTGGGATTTCGCAGCCGGCTGTCATCGCGTGCGGAACAAGGTGATGCACGGGCGCTTGCCTGCCTGAGCTATGGGCAGGATTTTAGTGCCGCCGCAGGCGCAAGCCTTGCGCAGGGTATGCGTTTTTCTGCGCTGTTATCCCAGTTCAAGGGAATGATTTCGGAAGATATTGTCCAGGCGCAAGATGCGTTGCTTGCTTCCCTTGGTTTCGTGCAAAAAGAGGCGTTGTCGGTGGAAGGTGCGCTTGAGGGGCTTCTTTTGTTTGCGGGGCGCCGCGATGGCGCAGAGCTCATGCTGCCAGTTGACATTGGCTGTTGCGAGCGGGTTTTTGTCCCCGCCGATGAGTTGCGTTCGTGCTTGGAGGCGCTTTCGGCGTAAGGGCCCTTCTGCTCGAGTTTCGCATTGCGTTGAGCCGCAGCAAAACATGTTGCGGTAAAAGAGGAAAAAGGAATCGAATATGAATGAGAATCGCTTGCTGCTGTTTCGCGACACGTTGTCCCAGCAGGGACTATCTGCGTTTTACCTGCGTAATGAATCGGATATTCGTTGGATGACCGGTTTCGATGGCGTGTTTGATGGGGAAGGCGCATTCGCGCTGCTTGTTTCTCCTGATCAGGCTCTTCTGCACACGGATTCTCGTTATGCACTGGCAACGAATGCCGCCGCCGCGGGTTCGCCTTTTGCGGTGAGCGTGGAGCCTGTTTCGCATGCAGCGTTTGCGGTTCGTGCGCTTGGCCAGCAGGATTGCGCGCCCGGCGTCAACGTTGGCATTGAAACGAGTCTTACGCTGGGGGAGTATCGTCAGCTGCAGAGGGAAGCGGCGAAAGCCGCTGGTCAGGCGCCTGAGCAAGGCACCGAAGAAGCAGTGGTCGCTTCCGTCACCTCCGCAGTTGCACCAGCGCCCGCGTCTGCCACTGCTGCATCAGCCTCCGCACCAACCGCAAACATCAACTTCGTGGAAACCGATGGCTTGTGCGTGAACTTGCGCGCCGTGAAAGACGAAGACGAAATTGCTCGCATGCGTGCCGCTCAAGCCATCACGGATGCCGCTTTTGCTCATATTGTGGGATATATGCGCCCCGGCATGACCGAACGCCAAGTCCAAGTCGAGCTTGAAGACTTCATGGTGCGCCATGGTGCATCGGGCCTGGCGTTCACATCTATCGTGGCGTGCGGCGCTCACGGTGCCAGTCCTCATGCCGTTTCCGACGATACGCGTTTGGAAGCGGGGCAGTGCGTTGTCCTTGATTTCGGCGCTCGTGCCCAGGGCTACTGCTCCGATATGACGCGTGTGGTGTTCTTGGGCGAGCCGTCTGCAGCTATGCGTCATGCGTATGCGGTGCTGCGCGAGGCGAACGAAACGGTTGAGGAAATGCTTCTACCAGGTGTTACGGGCGCGCAAGCTCATGCAAAGGCCGAAGAGATCCTTGCAGCGGGCGGCTTCGCGGGAAGAATGGGGCACGGCCTGGGCCACGGTGTGGGCATTGATATCCACGAACAGCCGAATCTTTCTCCGCGCAATAAGAAGCCACTGGTAGCCGGAAATGTGGTTACGGTTGAGCCGGGTATTTACTTGGAAGGCGAGTTTGGTATGCGTTTGGAAGATTTTGGTGTGATTACTGAAAGAGGTTTTCAAGTATTTACGCAATCTTCCCATGAAATGGTTATAATATAGCGGTTTCAGTGTTATTGAGGGCGCTGTTGGGCGTCATCGCTATAGAGGAGGATTCCATGGCAATTTCTACTGCCGATTTCAAGAACGGCATGTGCATCAGCTTCAACAACAAGGCATGCGTAATCGTTGAGTTCCAGCATGTTAAGCCTGGTAAGGGCGGTGCTTTCGTGCGCACCAAGCTTCGCGACATCCGCACGGGCCGCGTGGTTGAGAACACGTTCAACGCTGGTACCAAGTTTGACCTTATCCGTTTGGAAACGCGCAAGCTCCAGTACCTGTACAACGATGGCGAAACCTATAACTTCATGGACATGGACAGCTATGAGCAGCTCGAAGTGAATGTTGAGCAGATTGGCGATGCTGCTAAGTGGCTCAAGGAAAACGACGAAGCATCGCTTCTGTATGCCGACGGCGACCTGGTAAGCGTTGAGCCCCAGATGTTCGTTGAGCTGGTTGTTACGGCAACCGATCCGGGCTTCAAGGGTGACACCGTTCAGGGTGGTACGAAGCCGGCAACGCTGGAAACGGGCGCCGTGGTGCAAATCCCGATGTACATTTCCGAAGGTGAGACCGTGCAGATCGACACGCGCGACGGCCGTTTTGTGAAGCGTGTGTAGATCGCGAGAATTTCAGTTCTCCGTTGGTATGCGGCGAATGCGTTCTTCGTGGATGCCTTCCCGCTTTTGAATCGAAAAAGCAAGCGGACCATCTGCTTCAACCGAAGCGGATGGTTTTGCTTTATTTCGGAAAGCAAACAGGGAAGACGGGCGCACGTTTTTCGATTTTCGATTTTATGCGCTTTGTGCTCCTTCTGTTACGTAGCTATTACGTTTTCAGCTGCCTTACTTGCTATAATAAAGAGAATTAGTTTGATGTCAGCCTATTTTAAGGGGGATGTTTTTTCATAGTGGAGCCTCACATAGATTACCTTGGTAAACTTATCGCGATGGTCATTTGTTTGATTCTATCAGCGTATTTCAGCGCCACGGAAACGTCATTTTCATCTTTGAGCAAGACGCGTTTGAAGGTTCTCGCAGATGACGGGGACAAAAAAGCAGAGCGCGCTTTGAAGCTTGCGGAAAACTACGACAAGTTGATTTTCACTATTCTCATTGGCAACAACATCGTGAATATCGCGATGGCTTCCATTGGCACGTTGCTCTTCATTGGCATTTACGGCGATGTTGGCGCGACGATTTCCACGGTAGTGGTAACGGTTGTCGTGCTGTTCTTCGGTGAAATCACGCCGAAAAGCATCGCAAAAGACATGCCGGAAAAATTCGCTATGTTCAGCGCACCGTTCATCCGGGTATGGATTTGGGTGCTTACCCCGGTTAACTTCCTGCTTTCCCAGTGGAAGAAGCTTGTCTCGCGCTTCTTCAAGACCGATGATGAATCGAAAATCTCCCACGAAGAGCTGCTTCTTTTCATGGAAGACGCCGAGCAAGACGGCGGCATTGACGAAAACGAAGGCGAGCTTTTGCGCAATGCGCTTGAATTCCGCGATTTGACCGCGGCGGAAATCTTAACGCACCGCATTGAGATAGAGGCGGTGGACGTTACCGATAGCCACGAGGACATTGCGAAGGTGTTCACGCAGTCCGGCTTCTCTCGTTTGCTGGTGTATCGCGATACGATTGACCAGGTTGTGGGCGTGCTTCATCAGAAGGACTTCTACGTAAACGGCAAGATGACCGAGCGACCCATTGCGGAGATCATGACGGCGCCGCTGTTCGTGTATCAGCATACGAAAATTCGCGACATCCTTGAAACGTTGCAGCTCAAAAAATCGCACATTGCGATTGTTGTTGACGATTTCGGCGGCACGCTGGGCATTGTCACCATGGAAGATATTCTGGAAGAGCTTGTTGGCGAGATTTGGGACGAGCACGATGAAGTCGAGGAAGACTTCGAGAAGCTGGGCGAGGACCTGTATCGCGTTGACTGCTCGGTGAGCTTGGAGGATTTCTGCGAGTTCTTTGACATCAAGCTTGAATCCGACAGCGTTTCCGTGGGCGGCTGGATCATGGAGTACTTGAACCATATTCCGGTGAAGGATGAAAAGATTGACGTGGAGAACCTGGAGATCACCGTTTCCGAGGTGAACGCTCATCGCGTTTCCTTCATTACGGTGCGTCAATTCGAACGCGAAGACGCCGAGGAGCAGGATTCCTAAGGCTGCGCAGTGCCCAAACCGTGATGCATTGGTGAAACCCGTGAAGATAGACGCTCATATCCACATTGCCCTGGATGGCGCCGATTGGCGTCAAGCGAAATTGCGCCATGCAAATGGTCCCGATGAGCGCTGGATTCGCGAAATGCTTGCCGCGTACGCGCAGGCGGGGTTTACGTACCTGCGCGATGGCGGCGACAAATGGGGCGTTTCTGCGTGCGCCGCTCAGCTGGCGGGGGAGTATGGTATTCGCTACGCAACCCCTGCGTTTCCGCTGTATCCCAAAGGACAATACGGCGACTTTTTAGGGCTGCCGTTTGCTGATTTCGCTGAGTATCGCACGCTTGTTGACCAGGCGCTTTGCCAAGGTGCCACGTTCGTGAAGCTCATGCTTTCGGGCATTTTGGACTTCGATTGCTATGGGAAGATAACAAGCCCCGGATTGTCGGCACCTGCCGTGGCGCAGCTTGTTGCGTATGCCCATGAAAAAGGCTTGCCCGTTATGGCGCACGTGAATACGGCGGCGTTAGTGTCGCAGGCGCTTGACGCGGGCGTTGACAGCATTGAGCACGGGTTGCTTATGGATGCTGCCACGTGCGAAAAGCTTGCGGCAAGCAATGTGGTGTGGGTTCCCACCATTGCCCCTGTTCAGGCGGCACATGATTCAGGCAAGTTCTCTCCTGATGTCACGCAGCGCATTTGCCGTGAGCAAGAAGCTGCCGTTGCGGCGGTGGTAAAGCGGGGTGGCCTGGTGGCGCTGGGATCCGATGCTGGTTCGGCGGGCGTGCCCCATGTTGCTGGAGCGCTGCGCGAGTGTGAGTTTTTGGGCGTGTCCGATGCTGCACTGCAACGAGGCGCCCATGCTTTGGTGAGCCGTTTCCCCGGCTGTTAGGAATAAATGCTCCGGGGCCAAAACGTTTGCCGTTCGTTCCCGTGCATTTTTGATTATTCCGTAGCTGGGAAGCAATTCATCGCTTACGTGAAGTATAATCAATCGATATCGTTTTTTGCGAAGTGCGGCACGCACGCAGCTGACTGCCAATCGACTTCGGTCGATTCGGGCCAACGCATTCGATGCGTAGATGCGGTTGCAAGCACGGCGCGACCTTCGCAATGCAGGACTTTTCCATGAATGCAGATGGGAGACATGCTATGAAAGAACTGAGCATTGGCGGCATGAGCATTGCCCCAGGTGTTGTTGAGACTATCATCTCTGTTGCTATGAGCGAAGTTGAAGGCGTGACCGCTGTTGGCGTGACCTCGGTAAATGGCCTGGTCGCCGCTATTGCGGGCAAAGGCAGCGCGCAGGGCATTGATGTTGATGTCGATGCAAACGGTCAGCTTGCTGTTGACATTCATGTAGAGGTCTCTTACGGTCAGCCGCTTCCCGAGATTGCCGCGCGCATTCGTCAAGCGGTGTTTGATGCCGTAACATCGCAGATCGGCATTCCCGTGGGCAGCGTTGACGTGTACATCGACGGCGTTCAGTTCAAGGACTAAGTCCGCTGGCAATGCCTTTATGATGTGGCATAATGCGCCACATAGCTTTTACCCGCTTTACCGCTTGAAAAGGAACAACGAGTTTTTATGTTGAAGAATAACCACCGTAGAACCTGGTCGCGCCGTGCTGCGTTGCAGCTGCTGTATTCGGCCGAAATTACCGATCGATCCATTGCCGAGCTGCTGGATGCGGGCGATGCAATTGTTCTTGAGAACGAAGATCAAGAAGCGGCTCGCCCCGATGATTACGCTATTGCGCTGCTGCAAGGCGTGGAAGAGCATCGGGAAGAAATCGATGACATGGTTGACTCTTCTTCGGAGAACTGGGCAATTGAGCGCATGCCTATCATGGATCGTTCCATTTTGCGCATTGCCGTGTTCGAAATGATGTTCCTGGAAGATATTCCTCTGTCTGTTTCGATTGACGAGGCGGTTGAGCTGGCAAAACGTTACGGTGGCGAAGACGAGTCGCATCGTTTCGTGAATGGTGTTTTGGGCCAAATTGCCAAGCGCCTTGAAGCATAAATAGGGTATTTGCTATGAAACCCGCCGAATCATACGAGACCTTCCCCGAGATAAAAGAGCGGCTTGATTGGATTGTCAATCAGGTTTCCTGCGATGACATTCCTCTCGAAGAGGCGCTTTCCTTGTACGAGGAAGCGGTGAAGCTGGGTGCGCGCGTAAGCACGCTTATCGAAGATGCTCAGGGAGAAGATGAAGAAACTGCAGCTCCAGAAGGCGAAGATGCCTCTGAGGCAAGCAGTGCTGAGGAATGAGTTGCCATGGCGAATAATCGACTTTTAGACGTTATTGATGACCCTTCCGCATTAAAGCTTCTCTCCAACGAAGAGCTTGAAATTTTAGCGGGTGAGATTCGCGACGAAATTGTGGCTACTGCTTCTCATACGGGCGGCCATGTGGCGTCGTCGTTGGGTGCTGTTGACATTATTGTGGCGTGTCACAGCGTTCTGAACTGCCCGAAGGACAAGATTGTGTTCGACGTGGGGCATCAGGCATATGCACATAAGCTGCTTACAGGTAGACGCGAGGCGTTTGCCACGCAGCGCACGTTCGGCGGCATTTCCGGCTTTCCGAAGCCCAGTGAGAGCCCCTATGATGCGCATCCTTCGGGGCATGCTTCTGACTCTTTGTCGGTTGCGTTGGGTCTGGCGAAAGCACGCGATCTAGCGGGCACCGATGAGAAAATTGTTGCCATTATTGGTGATGCCGCTATTGCGGGCGGCATGGCATTCGAGGCACTTAACCATATCGGTCAAGCGCAAACGCCCATGGTCATCATCTTGAACGACAACGAAATGTCCATCTCGCGCAACGTGGGCGCGCTTATGAAGCATTTTGGCGCCATGCGCTCTTCGACCCAATACCAGCAAACGCGCGATTCCGTGCAAGACGCGTTGGAGCATTCCGGTAACGCGGGGCGCGCTCTGGTTCAGTTCGGCCGCAGCATGAAGGACTCCATGAAGCAGTTCTTCCTGGCCAGCTCCATGATTTATGAGCAGCTGGGCATTCAGTGCACCACGCCGATTGACGGTCATAACATCGGGCTTCTGCGCGAAATTCTGCAGACTGCGCTTTCTGCGAATGGCCCGGTCATTGTCCATGTGGTCACGAAAAAGGGCGAAGGATACGCTCCTGCGCTGAATAACCCCGTGGATTTCCATGGCGTGGGTGCGTTTGACCCTGCAACGGGCAAGGCGCTGAAAAAGCCGAGCACCGCTCCTTCGTATACGAATGTTTTCGGTGATGCGTTGGTGGCGGAAGCGCGCAAGGATAAGCGCATTGTTGCCATAACCGCCGCTATGAAAACGGGTACAGGCTTGACGGATTTCGCGGAGGAATTCCCCAAGCGCTTCATTGATACCGGCATTACGGAAGGCCATGCCGTTGGCTTGGCGTCGGGCCTTGCGTTTGGCGGCTTGAAACCCGTTGTTGCTATCTATTCAACGTTTTTGCAACGTGGCATTGACCAGGCAATTATTGATGTGGCGTTATCCGACTTGGATGTTGTGTTTGCTATTGATCGCGCTGGCCTGGTGGGCGAGGACGGTCCCACGCATCACGGCGTGTTCGATCTTGCGTACATGCGCATGATTCCGAACATGCGGGTTTTGGCTCCCTCGAACGAGGCAGAGCTGGTCAACGCGCTTCATACCGCTCTTGAGCTGGGGGGACCGTTTGCAATTCGGTATCCGCGTGGTGCCGCAGCGGGCGTTCCGTTACCGGAAGAGCCGTGCGTGCTTGAGCCCGGTCGTGCGCAAACATTGCGCGAAGGAAGCGATGTTGCGCTGTTGGCGTTTGGTCGCATGGTGGGACACGCGCTGAAAGCGGCGGAGCTGCTGGAAGAAGCAGGTGTGAGCGCGCGTGTGGTGGACATGCGCTGGGTGAAGCCTTTGGACATTGACGCGGTTGCTGCCGCGGCGGACACGAAGCTTGTGGTAACGCTGGAAGAGGGCGTTATTATGGGCGGCGCTGGTTCGGCGGTCATGGAGGCCATGGCGGACAAGGCGCTTACCACGCCTGTTTTGCAGCTGGGAATTCCCGATGAGTTTGTGACGCAAGGCACGGTAGAAGAGCTGTTCCGCTCGCTTAATCTGCATCCGGAAGGCATTGTGCATTCTATTTCCGAGCGGTTGGGTCAGTTGGCGTAATGCGCCGAATGGTACTAAGTTGAGCAGGGGAGACGCGTTTTTGCAAGCGGCGTCCTCTGCGTTCGTTTGGACAGGCGTTCTTATGAACGCGAACCCGCTCGAAGCAATATGAACCAAGAAAAGAAAGGCGCTGGGCAATTGCCAAGCGCCTTTTTCGTGCGAGAATTTCGTTTGCTTAGTTCTCTTTGTAAACGATGAAAGCTTCGTGAATCTGACCATTCCTGGTGATCTGATTAAGTTCTTCAGTGGTGCTGAAGTGAAGCTCGTCGATCGGCCAAGCGTAGTCGCCACGGTTCATGGCATAAACGTAACCCCAGCAGATGCCGCCTTCATCGCGACCCTTTTCCTGAGCGTTCACCATTGCCTGAGCAGCTTCCTGAATGGGCTTGAGTTTTGGCTTCGCGTAGATACGATCGCCTCCGATAGGACCTTGCATACTATCCTCCTTACGGTAAGAAACACTATTTAAAACACTGGGAAGATAGTAGCGCGTTGACCCGGATTTTCGTAGTCCGATAAGAGCAACGAAACAGGAACCCAGCTCAACAAAACGTGGATGCGACCACTTGTGCCAGTATAACCGCAGCTCACAAGCGCATGGCGATAATTTACGAGCAGCAGAGGAAGAGCCTCAACGAATTCTTGAGGGTAGCATCAACGACTCGATGATGTTCTTCGTGCAAAACTAGGCATATGCTTCAATCATCCTAAAAAACAACGAATTGGAGGATATGACATGTGCTTCAGACCAGCAGCCGCAACCGCCGGAAAGATTGCTTGCCCGATGTGCGGCCACGAAAATGATATTACCGATACCGTATGTGCGGAGTGCGGCTTTGCCGCTTCGACTCCGGGCATGCCTTCTGCTCCGGGTGCTCCCGGTGCTCCTGCCGCCCCCGGTGCTCCGAAAGCTCCTGGCGCGCCTGCTGCACCCATGGCCCCCGCTGCTCCTAAGGCTCCCACGGCATAGTTTTACTTACCCCGCGGTGCTCTTGGTTCCCTTTCTTCCCTAAGAGCACCAATTTCCCCTCTCTTTCAAGGATGCACTCTCTTTCCCCTCCCCTCAAATGCATCCGACAACACGAAAGCGCCCGCAGGGCGCTCTTCGTGTATTATGCGCAGTTTTGTGGCTTGGAAGCAAACGCTAGCCCACCTACTTGACCAGGGTAAATCTATTGCTACCCGCATGCTCTACTTCGTAGAATTCATTGAGCGAGTTTACGAATTCAGTGAAAGCGGGGGAGTCAAGATCTTTTTTCAGGCCAATGAAGCCAATCTCAATTTGATAAGAATCAGTAAGCTCGCGTGCGATTACTTGAGGATTGTCTCCCTTGAAAAGCAGGCTACCAAGGGCAGGCATGAATGCTACCGCTTCGCCCGCCTCTACGAAGCGCATGCGGAATTTGAACTCTGCGGACGCCATAACGATGTTTTTCTCGCCGAAACGGTCGGCCAAGGTGTCGTAGAGCGCTGTGTTCGTGCTCACAATGGGATGACCCGCGATATCGGCATCGGTCAGCGCATCTTTTTTTGCAAGCTCGGAATCTTTGTTGATAATGCATTCATCGTAGGTGCGCAGATAGGGGCGGTATGTATAGCCGAGTTCTTCCAAGCGGCGGATGTACTGCGTGTTTTCCTGTTTCTCTACGTCGAACGTGCAAATCACGCCCACTTGGTTCTTTTTCGGTTTGCCGCTGGTGTCTTCAAGGCATTGATGCAGCGTGCTGGCAATTTCATCGCTGCTCATTTCCCGGAAAACCAGCGGGGAGTCCAGCCTGTCAAGGAACGAGACCGTATGCGGAGGAATGAAGCATAGACCGCAAATGCCCTGGCACAGCAGGTAAATACGATTGTCATCTTCGGATTCTTTATCGGATGATCCCAGTTCAACCGCAAAATCGGTCAGCTTGTCGTATTGCTCCACCACGTTTTGCGCAACGGGAATCAATGCCTCGCCTTGCTCGGAGAGAGTCAGCTTATTTGAATAGCGAATCAATAGCTTGCAATCCAGCTCTTTTTCAAGCTCGTTCATCGCGCGGCTCATGCCTTGCGGCGAAATGAAGTTCAAGCGCGCTGCATGAGTGATGGATTTTGTTTCGGCAACGTCAAGAAAGTAACGCAGATAGTCGATATTCACCGTGATCTCCCCCACATGGAATGAAGCGCGTCTCTCCCTGGCGCGCACCAACATGCAGAATATCACTTTTTTGCGCTTAAAGCTAACGTTTGCCATGCTCCACGAATGCTTTACCTTATGCCCCACAAATGCTTTACCCTGTGCCCCCACAAAAGGTGGGGGTAGCTCAACTTCTTGCTTATTTTCCCGACGTGCGGTCGTTTTTATACTGCAAGCGTAAAGAGGGACGCCTCTGGCAAGCGAAGTAAAGACGATGGAGAAAGTAGGAGGAGTATGAAAACCGCTGATAAGACAGTCGTGCAGAACATGTCTCTGTGCTCTTTCGGCAACGGTGCAAACATCACCGCCATTGACGCAATGGACGGCAGGGTCGTTCGTATGCGCCCTGTGCATTTCGATGATTACTACACCAAAGAAGATCTGAACTATTGGACGATTGAGGCTAAAGGCCACACGTTTGAGCCTTTGATGAAGTCCTTGAATTCGCCCTTCTCTTATCTGTACAAGTCTCGTACGTATTCGCCGAACCGCATTCCTTTCCCGCTGAAGCGCGTGGACTGGGATCCTAAGGGCGAGCGTCACCCTGAAAACCGTGGCAAGAGCAAGTTCGAGCGCATCAGCTGGGACGAAGCCACCGACATCATTGCTGCCGAGATCGTGCGCATTGATGAGACCTACGGCCGCAACTCCATTTTCGCTCAGGCCGATGGCCATGGCGAGACTGGCTCTTTGCATGGCCCCCATGGCTGCATGGCAAACTTGCTGGATATGACCGGTGGTCTTACCATGCAGGCTCGCCAGCCTGACTCGTGGGAAGGTTGGTACTGGGGTGCAAAGCACGCTTGGGGCCAGGAGCCTTTGGGCCAGAACACCCACCAGCACAACCTGTTCAAGGATATCTCCGAAAATTCCGATGCCGTTCTGTTCTGGGGTTGCGACCCTGAGACCACGCCGTGGGGCTGGTCGGGCCAGCAGGCAAGCCGTCTGTGCTTCTGGTTCACCGAACTGGGCATCAAGCAGATTCATATTTCTCCTGATGTGAACTACGCAAACGCTGTTCACTCCGATATGTGGATTCCTATCCTCCCGAACACCGACGCTGCACTGCAGCTGGCTATTGCTTACGTGTGGATGACCGAAGGCACTTACGAGGTCGACTACATTGAGACCCACACCACCGGCTTTGACTGGTTCCAGTACTACGTGCTGGGCAACGAAGACGGCGTCCCTAAGACTCCCGAGTGGGCTGAAGAGAAGTGCCACGTGCCCGCATACCGCATTAAGGCGCTGGCCCGTTACTGGGCAAAGCATCGCGTTTCCATTGGCCACTGCAACGGCGGTTCCTTCATTCGTTCTGCATACTCCCATGAGCCGGGCCGTCTTGAGGTGTACCTGCTGGCTATGCAGGGCGTTGGCCGTCCGGGCGTTAACCAGGTCAAATTCATTGAATGGGCACTTATCGGCATGGACTCCTTCAACCCGCTGCCCCCGGGAGAGTTCCTGCCCGAGGTTCGCGCTTGCTACCATGGCGCTGTTCTGGGCGAGCTGCCCGCATCCTTCATTCCCAAGACGAAGGTTCCGGAATGCATTACCGTTCAGCCGGGCGAGACGGTTACCTGGTACGGTCACACCACCAGCCGCCATCACCGCACCGACCAGTTCAAGGAATTCCACTTCCCGCAGGAAGGCGATGCCGGTATCAAGATGATTTGGTCCGACACTCCCTGCTGGTCCACCTGCTGGAACGGCGGCAACAAGTTCCAGGATGCGCTGCGCAACCCCAACTTGGAGTTCTTCTTGGTTCAGCATCCTTGGTTCGAAAACGACACGCTGTTCGCTGACATCATTCTGCCGGTTTCCACCAAGCTGGAGCTCAACGACTTTGGCGTTGACACCTACTCGGGCCAGTTCAACCAGATTATCTGGGAAGAAGCAGCAATCGATCACGTGGGCGAGTCCCTTTCCGACTACGAGTGCGTGTGGGAAGTTGCTAAGAAGCTGGAGAAGTACGGCGGCATCTACGAAGACTGCGCCGAGAACTACTCGGGCGGCCTGACCGAAGAAGAGTGGATCAAGATCGGTTACGAAGGCTGCGGTCTTCCCGAAGAGCAGCAGGACCTGGAGCTCATCAAGAAGCAGGGTTACCAGACCATGCCGACCCGCGAGGGCTGGGCAGATGAACCCGCTGGCATGATCGAGTTCTACGGGGATCCCGAAGCCAACCCGCTGGAAACCCCCACGGGCAAGATCGAGTTCTATTCCATGGGTCTGGCCAACTTCTTCCCCGATGACAAGGAGCGTCCGATTGTTGCTCACTGGATCGAAGAATCTGAGAGCCATCACGAGCGTATTTCCTGCGACCGCGCAAAGGATTATCCGTTCCTGCTGGTTTCCAACCATCCGCGTTGGCGCATCCACGCAAACTACGATGACTGCGTATGGATCCGCGAAGTTGAGACTTGCAAGGTTATTGGCAAGGACGGCTACGCTTACGAGCCTATTTGGGTTAACCCTGTTGACGCCGAGAAGTACGACATCAAGTCCGGCGACATTATTGCCGTGTACAACGAGCGCGGTACCGTTTTGGGTGGCGCGTACGTGACCGAGCGCATTATGCCGGGTGCGGTATATCAGGACCATGGCGCCGAGACTGATCCGATTGTCCCTGGTTACGGCGGAATTGACCGCGGTGGCGCGAACAACCTGATTGCCCCGAGCAACACCTCTTCCAAGAACGCTGCAGGCGAAGTGACCGGCGGCTACTTGGTTGGCCTGAAGAAGATCGACATCGATGCTCTGATGGCTGAGTATCCGGAGGCATTCAAGAAGGACCACTACACCGTTGAGTCCGGCACCAACGTTTGGGACGCAATTATGGATGGCGAAAGCCATGAAATCAGCAAAGCACTCGAGGGGGTTTGCTAATCATGAAGAAGTTTCTGTTTGACGCCAGCCTGTGCAATGGCTGCTATGGCTGCCAGTTCATCTGCAAAGATGAGCATTGCGGCAACGACTGGTCTCCTTATGCTGCTAAGCAGCCCGTTTCTGGTCAGTTCTGGTGCAAGCTTGAGCAAGAAGATCGCGGCAAAGTGCCCGAGGTCAAGATCAACTACAAGCCGGTTATGGGCGCTCAGAACGAGAAGATCCGCGAGTACGCTCCTGAAGTGCTTATGGAGCGCGAAGACGGTCTGATTGTTCTTGACACCGAGAAGGCAAAGGGCCGCAAGGACATTGCCGAGAAGTTCGAGGGCGTGTACTGGAACGAAGAGCTCCAGCTTCCCCAGGGTTGCACGGGCTGCGCTCACTTGCTGGACGACGGCTGGACTGTTCCGCGTTGCGTTGACATTTGCGCAACGGGCGCTTTGACCTTCGTTGACGAGGAAGAGATTCCTGCAAACGCCGAGCCGTCTTGCGAAGGTTCTCACGTGTACTACATGAACTACCCCAAGCGCTGGGTGTACGGCTGCTTCGTTGATCGCCAGAAGAACGAAGTGCTCATTGGCGCCGATGCCAAGCTGATCGATGCTTCTGGTGCAGAAGTTGCTGCTCTGAAGACCGACGACTTCGGCGAGTTCCGCTTCAAGGAGCTGGGCAACGAGGCATACAAGGTTGTTCTTTCCGCTGAAGGATACCAGGAAGAGACCTTGGTTGCCGATACGTCTGAAGAAGACGTTGTGTTGGGCGATATCTTCGCAACGGTTGCATAAAGCAGCGTTACGTAGAGTAGCTATATAAAAGGGGAGGGCCTTGCCAGGCCGGCAAGGCCCACTGACTGCTCATTTTAGGAGGAAAAATGGCATCTGATGCTAAAGGCAATAAGACCACGATGAAATACATCTGGATTATTGTCGCACTCGTTTTGGTCTTGATTGGCCAGTTCGGACCCCTGTGGTCGCCCGAGTTGAGCCGCGAAGGCCAAACCGCAATCATGGTTTTGCTGGCCGCCGTGGTTATGTGGGCCACTGAAGCGCTTCCGCTTCCTATCACGTCATTGGTGATGGTGGGCGCGTGCGGTTTCTTGGGAATTGCGAAGTACAACGACATTTGGGCTGCAACATTCAGCAGCGCTCTGTGGATGTTCATTGGTATCTTCGGCTTCACCACGTTCTTGAGCGCTTCCACGTTCCCCAAGCGCATGATTGCCCAGATCATCAAGATTACGAAGGGTAACACGAACCTGATTATCTTGGGCTTTATGATTGTTTCCGCTATCATTTCTGTTTGCATGTCCAACATTGCTCTGACCGCAATCATGATGGCCTTTGCAATCACGCTGCTTGACGCGCAGGGCGCTGTTCCGGGCGAATCTAACCTGGGCCGCTGCATTTCTATGGCAATCCCGTTTGCTGTTATGTTCGGTGGCTGCCTGCTTCCTTCCGGCACCCCCATCAACGTTGTTGTTTTGGGCCTGATGGAGTCCACCGTTGGCATGACCATCACGTTTGCCGAGTGGTTCGGCTACACCATTATTCCTGTAGTGATTTCTTTGGTTCTGACCTGGATTGCTTTGATCAAGGTTTACAAACCCGAGCCGCTTTCTCAGGAAGCAATTGACACGTTCCTGGCAGACGTTGACTCCATGCCTGCTATGGAGTTCAAAGAGAAGTTCAACATTGGCGTTATCCTGGTTGCTATTGTTCTGTGGATCTTGAGCTCTTGGCTGCCTGTCTTGAACACCACGTTTGTTGCTTTGATGGCTTTGGGCTTCCTGTTCCTGCCGGGCACTTCCATGATCACCATGAAGGAATACCGCGAGGAAAGCCCCTGGGAGATTCTGCTTATGATGGCTTCCATCAACGGCATTGTAAAGGCAATGTCTGTCTCCGGCGCTGTTGCTTGGATTGTTGACATCCTGCTGTCCGTAACGGCTGACATGAGCTTCCTGGTTCTGTTCCTTATCATCTCCGTGGCTCTGGCTATCATCCACAACTTCTTCCCCTCTGGCCCTGGTCTGGCAGCGCTGGTATGCGCCCCGGTATTTGGCCTGGTCGGTGCCGTAGGTGGCAACTTCACCGCAACGGCTTTGATGCTGGCTTTGTGGTGCGCACTGTGCTTCCTGGTTCCGCTGGACTCGGTGTTGCTGGTTTCTTACTCGCGCGGGTATTACAAGTTTGGCGAAATGTTCAAGGGCGGCTTGCCTACCACGATTATTACGTTTGTTGTGTTCTCGGTATGCTTGCTGGTTATTCCGCCGATGATGGGTGCGCTCTAAGAGCGTCGCAGGGGTAATGCGTTAATTACTCGATGCAAGGGGGAGGGCATTTTGCCTTCCCCCTTCCCGTAAAGGGCTTTTTGCGGGCTTTTGCGGAAACTGCTGCGGTTGCGCAAATGGTTTGCAAATATGCTGCGTGATAAGCCTTTATTCTTGAAAAACACTTATTGAAAATGACCAACGATATGGCATAATGCTGCGAATTGGTCATAGCTCTCAGGGCGTAGAAAAAGGAATTCTGCGTACCCCAAACGACACTCAAGACTATCCAAAAGGGGAGGATACATGTCGGAGCTTATGAAGCCCGTTTCGTTCAGACCGCGAAACGTGGTTGTTCTTGTTGTTGCTGCGTTGCTTATTGCGGCAGCAGCGCTTGCCCCCGAAACGGCGGGTTTGGCCTATGAAGGCCGCATGGTCATGACTATTCTGGTGGCGGGCGTTTTGCTCTGGGTCACCGAAGCGCTTCCTTTGGCAGCAACGGCGCTGCTCATTTTAGTGATGATGCCTATCATGGGCGTTTGCACGTTCAACGACGCGTACGCCAATTCCATTGGATCGACCGTCTTCTTCCTTATGGGCACGTTTGCGTTCACGGTTGCCCTTGATGCCACCACGATTCCCACGCGCGTGTGCGGACTGGTGCTGCGCTGGGCGGGCAATGATAGCCGCAAAGTTATTTTGGGTTTCATGTGCGCATGCGCATTATTGTCCCTGGTCATGAGCGATGTTGCCGCGTGCGGCGTGTTCATTTCCGTGGGTAAGCGCTTGCTGGAGCTCAACGGAACGGAACGCGGAACATCGCGTTTAGGCGCGGCTATGATGATTGCTATTCCGTATGCGTCGTATGCCGGCGGCATGGCGTGCATGGCGGGCAACGGCTGCAACGTGTTAACGGTCAGCTTGTTCTCCAGCCTGTTCGGCGTGGAGATGAGCTTCGTTGAGTGGATGATGATCGGCGCACCGTTTGCGATTGTTCTTCTGATTGCCAGCTGGCTTTTCTTGTGCGCGTGGTTCAAACCTGAGCCTATTTCGCAACATGCGGTGGATGAAACCATGCGCGAAGTTTCGGATCTGCCAAAGATGCAGCCGTGCGAATGGAAGACGGTGGGCGTTATTGCCGCTGCGCTGATCTTCTGGATTGCAAGCTCGTGGCTCACATTTTTGAACACGGCGGAAATTGCCATTGTGGCTATGGTGCTTTTGAGCATTCCCGGCTGGAATCCGCTTGACTTCAAGAGCCTGCTCAAGCGCATGAACTGGGATATCATCTTGCTTATCATGTGCGTTATTTCCGCAGGTCATTTCGTGGTAACCACGGGTGCGGGCAACTGGATTGTGGAAACTATTATGGCTGTCACGCCGGATTTCATGAAAGTGCCGCTGATCTTGATGCTGGTGGCATCGCTTATTGGCGCCATTATGCATAACGTGGTTCCCGTTGGTCCGGCGGTTGCAGGTATTCTGGCGTTCCCTTTGGGAACTATTGCTATGGACTTCGGCATTCCTATGTATGCCATGCTCATGGTGGTGGCATGGGAAGCGTCCGTGAGCTACATTCTGCCGCTTGACTGCGTGCCGGTGCTTACGTATTCCACGGGCTATTACACCATGGGGCAATACGCGAAGGCGGGCATTATCCCTACGTTGTTCCTGGTTGTTCTGACGTCGGTGTGCTTGCCGCTTATCTGCGGGCTGTACGGGTTTGTGTAAGGATTGAATTATGGGGCGCTTGGCCAGCTGGTCAAGCGCCTTTTTGCATTTGCGTGCTGGGCTTTGCGGCGCTGTTGTGACGGTGGTCGTTCGCGCGGCGGCACAAGGCGTTCACCTCACGACTTCGCCTGGATAATGCTTCTTCTTGGCCGGGATTCGTTCAACTTATCCAGGCTCAGCAGTCCGGCTCAGCCTTGTGCCGCCGCGCTGGTATGTCTCACGGTGCGTGGCTTGGTCCGCCGCTATTGCGCACGGCGCTCCATAATGAAATCGTCCATGATAAAGCCGTGGCCAATATCAGTTTCTACGGCGTCGATGGTTTCGAACCCTTTGCCTTGATAGGCGCGAATGCCTAGCTCATTGTGCTTGTTTACGGTAAGATACATTGCAGAAAACCCGCGCTTTAGGCACAGGTCGTTGTAGAACGCAATAATGTCGCTGGCGAAATGCTTGCCGCGCTCTTGTGCAAGTAGGTAGATTTTCGAGATGAAGAAGCGGTTCGTTTCGGGTTCGTTGTGCCCGCCCGTAAAGCCCACGACGCGCTCGGTGGCTTCGCCTTTATCCGCCACTACAAACCAGTATTCGTAATGGTGTTCCGCCATATCACGCGCGATGGGTTCGTAGGATTGGAAGCGCTCGATCATGTAAGTTGTTTGCTCTTGCCCGATGATTGCCGGCCAATATTCATTCCAAATGGCGGTTGCCATGTTTGCCAGCTGGTGTGTTTGCTCATCGGTTTCAACGGGTGCGAAATACGTGGTCATGGGTGGGCCCTTCTTCTTTTGTAGGGGGATTTCCGCAGTTATACCACATGAAGGCGTGGTGATGTTTGCAAGTTTGTAACAGCTGGTCGTGCGGATGCTCGTTTCGGGGAGCGCTTCTGCTGCGTGTTATTCTTGCAGGGGAATCGCTCTTGCCGATTATAGTTGATTGTAACCGGCGGCGGCTGTGGTACCCTGTTCGCGTAGTGGTTTTCCGAGGAAAGGAACTCGTATGCGTCAGGGAAGCGCGCCGAATTTTTGTCCGCCCATCGAAGAGGGTATGGTCTATACCTTTGAGGATGAAAAAGGCGATTTAGTCGATCTGGAGTTTCTTGGATTGATTCTGCACGGTGGGCGCCGTTACGGTTTCTTTTTCCCGGTAAGCGACGATGAGCCCGTGGGTTCGTCGGGCGAGCTGGTCATTATGGAAGTGACCGCGGTTGATGAAGAAGATCAGCCGGAAGCATTCGAATTTGTTGACGACGAGGGCATTGCTCAGGAGGTTTACGAGGACTTCCGCCAGGCTACCCAAGCGCTGTACGACTTCGAATAATCCCGCTCCTACCCGCGTTGTTGACAAATTACCCCACCTTTTGTCAACATTTTCGTCACTATTCACCTACCATCCCATAACTTTGCAAACAATGGCGGCTGCGAGAAGCAGCAGCGTTATGGCGCTGGCAACGGCGTCGCGTGCATGGAATGCGTGCTCGTGCAGGTGAGTGCGCCCTACGCCGCCGTGGTAGCAGCGAGCATCCATTCCCGCTGCCAGCGTGTCGGCATGGCGAAAAACGCTGGCGAACAGTGGCACGAACAGCGCACTGAAGGCGTGAGCGCGCTCTTTCAGCGAGCCTTCCGAAAACGAAGCGCCCCTGCTTATCTGGGAGTTGCGCGTACTCACGAATTCGGTGGCGAACTGCGGCAAAAAGCGCAGTGCGATGCCGGCAATCATGGCAAGCTCATGGGCGGGCAGTCCGAAGCGTGCGAAAGGTGCCAGCATGCTTTCGAAGGCATCCGTGATGTCAAGTGCGGTGGTGGTCATGGTGACCAAACACGCGCCAAACAGCAAGATGGTCAAACGAAACGACATGAGAATTGCCTGGTACAGGCCGTTTTCGGTGATGGCAATCGGTCCTGCGCTCCAAAGTGTGGCGCCGCCTTGCACGAAAAACAGGTTCGCGATAGCAGTGAAAACAACAATGATCAAAAGCGGTCCCACGCAGGTAAAAGCCGTGCGCGCGGAAATGCGGGCGGCACAATACGTAGCTATCACGAATGCGGCGCACAAGACAACGGCAACCGGCGTGGTTGTAATGACGTTTGCGGCAATGAACACCAGCAGCAGCGTAAGCTTGCAGCGCGCATCCAGGGCGTGCACTATGCTGGCTCCGGGAACGTAGCGTCCGAATATCAGGGCGGTAGGGGAACTCATGACTGCGGTGCCTCCTGCTGCGCTTTGGGGGTCGGGGCGCCAGATTGCAAAGTAGCCTGCGCACTAGGCTGTGCGCTGCTTTGCGCCTTGCTCGTTTGCGAGCCTTGCGCATACAGCGCTGCGCACGCATTTGCCAAGTCCCGCGCGTCAAAGAAGAGCCTTGAGGGAAGGTTCACGCCGCGCGCCCGCAAGTTATTCGCCAGGTGCTGTGCGGTGGGAATATCAAGCCCTATGGCATGCAGCTCTTCTTCGTGAGAAAACACCTGCTCAGGCGTTCCTTCCAAAACAAGCTGGCCTTGGTTCAGTACAATGATGCGGTTGCAGAAACGTGCCAAGTCGTCCATGTTGTGCGACACCATGACCACCGTCATACCCTGGGCGTGCAGCGTGTCGATAAGCTGCAGAAACATTGCTTTCGCTTCGGGGTCAAGGCCGGCAGTGGGCTCGTCAAGCACCAGGACCTGGGGGTTCATGGCCAAAACGCCCGCGAAGGCCACGCGACGCTGCTGGCCGCCCGACAGCTCGAACGGGCTTGCGTTGCCCATCTCATCGCAGGAAAGCCCCACGGACTCCAGCGATGCGCGAACGCGGCAGTCCACCTCGGCATCGTCAAGCTTCAAGTTGCGTGGGCCGAAAGCAACATCGTCGTACACGGTGGCGGCGAACAGCTGGCGCTCGGGGTATTGAAACACCACGCCCACGGCGTTGCGGCAACTTTTGCGCGCGGCTTTATCGGCCAGGTCCGTCCCGTCAAGCGTCACGCGTCCGCGCGTGGGGGCAAGCAAGCCATTCATGTGCTGCAGCAACGTTGATTTTCCGCTGCCGGTATGCCCGGCAATACCCAGGAAATCACCCTCGTTCACGGTGAAGCTGATGTTTTGCAGCGCCCACCGGTTGTCGGGGCTGTTGCCCCAGTCGGCATACGCGGTACGGGAAGGTGCGGCTCCGACGGCATCTGCGGCATCTGCGGTTCCTGCAACGCCGGCAATGCTGGCATGGGCGCAGGCTCCGGCTCCGGCCCCGGCAGCTTCGGCGTTCGCATTGCTTGCCGCGTCGCGCTGTTTTGCCGCTTTCTTCGCACGCTTCTTTTCCTCGTGCGCCAGCGAGGCATCGTAGGTGAAACTTACCTGGTCAAAAGCAAGCTGCATAGTTCGTCCTCCAATGTTTGCGCGTCAAGGGTGGTGGTAACGGGAAGGCCCGCGTCTTGGCAGGCAAGCGAAAACTGCACAGAAAACGGCACGTCCAGGTGCAAGTGGCGCAGTTCATCGGCGCGCTTGAGCACTTCGTTCGGTGTGCCTTCCATGCAAATGCGGCCAGCTTCCATAACCAGAATGCGCTGGGCCGCGGCCGCTTCTTCCATGAAGTGAGTGATCATGATAATAGTGAAGCCTTTGCCGTTCAGCTCGCGCACGGTGCGCATCAGCCCTGCTCGACCACGGGGGTCGATCATGGCCGATGCTTCGTCAAGAATCAGGACGCGCGGTTTCATGGCAAGCACGCCGGCAATGGCCACGCGTTGCTTTTGGCCGCCGGAAAGCGCGGTGGTTTCGGCCTTCTCGAAGCCCGAAAGGCCAACCGCCTTCAGGGAAGCCGTTATACGTTCGCGCAGCTCATCGGTGGGAACGCCCAGGTTTTCAGGGCCGAACGCCACATCGTTTTCCACAAGCGTTGCCACAATCTGGTCGTCGGGGTTTTGGAACACCATGCCGGCTGTGCTGCGAATAAGGTAGCGCGCGTCTTCGTCGGCGGTGCTCCATTCGCCCACGCGCACTTCGCCTTCATCGGGAATGAGCAGCGCGTTGATATGCTTGGCAAGCGTCGATTTTCCGCTACCGTTTCCGCCCAGGATGCACACGAATTCGCCTGGCTGGATGCTTGTCGTTACGCCGTTTATTGCCCAGTTGGCGCCATCGTACGTAAACCGAACGTCCTTGAATTCAATCATAGGGAGCTTTCCTTTGCGTTATTTTTTGCCCACAACTTGGTTTTTCTTCGGCGTGATCAAGTTGGAGATGGCTTTGTAGATAGCCAGCGTGATAACTGCATTCAACGCGGCCTTCATGGTGTTGAATGGCAAAAGGATGGGAACAATCATTGCAGCCACGGCTTCAACGGGCATGCCGGCGTAGATAGGCGTGACCAACAGGTTACCCACAATGGCCAGGATAACGGCGCAGATAAAGCTCACGATCAGGCCAATGATGGCGCCTTTCCACGTGCGCATGCGCTTATAGATAAGCGCCGAAGGAATAACGTAGCCGCATACCACCAGCGCATTCATCACGGCACCCCAGAAGTTGCCAGACATCAGGCCGTGCAGCACAACGGCAACCAGGCCCACTGCGGTGCCCGGGCCTGCGCCAAAAGCGAACCCGCAAATCATAGCGGGAACGAACGAAGCATCGTATTTCAGCCACGCGGCGGCAGGGAAAATAGCGAACTCAACAAATGAGAGCAACACGCTCAAAGCGCACATAAGCGCCATAACGACCAGCTGACGCGTGTCCCAGCGGTTCGTGTTTTTGATGCCTGTGGCGGGGTTGGCGGTGGCGTTAGCGGCAGCGCCGGCTTTCTTTTCTGCTTCCATGGATGGACTCCTTTCTTTTCAGCGAGCGAGTACGCGTTGCTTCTTGTGATGCGCCCCGCTTTTCCGGTAGGTCAGGCACGTTTTCCCGCTGAAAAGAAAACGAACCCGCATGAATTCCTCATTGCAGGCTCGTAGGACAATGCAAAGATTTCATCTGCATATTGCGCTCCGCGGCGTAGCGCGCGGCGTGGCACGCTGCCGAAAAGCATGGCGCACATGCAGAAAAAACGCGTTGTCGAATATCCGCCTCTTTCATCCGGACTGTGACCGTTGGCTCCCGATTTTCACGGAATCAGCCTTGCCAGTTTTTCGCTGCGCAAGGGTCGCGGGCTTTTGCGTCCGCGGGTTTTTTCTTGCGAAGAATCCGCGCCGTTCAATTACCGCCAGTGAGGATTTTCACCTCGCCCTGAAACAGAATTCAATGGTGTTATTGTAGGGCGGCATAGGGGGAAGGGCAAGAAAAAATGTGAGTATTTGCGGCTTTCGGCATCGTTATTTTTATGTGAATCGGCGCAATTCGAGTGATTTTAAGGTGCTGTGAGATGTTCATTTATATTTTGTTTTGGTATCGCCGTGGCGCGTTTTTGCGGCGTGGGACTGGATGGGTGCAATCTGCTTTGGCCGTGGTTTTAATGAGGTCGATTTGATTTTGCGCGGCTCGACTTGCGTTGAGCTGTATGGAAATTGCTTTCAAATCGCCCTTTGAGGCAGTGGGGAAGTTCAGTAGACGAGCCTCGTTATTCCTCTTCGGCATTCGTTTGAGCTTGCGTTTTCTCAAGGGCATCGTAGGCATAATCGCAAATCGCCTGCGCGGTTTTAAGCGACACTTTATCGGTGTTCCCCGCCAAGTACGCGTAGATGTTTCCGGGGTTCAAACCAAGGTCGGTGCAAACGCGATAGCGTGTAATGTGAGCTGTTTCCAGGGCAGCCACCGTGCGCTGGCGAAGGCGCTCGATGTCTTTCCCTTCTGCCTTTTTTTGCGCCGCAAGTTTCGTGGGGTAATGCAGGAAATCGGTGTAGATGCGGCGGTAGCTCACTGGCGTGCGCTTGGATTGCAGGAACACTTCTAGGGATCCTTCTTCGCCCAGCACGCGCAGCGCGGCGCGGTATTCGGGCTCAAGCGGGGTGTTCCAAACTTGGCTCATAAGGTGATACTTTTTATTACGTTGAATGGCAAAGATGAAGACCAATTCCATGATGTCGTTGTTGGAGAGCGCAAGCGAAACCAAGCGTTGGATGCTTGCCGTCTTGATGCCCGTTTTTTCTTCCAGGCAGTGTTTTACGTAGCCCTCGAACGTTAGATTCATGAGGTTTCGCCTCGCTTTCCGTTATTTCGTAGTATACGCAAAATACCTGGAAAAGGGTTATTAATCGAAAGAAATAATAAATTTTCATCAAAAACGGCAGGCGAAGAAAGTTCTTCTGTTGCAAGGTCTTGGATGCTTATGGTTGTGCCCTGCGCGGGAGTGCGCTGGTTCCCAGCGAGGCGAGGGCACGTTTCGCTTCCGGGCTGCGCTCCGCGCGGGAGGGCGCCGGCACATGACTTCGCCTGGATGATGCTTCTTCATGTTGGGGCTCGCTTAGCTTATCCATGCTCAGCAGTTCGGCTCAACCCTCTCGTCTGGTGCGCCGCTTTTGGTCGTGATCGTGGGGTTTCGCGTGCGCTACTTGCGCCCCAGCGCTTCGCCAACTTTCGCGGCAATGCAAAGATCTGCTTGGCTATCGGCGGGTGTGGGCGAGAGGTTCACAATGACCAAGTGCGTGCCCACGAAATAGTCAATGAGTCCCGCCGCTGGATACACGGCAAGCGACGTTCCCGCAATCACCATAAGGTCGGCCGCTTGGATTGCCTGAACCGACGCGGTGAGAATGTTCATATCAAGCGACTCGTCGTACAGTACAACGTCGGGCTTGATAATGCCGCCACACGAGCAGCGGGGGATGCCATCCGCATCACGCGCTGCCAGCATTTCGCGCACGTCAAAGAAGCGCTGGCACTTCATGCAGAAATTGCGATGCACGCTGCCATGGAGCTCCAGCACGTTTTTGCTGCCGGCCGCTTGATGCAGCCCGTCGATGTTTTGCGTTATCACGGCGCGCAGAGTGCCCTTTGCCTCAAGCTCCGCAAGGCGTCGATGCGCCGCGTTCGGCTTGGCATCCAGCGCGATCATTTTGTCACAGTAATACTCGAAAAACGTCTTGGGGTCGCGGTGGAAAAATCCGCCCGAGATAATCTGCTCCGGCGGCAGCTTGTATTTCTGCGCATAGAGACCATCGGGGCTGCGAAAGTCGGGGATGCCGCTTTCGGTGGACACGCCTGCGCCGCCGAAAAACACCATGCGACCCGGTGCGCATTCATCAATCCATTTATTCAGAAGTTCAATTTTTTCTTTGGTCTGCGTGCTCATTGCCATTTCCGTTGCGCCTTCTTCTTTCGTTTACTTGTTGCTTTGTTCTGTGCCGTGCCGAGCGTAGTCTTTTCTTGTGGCTTGAACCGTCCGCTGCGTCGCATCTTTTTTGCTCGACTCGTTTGCCGCGTATGCATTTTTGTGCAGCTTGGGTTGCTTCCCGCGCCTGCGCCTTCTTATCCTTTCTATTATGCCCCTTTGTGTTTCGCGATTCGGTTAACAGTTTGTATCGTTGCTCGTTTTTCGCGGAGGCATTTCTCAAAAAGGCGCATAATGGGAACAATTCAATAAATGTGCCAAGGTGTCACAAGGTATCAAGGAGATGAAACCCATGGAAAAAAAGAATCTTGATTGGGGCAACCTTTCATTTGCCTATATGCCCACGGATTACAGCTACGTGTGCAATTACAAGAATGGCGAATGGGAAGAGGGAGGTCTGACTACGGACCACTCCATTACCGTTTCTGAGTGCGGCGGTATCTTCCACTACTGCCAGGAAGTTTTCGAGGGCATGAAGGCCTATACCACGAAGGACGGCCGCATTGTGTGCTTCCGCCCCGACTTGAACGCCAAGCGTATGGCCGACTCTGCGCGTCGCCTGTGCATGCCTGCATTCCCCGAGGATAAGTTCGTGGAGGCTGTGAAGCAGGTTGTTGCCGCGAACGCCGCTTGGGTTCCGCCCCATGGTTCGGGTGCGACGCTCTACGTTCGCCCCTTCATGATTGCAACGGGCGTTGTGATTGGCGTGAAGCCTGCCGATGAGTATCAGTTCCGCATTCTGGTTACGCCCGTAGGCCCGTACTTCAAGGGCGGCGAGTCCTCCATCGAGGTCACCATCCCCGATTACGACCGCGCGGCACCGCACGGCACTGGCAACATTAAGGCTGGCCTGAACTACGCCATGAGCCTGTATCCGTACGAGAAGGCGCACGAGGCCGGCTTCTCCGAAAACATGTACCTTGACTCCGCAACGCGCACTTACGTTGAGGAAACAGGCGGTGCGAATGTGATTTTCGTGGACAAGGAAGGCAACTTGGTGGTGCCGAAGTCTGCAACCGACTCCATTCTGCCGTCCATCACGCGTCGTTCGCTGGTGGCGTTGGGCCGCGACATGCTTGGCCTGAACGTGATCGAGCGCCCGGTGAAGTTCCAGGAAGTTATCGATGGCGAGTTCGTTGAGTGCGGCCTGTGCGGCACCGCGGCTGTTATTAGTCCCGTTGCGCGCGTGGCAAAGGAAGGTTTCTGCGATGTGACGTTCCCGGGCACTGCCAATGGATGCGGCCCTGTGCTGAAGAAGCTGCGTGAGACGCTGGCTGGCATTCAGGCTTGCGACATTGAGGGTCCCGAGGGTTGGGTCCTGGAGATTCCTGTCGAGTAGCTGCTGCTTGGGCTATTGCTCGGTAGCTGCGCTGACCGCGGTTGCCCGCAATGCCGGCAAACGTGACCGTGGCCGTGACAAATTACCCCACCTTTTGTCAACACTTGAATCCGAGGTGCTGCTGGCGCCTCGGATTTTTTACGCTGCGGAGGCGTTTCGGGATTCCTGTGGTTTCGCGACCGTGCGATATCGAAAAGGGGCGCCTGCCGGCAAGGGTCGAGCCGAACTGCGACGCTTTGGATAAGTTAGGCGAGCCGCAAATACAAAGAAGCATTATCCAAGCGGAGTCGTGAGGTGAGCCCTTGCCAGCAGGCGCCCCTCAAAGATTGTGTGCCCAGTTTCTACGTGCGTAATCGTGCTCGCTTGGGGCGTGTCGGAATTTCTATCCTTTTTCGTTCCGTGGCGGCATGTTGTCACTTTTTTCGTTCAAATACGCTCAAATCGACGGTACAGGGCGGGTAGAGAAGATGCGGTCGTGTTTGCTGCTGCCGAGGCAATCTTGCGACCTGGGCTTTTGCTGGGGTCGACCGGGCTGAAAGGCTTCGAACCGCCTTGTTCGTGCTCCTGACCTGCCCCGTACCGTTGATTTGCGCGTTTTCGCGCCCATTTTCCGACAACATGACCGCAATTTGACGCTTTCCGAGAGGCTGTCGAACGCGAAGCCCTCGACGTACCCCTTCGACTGGAGGCTTCTGACGACTGCGCCGAAGTATGCCTCGTTGCACCCGACGAGTTGTCGCAGCGCTGCGATGTCTACCTTCTTGCCGACCTTCATGCACCGGTACAGGTACGATAGGATCTTAAAAGCCACTACCTCGAAATCATCCGACGCCATAGCTACTCAAAATCCCACTTGCCAGCATACGGGTTCGGCAGGGCGCTCTGCGGGACTGTTTTTCAATTTCGTCTTCATGGGTGACGCGATCGTCGTACGGGCTCTCGCCGTTAGGCGTAGGAAACTCGAAAAGGTAGGCGCCGTCGCCAAAATCCTCCATGAGGCAACCGAGCGCGCCGTCTTTCAGCATTACGTAGTCATACTGTTCGAACGTCATAACGTTAACCGCCTAACCGTTTACTCAAATCGTAAGGAATTGTATTGTAAACTTTTTTGACCAAAGGAGCTGCACAGCCGAACTATCGGACCATACTCTTATTGCGCATAGCTGGATAATGCCTACATTGTTGCTTGTGCGAGCTGGAAGGCGGGCGCGTGGTATCATAAGCGCATGAACGAAAACGAAACATACGATGTAATCATCATTGGTGGCGGCGCAGCTGGTTTGGCGGCCGCCATTTCTGCTGCATGGAAGTGTCGCGTGATGGGCGGGGAAGGTGTTGCAGGCGCTTGTGCAGGCGCCAGCGAAGCAAGTGGCAGCTCGCCTGTTTGCGCAGGTGCTGATGGCACCGTGGGCGCTGCAGCAGGCGTTGGCGCTGGCGCAAGTGCAGGTGCCAACGAAGGTGTGGCTTGCCGCGCGGCTGCTGACAAGGCTGCCGCAGCCTCCCGTTCGGGCGCGGGTGCTCGCCCCGCGAGCATTGCGCTGCTCGAGGCGGATGATCGCGTGGGACGCTCGATTCTGGCAACGGGCAATGGTCGCTGCAACTTCTCGAACGCTGTGATCTCAAGCGACCTCTATCAAAACGCCTCGTTTGTGGATACATCCCTTGCCGCTCTTGAAAAGGCGGCATTTTGGCCACGTTCATGCTCGCTCGCTGGACAGCAAATACAGAACGCTGCCCTCGATTTCTTTGCCGACTTGGGTCTTTGTTGGCGCGAAGAAGGAGAAGGCTGCCTTTTTCCTATAACGGGGAAGGCTTCGACCGTCCTTGATGTGTTGCGCGCTGCCGCGCAAGGACTGGGCGTCAAAGAATGCTGCAACATGCGCGTGCGCTCCGTTGAGCCGCCGCGAGCGCTGGGAAAACCGTACACGCTGCGCATGGCCGATGGGTCGTTTCAGCGCGCCCACCAGGTCATTTGCGCGGTTGGCGGCTCAGTTGCGCGCCAGCTGCTTCCCGATGATCTGCCGTACGCGCCCACAAGGTCCGTGCTTGGCCCGCTGAAAACCGACACGCGCGACATCCGCGCGCTGGATAACATTCGTGTGCGTTGCCAGGCTGCCCTTGAGCGCGATGGCGCGCCGCTAGCACAGGAGCGCGGCGAAGTGCTGTTCCGCAAATACGGGCTTTCGGGCATTGCGATATTCAACCTTTCGCGATTCGCTCAGCCGGGTGATACGGTGGTGCTTGACCTGTTCCCCGATATGACCAGGGATGAATTGCAATCCTACCTGCATGAACGCGCCGCTGCCACGCGTACGCTGAGCGGCAGGGAAGCCGCATGCCAGGATGTTACGCGCGGCATGATGCTTCCCTTGGTGGCCGAGGCGCTGCTGAAAACGCTCAAGCTGCGGCCGGAAGACCCTGCATCGGCGCAGAACATGTATCGTCTGTCGCGCGTGGCAAAGCGCTTCAAGGTTGCCGTAGAAGGTGCGGGTGACCCCAAGCAGTGCCAGGTGCATCGCGGCGGTTTCCTGTGCGAAGCGTTCGATGCAACCACCATGGAGTGCAAGCAGCATGTGGGGTTGTTTGCGGCGGGCGAGATGCTGGACGTGGATGCTCCCTGCGGCGGGTACAACTTGCACTGGGCGTGGGCGAGCGGCACGTTGGCGGGCGCTTCTGCCGCCGCCGCTACTTTCGCAAGCCAAAGAAAGGCCAGGTAGAAGGCGTGTCAAGCTTCGATATTACGCTGAATGCCTATCACGATGACGAAGCGGTGGTGTGCATTCCCCCGGGCGTAACCGATATTGCGCCGCGCGTCTTCACGAACAAGTTCATGTTGTCGCGCCTGATTATTCCAGAAGGCGCGCGCCGCATTGGCGCGTTTGCGTTCAACGCGTGCATGCAGCTCAAAGAAGTGCAGCTGCCCTCTACGCTTGAAGTCATTGAGGACGGCGCGTTTTCCGGTTGCACAGGTTTGCGCGAAATCGTGTTTCCGGAAGGCGTGCGCGAGATTGGCTCCAAGGCGTTTCAGCGCTGCAACGCGCTTTCGTCGGTGGTGCTGCCGTGCGGAGTCGAGCGTGTGGGGGATGAGGCGTTCAAGGGGTGTCGCAGCCTTGAGCGCGTTGAAATCCCTGATGGCATGCGTATTTTGGGCAACGCCGCGTTTCGTGATTGCGCGCGCCTGCGCGAAGTGACTTTGCCGGAGACGCTTGACACGTTGGAAGACGAAGTGTTCGCGAATTGCTCAGCGCTTGCGAACATTGAGCTTCCGGCTTCGGTGGGTTGGATTGGCCGTCGGTGTTTTGAAAACTGCACGAGCCTTGAGGGCATCGATTTGCCCGATGAGATTTCCTACATTGAAGAGCGCACGTTCGCGGGCTGTACGCGCTTGGCGCGTGTGACCATGTCCGATGCCGTGCAGGGCATGGAGCCCGATGCGTTTGTGGGATGCCCTGTGGCGCAGACGCAGGAAAACGAATAAGCAGCCAGACGGGCGACCGTGCGTTCTGAAACGCAGGCGGCTTTGCGCGGCGCGTGCATCGAAACGCGGACAACCACTCCTATGTCATACGTGCGCGCTGGGTATGCCGAAACGCAAGTTGCTTCGTGCTCACGATGCGCCGAAAGCAAACAACCGCTTCCGAGCCGTGCGTGCAGGTTAAAGTGCGGTGGCTCGTGTTTGCGCGTTCCTTTGCTATACTGCAATGCGATAAAAACTATTGCTGAAAAAGAAGGGGAAGGAACTCAATGAAAAAACATTCCTCTGCGGTTCACTCTTCGGCGCGTGCATGCGTAAGCGTTCTTCTTTCGATCACCTTGGCGTCGGGGCTCTTCCCTGCGCGCGTGTTTGCGACAGATGCATCTGCTGCAATTGCGTCATCGACTCTTACGACGAATGCATTTGCGGAAACGACACCTACGTTGCTTGACGTTGCTGCAACCGCTTCCGCAGACGATGTAGCTGCGTCACCCGCGGAAGTGAAATTTTCGGCAGACCCCACCCCTGCTACTGACGCGACGCTCACTGCGGGATGGAACCAATTGGGTACGTGCGAATGGCGCATCGATGACGCCGGCCTGCTCACCATTCGTCCTTTGGGCAACGGCGCTTCGGGCGTGTTGGATTCGTGGAGCCCTAGCTATGCGCCATGGGCGGCCAGCGAAGATACGCGCGCCTCTATCACGGCGGTGCGCATTGAGTCGGGGGTGTCTACGCCTACGTGTCGCTTTATGTTTGCCGATTGCGCATCGTTGGTTTCGGCTGACCTTTCGGGCTTGGATACCTCTCAGGTGACTGACATGGCTCTCATGTTTCGTAATTGTACAGCCCTTGAGTCGGTGGATTTCTCGGGCATCGATGCATCCTGCGTGACTAGCATGTATGGCATGTTCAGGGGATGCTCGTCGATAAAAAGAATCGATTTATCGGGAATCAACGCCGCGCACATGACGGATATGTATGATTTGTTTCGCGATTGCGCTGCCCTTGAGTCGGTGGACATCTCGTCGTTCAGTGCTTCCGCTATAACCAATGCGGGGTATTCCTTCATGGGAGCCGATTCTCTTTCGCAGCTAACGCTGCCAGCGGGATTGAACTTGACGGAGCAGGAATCCCATGCGTATATCGGCGTGTCTTCAACAGGAGACCGCCATGATTCTCGCTGGGTAGACACAACGGGCGCGGTATATGGTTCAACCGATGAGATGCTTCGCGCGAATGCGATGCGTACAACGGGCGCGGAAACATATACCGTTACCAATGCAGCGCCTTCTTCGGGCTGGACGCAAAGCGGCGGCTGCGAATGGATGGTGGACAGCAGCGGTTTGCTGGTTGTTCGCCCGCTTCCTGGCTTCGAGCAAGGGGCATTGCCTGATTGGGGTGAAGGCGTCTATAACGCACCCTGGTCCGGGAAAAGCGAAGACATTGTTTCGGCCCGATTTGAGCAAGGCGTTATTGCCAAAACGTGCTTCGGTCTTTTCGAGAATTGCTACAACTTGAGCTCCTTTGATCTGTCGGGGCTGGATACATCCCAAGTTACAGATATGCGCTACATGTTCGATAATTGCGCAAAGCTTACCCGCGTTGATCTTACCGGCATAGATAACGTGCAGAAAGCGGATACGACCCGGATGTTTCGTGACTGCTCATCTTTGACGGAGTTGATTTTGCCTGCGGGAGTGCGCTTGGTCGATGATGCCGCAGACGATCTTTCCTGGAAAGACGCAACGGGTGCGCTTTACAGCTCGACCGCCGATATGCTTGCAGCCAACGCTGCGCGCGAAACGGGAAGCATGACGTATACAGCGATTCGTCCTACGGATGGCTGGGATCGATGTGGCACCTGCGAATGGTCGATGAGCGAAGGAGAGCTTGTTATTCGTTCGCTTCCTGGGTTTACGCAAGGAACGCTGGCCGACTGGTCGGGCAATTACGAGGACGTTCCCTGGTATCCGTGGCGAGACGGAATCGAGTGCATTCGAATCGAGCAGGGCGTTGCAGCGAAAACCTGCTATGGCATGTTCTATGGCTGCACCAACTTGTACTCGGCAGTAATTTCCGAGCTGGATACTTCGCGGGTGGCCGATATGAGGCTGATGTTCGCGAATTGCGACCAACTTGAAACCATTTTCGCATCGAAGCTGGCCATAAAGCAGGTCACGCAATCCGAAGGCATGTTTGCTGGTTGCACCGCGCTTGAAGGCGGCGAAGGCACCGTATTTGATGCATCGTTCACCGATGCTTCGCGTGCGCGCGTTGATAACGGCGCTGCTGCGCCTGGGTATTTCATCGGAAGTCATGCGGAGCTTGACGGCGATGTGAGCGGAAACGGCGCGCTTAACATTGTTGACGCGCAGATTGCCTACGATATGGTGAAGTCGCCTGAGACGTACGCCGACCGCGCCGATTACGAAAGCATGTATTCTCGCGCCGACGTGAAATGGAACAACGATGTTGACGCAACGAATGCATTCGCCATTCAGCGCGCAGCTCTTTGCGGGTGGGACGACTGATAGCTGGCGTGACTGCGGCGGGCGAGATGCTGGACGTGGACGCGCCCTGCAGGGCATAGAGCCCGACGCGTTCGCGGGATGCCCCGTGGCCGAAGCTCAAGCGGATGTACGCGCGGACGAGCACGGGGAAGCGTAGGCAGGCGAAAACGGCGAAGGATAGGCGACTGCACGAGCGCGCGCAGCTGTGGTCGCGCAGCTAAACGCACGACCGGCTTCGCGCGGATAAGCAGGCAACCGATTAAGCGCCTTTTCGTTTTTTTCTCGCCCTTGAACTGATGCGTTTTGGTTCGCATTGGCTATACTACGAAATGATAAAAACAATATCGTTGGGAAGGAACTCTATGAAAAAACAGCCCTCTGCGGTTCGCTCTTCGGCACGTGCGTGCGCGAGCGCTTTTCTTTCGGTCGTTTTAGTGTCGGGGCTTTTCCCCGCGCAAGTGTTCGCGGCAAATGCGGAAGGCAGCGCGGAAGAAGCTGTGCGCTCGGCGGTTGTTTCCGCGGCTCCGGCTACCGAGTCTGCATCGTCTTCGGCGGCTGCAGCTACCGAGCCTGCATCGTTTTACGCATCTGCCTCGACAGCAGACCCTTCGGCAGACCCCACCTCCGCCGCTGACGCGATGCTCACCGCGGGATGGAACCAATTGGGTACGTGCGAATGGCGCATCGATGGCGCCGGCCTGCTTACCATCCGTCCTTTGGGCAACGGCGCTTCGGGCGTGCTGAATTCGTGGCGCCCTGACAAAGCGCCCTGGAAACGCGACGAATCGCTTCGCACTTCTATTACGTCCGTAGTTATTGAGCCTGGTGTTGTGGCTGAGACGTGCTTTCACATGTTCTCGGATTGCACTAATTTAGTGTCTGTTGACCTTTCGGGCTTGGATACCTCTCAGGTGACTGACATGACGTGCATGTTCTATGGTTGCGCAGCCTTGAAAACGGTAAATTTCCAAGGTGTTGACGCGTCGAATGTGACCAGCATGAGCTCCATGTTTAAGGCGTGCTCGTCACTACAGCGCATTGACTTATCGGGAATCAATGCTGCACGCGTGACCAACATACATACCTTGTTCAATAATTGCTTTGCGCTTGAATCGGTGGATATTTCATCGTTTACCGGCTCTGCGATAACGGATGCGGAGGCCTCTTTTGCGGGTGCGACGCTTGTATCGCAGCTCACGTTGCCGGCGGGGCTTGATTTGACCGATAATAATACCGATGCGTGTCTCAGAATGTCTTCCATGGGTGTTCACCATGATTCTCGGTGGGTAGATACAGCAGGCACGGTATATGGTTCGAACGAAGAGATGCTTTGGGCGAACATTGGGCGCATTTCAGGTGCGGAAACGTACACGACCACCGATGCAATGCCTTCTCCGGAGTGGACGCAAAGCGGCGGATGCGAATGGAAGATAGACGATGACGGTCTGCTCACGGTTCGTCCGCTGCCCGGCTACGGGAAGGGCGCTTTGCCGGATTGGCAGCAAGATCATTTCGGTGCGCCCTGGAGTGAGCGCTGCAAGGAAATAATATCGGCGCGTTTCGAGCAGGGTGTGGTGGCCAAAACATGCTTGAGCCTTTTTGCGTACTGCAACAATTTGACGTCGGTTGATTTTTCGGGTTTGGACCTGTCCGGCGTAACGGATATGCATAACATGTTCGAGTGCTGCACGTCGCTGACTTCGATTGACCTTTCGGATTGGTCGTTCTCACCATTGGTGGAAACGTATTGCATGTTCGAGAGCTGTACCTCTCTTACGGATGTGACGCTGCCTGCAGGTGTTCATATGGACAAGCGTTTTGCGGATGAATACGTTTGGATGGATACTACAGGCGCTTTGTATGAGACAACAGCCCAAGTGGCTGAGGCAAATGCCAATCGCACATCGGGCGCCATGACGTACACGACGCTGCGTCCGACTGAAGGTTGGGAGCGCAGTGGCACGTGCGAATGGCGTGTTTACTGGGACGACGATTTTTATGGCCCGGGTTTTCTTGAGATTCGTCCGTTGCCGGGTCTAACCCAGGGTGTGCTGGACGACTGGGGGGAAGATTGCGAAGATGTGCCCTGGTATCGTGATCGCGAAAGTATCGAATACGTCAGAATAAGCCAGGGCGTTGCGGCGAGAACCTGCTACAGCATGTTCGCTGACTTCACGCGGTTGGAATCGGTGATGATTTCCGAGTTGGACACGTCGCGCGTGACCGATATGAGGCTGATGTTCGCGAATTGCAGCCAGCTTGAAACCATTTTCGCATCGAAGCTGGCGGTAAAGCAGGTTACGCAATCCCAAGGCATGTTTGCCGGCTGCACCAAGCTTGAAGGCGGCGAAGGCACCGTATTTGATGCATCGTGCACCGATGTTTCGCGTGCGCGCGTTGATAACGGCGCCGCCGCACCCGGGTATTTCATCGGCCGTCATGCGAAACTTGATGGCGATGTGAGCGGAAACGGTGTACTTAACATTGTTGACGCGCAGATTGCTTACGATATGGCGAAGTCGCCTGAGACGTACGCCGACCGTGCCGATTACGAAAGCATGTATTCTCGCGCCGATGTGAAGTGGAACAACGACGTTGAAGCAGCGAATGCATTCGCCATTCAATACGCAGCTCTTTGCGGGTGGGATGACTGATTGCCGGCGTGACTGCGGCGAACGTTCATGTGACAGGGCTTGGAGGTTTTGACTTCCAAGCCCTGAGTTTTTTCTAGGCTTGTGAGCCTTTCCGGCGCGCGCAGCGCGTGATGGGGCCGGGCGCAGAAGCTTGCTTGGACGCCGCCGCCTTCTTCCGCGTGGTTCGCGCTGCTACAGCGTGTCGGTATCCAACCAGATGGTGAAGGGGCCGTGATTTACCAGCGCGACCTGCATATCCGCGCCGAACTCGCCGGTTCCCACGTTGCGCACGCCATCGGTTGCGCGCACCAGGCTGGTAAAATATTCGTACAGGCGGTTTGCCTCGTCTGGTGCGCCGGCTTGCGTGAACGAGGGGCGATTGCCCTTCTTGCAGCTGGCGTAGAGCGTGAACTGGGAAACCACCAGCACATCGCCGTTGATGTCGGCAAGCGAGAGGTTCGTCTTCCCGTTTTCGTCATCGAAGATACGCAGTTTGGAGATTTTGTTCCACAGCTTGTCCGCTTGCTCTTCGGTGTCTTCTTGCCCCACGCCCAAAAGAATGAGAAATCCCCGTTCAATGGCGCTTTTCTCTTCGCCGCTTATAGTAACGCTCGCGTTCGAGACGCGCTGAATAAGTGCTCGCATGATGCCTCCTATGTTTTCTTTCGCGTCTCATGGTATCACGACTGGTATACTGACGGGAAAGAATGCAGCGAAAGGCAGCGCAACGAAAAGAAAGGCGCGCGACTCATGATCGATGAAATCCATGTTGAGAATTTGGCGCTTATCCGCAACGCCACGCTTACGCCGTGCGCGGGGCTGACGGTGCTCACGGGCGAGACGGGCGCGGGCAAAACAGCGCTGCTTTCGGCGTGCAAGCTGCTTATGGGCGAGCGTGCCAGCGCGCAGATGGTGCGCGATGGGGAAGACTCGCTGGTGGTGTCGGGCCGCTTTTTCGTGCGTGAATGCGCAGGTGAAGGCGCAGATGCTGATTCGGTGTGGGAAGAGGTGCCCACCGGTGCGAGCGCCGTGGGCGCTGGGGCCGCCGGCGCAGGTGGTGCTGCTGGTGCGGGTACCAGCGATGGTGGCGCTGCCGATGCGGCGCCATGCGAGCGCGACATTGTGGTGATGCGTCGCGTGGGGGTAGATGGCCGCTCGCGCGTGACGTTGGACGGGCATATGGCCAGCGCAGCGCAACTGGCGGCAACGATTGGCCCCGTGGTTGACTTGTGCGGGCAGCATGAGCATCAGCGCTTGCTGAAGCCCGCAAATCATGTGACATTTCTTGATGCTTGGGCAAAAGACCAGGTGGAAGCGCCGCTCAAAGCATACATGGCGGCTTTTGCGGCGATGCAGGCGGCGCAAGCCATGCTTGACGACGTGCGTGCGGCGGCGTCTTCTTCGTCGGCACAGCTTGACGAGGCGCGGTTTATTCTTCGCAGCGTGAACGAGGTTGATCCGCAGCCGGGCGAATACGAAGAGCTTGTTGAAGCGCTGGCAAAGGCGGAAAACGCCGAGGCATTGGTGAATGCTTCCGAAGGAGCGTACCGTGCGCTTTCGGGCGATGGAGAAGAGGGTAGCGCGCTGGATGCTTTGAACAGCGCGATATATGTGCTTGACCAGGCATGCCGTTTCGATGACTCACTTCAAGCGTATGCGAAATCGCTGCGCGATGCCGTGTATATTGCCGAAGATGTTGCTGCCGATGTGCGTGCGTATCGCGATTCCATTGAGCTGGATGCTGCTGAGTTGGCGCGCATGCAAGAGCGTGTGGGTGCTATGCAGCGATTGTTGCGCTCGTATGGGCCGCGTATGGAGGATGTGCTGGCGGCACGTGATGCAGCGGCCGATTTAGTGGGTGCCGTGGACGATTCCGAGGCGCGTCTGAAAGCAGCGCAAGCAGCGGTTGATCAGGCGGAAGCGGCATTGGCGCAGGCGGCAGACGCATTGGACAAAGCGCGAAAGGCGGCGGCTCCGCGGTTTGCGCGCGCGGTATGTGATCAGATGAAGCGTTTGTGCATGGGATCGGCGCAGCTCGTATGCGAAATCGAGCGTCAACCGCGCGCGGCGTGGACGAAAATGGGCCCTTCGACGGTTGAATTCTTGTTCCGTCCTGGTTCGGAGATGGCGGCGCGTCCGCTGGCGCGCATTGCATCGGGTGGTGAAGTGAGCCGCGTCATGCTGGCGTTGCGCGTGGTGCTGGGGCAAACCGATACGGCTGAAACGCTCATCTTCGATGAAGTGGATGCTGGTGTGGGCGGTGCCACGGCAGTGGCGCTCGCAGATGTTCTTGCCGACCTTGCAACAACGCGCCAGGTGCTTGTGGTAACGCATTTGCCGCAAGTGGCGGTGCGCGCTCAGTGCCACTACGTGGTGGCAAAAACAGGCGGTGCGCTTCCCGAAACCACCATCACCCCTGTTGAAGGGTCTACTCGCGTCGATGAGATCGCGCGCATGCTGGCGGGCGATGAAAGCGAGGCTGCGCGTCTTCACGCCGCCGAGCTGCTCGCCCAATCCCACGCCGCCAACAAGTAACACTGTTTGTTGACAAATTACCCCACCTTTTGTCAACAATTCGGTTCGCGAAATCCAGCTGCACCGTTTCCGACGTGATGCCGCCCAGCAGCGTGGGCGGCATGATAAAAACGACCCACTTTTCGGTGGATTTTTCTTCTTTGCAATCGCTAAAAATCGGCATTTCCCCAGGTCGCAAAAAAGTAAGCTATGGCAAACCCACAGAAAAGTGGGTCGTTTTTATCAGGGGCGGAAAAATCGGAGCGTCCAGACTGGCATGGAAACCATTAAGTGGGAGTGACTTGAGCGTGCATTTTCCCAGTTGAACATGACAAACCCCTCTGGCAGCTTTCGCTTGCCAGAGGGGTTTCTTAAGCCTCCTGAAGTTCCTCTAAGACTTCGAGCTACAGGTTTTCGATAGTGTCGTTCAGGCGATCCAGCAGATAGTCGTCGAAGCAAGGGTAATCGACACTCAGGTCGTCATCGAAATACCAGGACACGACTTCGCCCGAATTGGCATCAATGCAATACAGCCATTCGTCGCAGTTCTCCACAACAAGAAGATTGGCTGGGAGGCCATCTTCACGGTACTCAAGCGTCTCTTCGGGAAAGGCCATGCTTCCATCAAAACCGACGCCGAGAATCTCGAAGCCAACCCCTCCGTGGCTGTAGGCGTTAAGGTACTCGAGAAACTGCTCGGGCAGCGGGAATCCCAGCTTTTGCTGTGCCTCGGCGAGCATCTCCTGAGTGGGGGCAATCTTTGTGAAAGAATCTTTACCACTGTATTGGGATATTGCTGTCTCAATCTGTTTGTTCATCGCTATCTCCCTTCAAGATACTGTTTAGCTCGCCAAATCCAGTAGGCTCGCTTGAAGTTGTTGTACTGCTTCTTCAGCTCAGGATTGTTTCTGAAGCTGTTGCCTCTGCCCACGAGCCCGTGCAAGGTCCGCCTATACTCTCGGTGAGTGACTTCCCGAACCTCGGCCATAGGTCCGCTTTCTTGCTGCAAAACATGATGCAGCTGGACTGGTTTGCCATCGCTGCCGATTGGGGCGTCACCATCCATCATACGCTGCAGATTTGTCTTTTTCGCCTTGGGGTCATAATAATCAAATCCAATATCGTTGCGTTGGTAAACTCTGCGACTCACATCGCGAACCTTTTCTCCGACCTTGATGGTCCCCTCATACCAAACCCTCGTGAAGATTTTAGATTTGCTCGAACCCGAGGTGTACCCGAATCCGCCATGCTCGCCTGTTCCCATCAATTCACCTCCTTGTGTACGGAGGTGGTTTCGCAATCGAACTGGACGATCCCAATACCCGCTTTGCGATACTTGCCGAAGATGTCTTCAGGTGCGCTGCCGTACACGACGATGGTGCTGGGCACGAGTCTCTTTACTACGACTGCGAGGCCCTCGGTGAAATAGCGCCTGTCGTCAGCGCTGCCAATCGCGCCGTTGGTTCCAACAGCGATGGAGCATCCCTCGGCTACTCCGTTGCAGCAGAAGCGGTAAGTGCGCTTGTCACCCCAACGGACGTTTACGATAATTTTGATTCCGTTGGTCTGCAGCCAGAAGCCGATTGCTCGACTGCGGTAGATGTTCCAGAGCTACATGACGAAGGGCATGTCGCGGTAAACGGAGAAGTCGGGAAGGATGACGCCGTTGAAGCGCTTGAGGATGTCGAGGTAGCGCCTCGGGTTGCGCCACACCCGTTCGAACAGATAGTCGAACTCGTAGAAATGCACCCACCGGTCGTAATCCTTGCAGCTGTTTGCTTTCGAGAAGGGAATCAGTCTGTTGGGAACCCAATTCGTGGGCTGGATGATTGGAAACTCGAAGATCCCTGCGTAGTATGCGAGCGAGACAAGGAATGCGTTAAACACGTCCTTGCAGCTCTTCTTGTCAGATTTGAGTTTGCTCATAGGCAGTCTCCTGTAAATCGTCGCACTCTCTTGATGGTGCGGTTGATTTCAGGGTACCTATCTGCTAATTTGCTAAGTAGTTCTATTGTCTAGCAACTTTGAATGAGGTGTGCATTTGAAACCGAAGATTTACTTCTCGCAGTCGATAGAGCGCTCTTGGCATGTCTGGCGACCTATTGTCAAGGTTGGGGAGCATCAAGGGTCGTTCTTCTTCTACGTGGACTCGGATGATGCGGATGCCAGGGAGCTAGTCACTCCTCCGAAAGGCCTCTATGGCAAGGAGTTCCTAGAACTCGATCATCGAAACGTATTTCAACTTTTGGAGTTCCAGCAGCGGTGGGGGCCAATCACTGGGATTCGAGCACAGCCAAACAAGACGTTCGATTACGGCACCTATCCTAATGTCGCGCTGAACGATTCTTTCTACGGTCCTGGTCAACATCCCGTTTTCCATCCTGATGGCATAATGAAAACTGTGTTCCTTTACGAGGGCATGGGCGACGTTGACATAATCGCTAGGGAGAGATACGGGGTCGAAAACCGAACCCTAAGCAAGGTCGTGAACGAGAGCTGGAGGAAGGGTCGCAACAAGAGAAGACCAGGGATAGATATTGTTCCCTGTCATGTTGCTTCTGTCGAGGAAGTCGCGGAGGCCGTCTGCGATGCGCAGGTGGCGATAAGGGCAATAACAAGCACCTTGCAAGATAGTTATACCGAACAAGAATGGCTATGCGATAAAGAGCTTGTCCATGAAAGCGTGAGGTATTGCAATGCGGTGCTGAGCGGTTCGGTCGATCCGGTTGACATCATTGAAGACGATAATCGCGATGGAGTCTGCACCCTTATGCAGTATCTTTTCATTTGCTTAGCGAAAGGCGTAATGCTCAACAATGCGTACCGATTCTGCCAGAACCCTGAGTGCAGAAGACTCTTCACACCGAGAGAGTATAACCGTCGCGTCGATTCCAAATACTGCTGTGAAGACTGCCAGGTCAAAGCCAAGTACCTGCGTACTTTCAAGAACGGAAAGAAGAATCACGAGGCACCGCAGTTATTCGACGGACAAACTGAGGCATCTGCAATTGAGGTTGAGTGGTCAACCTCAAGCATTCCCGTGAAGACGTTGAGAAGAGATCAAATGAGGCTTCCAGGGGACGAACGCAATGCTACAAGGGGCAACGAGATAGAGCAGCTCCTTTTGCTTCATTCCTTTCTTGGGCTCTCAACGGGTCAGCCTAGGACTGAAAGCATTTTGGATAAGCTGAAAGCAAGGGAGACATCATCCTAGTAGATTCGAAGAACTTGAAACAGCTGGATGAGAAGTCTAAGTTAAGCAGCATTTCCGCAGGGAGATTGTTTCATGCCCCATTCGGCGAAAAGCGTCAGTGAAGTGTGGACCCAAGGGTGGTAGCCACTCGTCCGAAAACAAGCGAGATGGTCGACGGGCTCATGTCGAGGGTCCTCGCTATCGCGCGCTGCGACGGGTCCGCCAGCGCGACCTTAACAGCGCGTCAATCGCCGATAACGTACTTTGCTCCCGTTATCGCACCACTTTCTCTCGGGTGCTGCGACGACCATTTGATTTTGTCAACAATTCGGTTCGCGAAATCCAGCTGCACCGTTTCCGACGTGATGCCGCCCAGCAGCGTGGGCGGCATGATAAAAACGACCCACTTTTCGGTGGATTTTTCTTCTTTGCAATCGCTAAAAATCGGCATTTCCCCAGGTCGCAAAAAAGTAAGCTATGGCAAACCCACAGAAAAGTGGGTCGTTTTTATCAGGGGGCGAAAAACTCTGCCGCTTTTTGGCGATTCAGGGTTGTCTGGCGGCAAGGGAATGAGCCGACGTGCGACGCTTTGGATAAGTTGAGCGAGCCGCAAGCCCGAAGAAGCATTATCCAAGCGGAGTCCGTTCGGCGAATCCCTTGCCGCCGCTGTCAGAGAGCGATGCGGGTCAGCAAACGCGAAACAGCTCCGCCGTTCCTTCGCGTTTTTCCCGCAGCTTCTAATCTCCGAAGTGGCGATGAATGGGCTCGTAAAGGTTGATGAGCAGGCCCTTATAATCGGGGCAAGCGCGCTTGAGCACTGCGATGCATTCCTTCGTGTCGAATTGTGCGATGTATTGCGCTTCCTTCAGGCAGCGCACGAGCCACTCATGCACATAATCCACGCCTTGCAGCGTTTCGGGAACGGGGTCGTGCAGCGGATAGTCAATGCTTACCGGCACGGCGAACGCGGCGAAGTACGTGTCGTAGACCTTGCGGAATTGTCCGATGCTTGCCAGCGTGTCGCGCAGCGCGATGTTCTTGATGGGCGGCATGGTCAGGCAAACCTGGTTCCACAGCTCCATGGTATCGTCCACGCGGCGATTGATATCCTGAAGTCCCTGATGAAACAAGGTGTCCATATCATTGCTTGCCAAGCGTGCCAGCGTTGCGGGGTCTTCCAAATCGTGCGCACGCAGCACGAAGCGAATAGAGTCCAGTAAATCATGCGCTTCAAGCGACGTAATAGAAGCACTGCCGCCGCATGTATACAGACGGCATTGTTTCACGAACAGGCGCATAAGGCCATCTTGCACTTTGGCGGAAAGCGCGGCAAGGTCTTGTTTATCGATTGCTTGGTCGGCGGTTCGCAGAAGGGTGACGTTCGTGACCGCGTCCGCTACGTTGCAAGCGTTCTCCCTGGTGGAAGTCGTTTCAGTTGCCGCCGAAGTTGGCATTGTGGCTGCTGCCGCATCGTGTATTACGCCGTCTTGCGCATCCCTCACGTTTTCGCTATTCAAAGTCATCGTCCCACTTCTCTCCCTCAAAGCCCGGCGCGGTAATATCATCGACCCACTCGCTAGGGTCCCAGGGGCTTGTTATGGCCGCCGCAGCCGCATCGTCAAGCGCTTGCTGACCTTCTTCCATTGCCTGCGCGAACACTTCGCTTACGTTTTCCTCGAATTGCGGAACCTCTGTGGTCTGCGTCATGTCGGGAATTACTTCGCGCTGGCGTTCCTCAAGCGTGCCGGTCTGCGTATCGTACGCCTCCATGACCATGTCCAGCGTGCACGTGGCCAAAAGATCAACGGTTCCGCCTGCATCGCCATCGAACAGAAGGCGCATACCGTCGATGATCTCGTCATCGAAAACATCGACGCCCGCCTGTGCGCGCAGCTCGTAAAACTTCTCTTGCAGCGCACTCAGCGTGTCGGCGTAATTGAATTGCTCCAGGTAGGGCGAAGAAGCAAACCCTTCGATGACCTGAATGGTCCCAGAGGTGCCAAACTCCACGCGGTCGTGCGCATCCAGCAGCTGGCAGTGCGCAACGTCCAGTTCGTGGGCTTGTTCGCGCGTGAGCGAGAGCCCGAATTCCGCGGTATCCTTGTTGCAAGCCACAATTTGGTTTTCGCGTTCTTGCGCACCGCGGTCGGGCGCAAGCAAGTCGAAGATGCTACTCATGTGCAATCCTTTTCGTTTGATAAAGGCCGTTTTCGCTTGTCGCAAATCCGAGCGAGCGATAATAGGCGCGCGTGCCCACGGCGCTGATCACGTTTATTTCGTCATAACCGGCACCGGCGGCAATTTCGCATGCCCGCGCGATGAGCTTTTTCCCCAGCCCCAGATGCTGCGCGTTTTGGGATTCGCCATCAATGTGCGCCGCGCGTCCATACACATGTACCTCGCGAATCATGGCTTGTCCAGGCAAAATGGGCGCTTCGGCGCCAAGCGTTGCCAAAGCGTTGCGCAGGGGAAGCGACAGGCGCAAAAAACCTGCCAGCTCGTTTTGCGGCGTGACCCACTGCAAGAAGAACTCGCGTGAAACCGACGTCTCGTAAGGCACCACGTCAAGATGCAGCTCGGAGAGGTCGGTTGCCTTCCCCTTGATCTCGCGGTAGCGCATTTCTTGGATGCGTTCACTCGTTTTTGCGGCGGAAAGCTCGGCCAGCTGGCGCAAGTTCGTTTTTTTGTTGCCGGCAATAATGTCGTCGCTTGAAATGTCGCGGATCATGCGCGATATGCGACAGTATGCGGGTGTGGCGCATATGTCGTGCACCAAGATGTCCAGCAGGTCTTTTTCAGTGTAGGCTTGCCATTTCCCCTGCTCGTAAAGGCGTTCGAGTTGCGTTCCCTTGGTCAGCACGCACGGGTACACCTTGATTTCATCGGGAAGGAAGTGCTCATCGGTCACGAATTGCCGGAAATCCGCTTTGTCGCGCTCGGGTGTTGAGCCGTAAAGGTTCACCATGAAATGCGTGTGCAGCTTGAAGCCGAACAGGCGCAACAGCGCAAAGGCACGCTGGATTTCCTGGGTGCTGGTGGCGCGATGGTTCGCGGCCAGCACGGCAGGGTCAAGGCTTTGGATACCCATCTGGATTTTCGTGCAGCCGAAGCGCCGCGCGTGCGTGAGCGTTTGCGGCGTGATGGTGTCGGGGCGCGTTTCAATGACTAGGCCCACGCAACGGTGCTCGGCGGTTTCGTTTATGCGTTGCTGCTGTTCAAGCTCGCTGGGCTCCGCGGTTTGCCACAATGCCAAGCGTTGCCAAGGGCTGTCTTGCCCGTAGAGCATGCCGTGCGCTTCGTTGAACGTTATCGTACCTGCGTCAATGGCCGCCTGGGCAGGCGCAGCGAAGGCTTGCAGGGCTTCCTCGGTTTCGGGAATGCCTGCTTGTTCGTAGCGTTTACGCAGTTCATCTGCGTATTCGGGGGCGCCTTCGCCATTGTTGAGCGCACGGAACAGCTGCGTCATGTACCAGTATTGGTAGCTCTCGGGGTAGTCGGTCCAGGTGCCGCCCAGCACAATAAGTTCTACTTTGTCGGTGGTGTGGCCCATCTCGCGCAGGGCATGCAAACGTGCCGCGACCTGGAGGTACGGGTCAAAGAAATTACGCTCGGCGCGCTGGCAGGCGGGTTCGTTTGATAAGTAGCTTTTCGGCATGCGGATGTCGTTGGGGCAGTAGATGCAATTGCTTGAGCAGCCCCACGGCTTCGTGATGACCGTGATGGTGGCCACGCCCGAGCTGGTGCGGCGCGGCTTGATTTGCAGCAGCTGAACCAAGGCGCGCTCGGTTGTGGCGTCAATGTGCCAGCTTTCCCAGCGTGCGGGGTCGCTCGCCTTCGTTTTCAGGTAATATGGCAGCAGCTTCTTTTTTGTGTAGAACTGCTCGCTTTGCCCCAGCGGCTTGTTGTAAGCGTGCAGCAAGCGCACAAGCTGGGCGGCGTCAAATGTTTCGCCCGTGGCGGCGGCGCGACGCAAGGCAGCGGCTATGTCTAAAATGATTTTTTCCATAACCGCATATTTTACAGGATTCTTTTGCAGGATTCGTGGGAGAGCATGGACGTTTCAACGGCAAACATACTAAATCGCACCACGCAGGCGTTTTACGCGTCGCAGGCGGAGTCGTTTTCGGCAACGAGGCAGAGTGCGTGGGCGGGCTGGCAGCGCGTTTTGGCTGATACGGGCTGGGAAGGCGAAGGTGCAGGTGGCGTGAGTAGTGCTGGATTTGCCGGCGCGGATGGGGGTGCGAGCGTCGGCTCGGGCGCCGGCGCATCGGACGCTGCTGGTGTTACGGGCGAAGGCGCAGACGGCGCGCTGCAGCGCGGCGAAGATGCGGACGACGTGATGTGCGCTGACGCAGAGGAAGCCCGGCGCCATTCTGCTGGTGCTTCGGGTGATGGTGGGGGCACGCAACGCGGCAGTGCGTTGCGGTGCGGCGAGACGGAAGGCGCGGGCGCGTCTGTCGCACCGGTGCATCGCATTTTGGACGTAGCGTGTGGAAATGTTCGATTCAAGAGCTTCCTGGAAAGTGCGTTGCCGAACGCGACCTGGGATTATCGTGCTGTTGATGCTTGCGAGCAGTTGGTCGGTGCGCCTGCGGGTGTTGTCTTCACGTCGTGCGATATCGTTTCGGCGCTTATCGAAGATCGCGCTTTGTCGTTTGTGTCCAGCGGTTCTAAGGGCGTGGGCGTCGCATTTGTTCCCGGTGGCTCCATAGGTGATGCACGCGAAGATGCGCCGTGCGAAGATGCAGCGTGCAGGGGTGCCGGTTCCGAAGGCGCGAACGTGGATCTGACCGTGTGCTTCGGGTTCTTCCATCACGTTCCAGGACGCATGGCGCGGGAGCGTTTGCTACGTGCGCTTTGCGCGGCAACGGTTCCGGGCGGATTTGTTGCTGTGTCTCTATGGCGGTTCATGGATGAGCCCGGGCTGGCGAAAAAAACGCATGAGTCCCACGCGGCCGCTTTAAAATACTTCGCTGAACAGGGATTATATTTGAATCTGGATGCGAATGACTACCTTTTAGGCTGGCAGCAGACCCAGGGTGTTTTCCGCTATTGTCATCATTTTGCCGAGGAGGAAGTGAAGGCGCTTGTGGCGTCGGTGAGCGATGTTGCACAGCTGGCCGATTGCTTCCGCGCCGATGGACGCACGGGCAATTTGAACGAATACCTTGTCTTTCGCGTTCGTTAGCATTTCGCTTATTTTCTGCGGGGCGCTTCGCCGTTACTGATTGCGTTTGGGCAGGACTTTCTTCGCGCTGCGTTTATGAAGCAGTGCTGATGACCAGTTTATTCGCCCGTTTGCGGGTATAGGCGTTGCGGGTTGCGCGATGAGTTTCACAATGGACGCTGGTATCTTGAATGACATCTTGGTGCGCTTTGACACATGAGCACGCGCGCCGTGCAAAGCAGATAAAGATAGGGGCATGCAGACATGAATATTGTTTGTTTGGATTTGGAGGGCGTTACCGCGCCAGAGATTTGGATTGAGTTTGCGGAAGCCACGGGAATTCCCGAGCTGCGAAAGACCACGCGCGATGAACCCGATTACGACAAGCTTATGCAGTATCGTCTTGCCATTTTGAAAGAGCATGGTCTGGGGCTCAAGGAAATTCAGCAGACCATTGCAGGTATTGATCTTTTGCCGGGCGCTCGTGAGTTTATGGATGAGCTACGTTCGTTTGCCCAGGTCATCATCTTGAGCGACACGTTTGAGGAATTCGCTCGTCCTCTTATGGAGAAGCTGGGCTATCCCACTATTTTCTGCCATCAGCTTGTGGTTGCTGAAAATGGCGAAATCACTGGCTATAAATTGCGCACCGACGACCAGAAGTACAATGCGGTTCGTGCGTTTCAGTCTTTAGGCTTCGATACCATTGCCGCTGGTGACAGTTACAATGATGTGCGTATGATTCAAAATTCCAAGGCAGGTGCGCTTTTCCGCACCACTGATACGCTCAAAGAGCAGTATTCAGAGATTCCTGCGCTGGAAACCTATCAGGAACTTTTGGATTTCATTCGCGCGAACTGGTAATTTGGAGCATTATTCTCCCAGTTCAGCTTGCCAATCGAAGTCGGCAGGCGGAGCAGTAGGGGCACTGGCGTCCTTGTTTGCTCCGCCGCCTTCGACCTTGCTTGAGCTTGCGTTCTCCACGAATCCACTGCCGTCCCATTCGCAGGTGGTCATGTCCACGTGATCGTTATCGGCAAACGTCACGCCCTCTGCTTCGAGCAGTTCACGTTGAGCGCCGGGGCCACCAAAAATGAACCCTTCGCACAGACTGCCGTCCTTGAAGAGCACGCGATGGCAAGGGATGTTTTCAAATCCTGAGCCAGGTGAGGGGTTGTTGCGCAGCGCGAATCCTACGTAACGGGCGCTTCGTGGACTGCCCATCAGGCGCGCTACGGTTCCATAACTAGCCACTTTACCTGCGGGAATACTCGCAACAACACGATATACCCGCTCTGAGAAATCACCCATACTCTGCTCTTTCTTTCAGGGTTCCCATTTCGTGGGAGCCTCTTGCTGCTGTTGTCGTATTCGGCTGCGATGCGTGCGGCACCCGGGATGAACCATCGGGATGCACCTTGCGCCGTTTCGTGCAGTCCCCCGAGACGTCCATTTTTCAATGCGCATTGGTCGATCGCGCGACCGTCGTTTCGTTCGCCCTAGAGTGCCGTTCCTTTTGCGGGGCGGAAAAGCTTGTCGGTATCCACGCCTTCGTGCTTTAAGAGTGCGGTCTTCTTATCTAGTCCGCCTGCATAGCCGGTAAGGCTTCCGTTTGCGCCTACTACGCGATGGCAAGGGATAATGACGGAGATGGGGTTGTGTCCCACGGCTCCGCCCACGGCAAGCGATGCCATGTGTTCTTTTCCCATAAGCGCTGCGGCTTTTTCGGCAAGCTCGCCATAGGTGGAGGTCTGTCCATAAGGAATTTCGGAGAGGAGCTTCCAAATGACTTGGCGAAACTCGCTGCCTTGTGGTTCAAGCGTCAATTCGGAAGTCGCGGGTTTTTCTCCTGCATAGTAGCGGTCAAGCCATGAAAACGCTTTCCGGATAAGGGGATGGTTCGAGTTTTCCGAAACGTTGCCCCGGGGCATGCTGGCTCCGAAATATTTTTGACCCTCCATCCATAATCCCACAATGGCCTGATCGGTTGCCGCTACCATGACGCGTCCCATAAAAGGCGTTTCGTACCATGCCGTTGCGATTGACGGCGTGTCTTGATGCTTCTTTGCGGGCCGGGCGTTCGCGACCGCCTTATGTTTCTTCGCTGAAGCTTCCGGCGATGCTGTACCCGCTTCTTTTCCTGCTTCCCTCGATTTTTCCGCTTTTGCTCCTTTATCGGCTTTTGCTTTTGCGCGTTCGCTCTTCGCGATCTGCTTACTTTGCGTTTCTTGCAATTCCGCTTGTTCGGTTGTCCACATGTTCATCACCGCATATGATCTCCAGGGTCGCCATTTTTCTGCTGCTGCGATAAGCTCCTTTTTCTTTTTGGTGCCCAGAAATTTGATTATTCCCAGGTCAGTGGCAGGGAAGGCGTCGCTCCAACCCATGGAGCGCATTGCGATGTAATGCGCGGTCCATTCCCCGATGCCCGGCAACTTTACAAGTGCTGCAATCTCTTCTTCAGGTGTTGCTTCTCCTTCTGCGCACGGCTCAATTGCTGCGGGGTCACGTTCAAGCAACTCTGCCAGCGCGAGCATGGTCCGACAACGCGTGCCGATGATGCCAAGCGATCCCAGTGCTTCCTCGATGGGCGTATTTTCTGCAAGCGCACATATGTCTGCGGGAGTGGGGAAAAGATAGTCCAGCCCGGGAATACCTGTATCTAGGGGTGTTCCAAAATGCGATGCTATGCGCCCTGCCAGGGTGCTTGCCCCTTTCACGGAAATCTGTTGACCCAGTACGGCGCGGCAGGCCATCTCGAAGCCGTCGTAACACCCGGGAATACGTGTTCCGGCAACGAATGAGCCTTCGCGATATTCGTTCATGCTTTCCAGTTTGTTGCCAATGTCGGCAGGGTCGCGCTCGGTGTCAAACAGATGTTTCAAGCGTTTCTTCAGGTAATCGATGGCAGGAGCAAGGTTGTCTGAAAATTCGACTTCTATCTGGTGTTTCTTCAGATTGTTTTCTGTGCGAATCCATCCACATAGAATATTTCCGCCGTTATCGTAGGCGCGCACGGTGCGCCAATAAGCGCCTTGCTGCACCGTTTCAACGCCGGGGATGGCGCGCATGGCAAGAAACGACAGCATGCGGTCCCAGCAGTAGGGCAGCAAATAAGGTAGTGAGAAATGGTTGGCAGTATTCATGGGCGACCTTTCGTTTTAGGTGCTCATCATACTGCGATTTGTATAAAAAAGCAAACAAATGTGCGCTTTTTTATACAAAAAAGAAGAAGGGGCCTTCGAATTGAAAGTCCCTTGAGTGCCGTGTGGTTGCTTGCAGGATGCGCACCGAACCCACGCCAACGCCTTGTCTCTCTTCTGGATTTCCCGCTCCAATCAGAGGTTACACCGTGTTTGCGTGAAGGTCGACCAGCTCTAAGCTTGCGGGGATAAAGCCGCCATCTGCAGTGCTTTGCCGAAGAATCGACCTGCGCCGTTCTTCACGTTGAACGCCACGTGCTCGGGGTCGTTCACTACGCTGCCCGCCAACATGTCTACGCCCCATTTGAACAGGAACGGGCTCATGATGACGCTGGGACCCACGAAGATTGTCTTCGCATTTTTTGCCAGGTCAATCAGGCGCGGTGCTGTCTTGTTGATGAACGTGACGCCGGTGATGAACGCAAAATCCTGGCTGGGCAGCACGTATTCGCAGGCGGGGTCGGGCGTGTCGATGGCGGAGTGACAGTCGCGCTCCAGCACCGTTAGCTCGCTTGCATATTCTTCAATGCGTTCGACGTGGGGGAAGTGGCCCACGATGGTGATTTTCTTGCCGGTGGATTCTTCGCGGAATAGTTCGAATGCGTCCATTTTGCGGATGCTTCCATCGGGCAGTTCAACGGGGTCGTCGTAGATGCAGCCCAAGGGGTCAAGCAGCTTCTTTTGGGAGTAGTATGCGTTGATGGCAGCAACGCCCAACGATGCCTCCGCGAAGTTCCAGCTTTTTGCTAGCTCGGCGACGGTGCGCAGCGGCAGTCCGCGCAAATCCATGGTGAACTGGCGCGACGCGCCGCCCTTGCAGGTGAAGGAAACGCCCATGCCCCAAGTGGTGTTCACGTAGGTCCATTGGTTTCCCAGGCAGTAATCCGTTACGATGATGTCCTCTGGAATGCCGCCGATCAGGTGATTGTATATTTTCCAGGGGGTGTTGTGGTCAAGCGTTTTTGGCAAGCTGATAATCTTGTTTTCCGATTTGTTAGCGCAGCAATCTCCCTCGGCGCAGCCCATAGCGTGGTCCTTTCTCTCGAAATATTCTTGAGCTAGATACGTATGCAAACGAGAATAGCATGAGAGCGCAAATAAAGCGAGGTTTTCTCCGCTCTTTATCGGCTTCTCTTGTGGCTGGGTGTGAATATCGAATTTGTCTCTGTCCCCAGCAATTGGATCGCGCTGGCGGTTAACGCAAAAGATTCGGATGCCGTTGTTGCTAGATTGTGCGCCGATGTCCAGGGATTTCGAGTGATTGTATGATTGGCACGACATTTTGCGTTCCCCGCAACTTTCAAGCAAGTATGCCATTTCGAATCGCAAGGCCCTCTTTCGCAGGCATGACTCTAAGCCGATAAACAGGTAATCTCGGCGTCTTATGGGTGCTGAATCCACGGTGGGTCGCTTTGGAAAAGTAGCTCATCAAGGGTGCGCTCTTTTTCGGCGTCCCACTGTAGAGCGCTTGCGGGTCGGCGCAAATGAGCTTTTCGGTTTATGGTTCGCGCCAGTCGCTCCAGCTCAAGGCCGGTTCTTATGGACTTATCGGTGAATCGAACCACTTCGTATCCTGCTTCAAGAAGTAGATGATCTCGCTGCTTATCAATGCTGTGATTGTCGGTCATTCCGTGCTGGAGGCCGTCGTATTCAACCACGAGCCTTGCGTAGCGCCATACGATATCTCCGTGCAAGGTGACTTTTTTACCAGAGCATATTTTGCTGAGCAAGTTGACCTCAATGCCGTAATTGAGGTTCGGCGCCGGCATGCCGAACCCGCCCAAGCGCGGTGGGAGCGTCATTATTGTTGCAAGAACAGATTCCCGTGCCGATGCTGAGCCGTTCAAAAGATACCTGCAAGCTTGTCTTGCAGCCTTGATTCCAGCTGTTCCTTCTGATTTGTCCAGATAAGTCTCGATTTTTTGTACAGTAGTAAGAGGGTTTCTTTTATATCGAGCGGGGTTTGCGCCCGAATAGTCGCTTGCCGTGCTTGCATGCTGAAACTCGCTCGCGATCCCTGCGCCTGCGATTTCGCTTGTGCGCCGAGGGTCGTATATACTCTCTGTTCTTGCATACGTTCCGCATAGCTCCATTCCATAAAGGACAAGAGCATTGAAGGGCAGGATAGTTGCTGCATTCAAAAAGCAAAGTTCAGGACTGGCCACAAAGACATCGGGACGTATGCGGCGAAACGACCAATCGGGGTAGGGGACATTTCGGTAACGCAGCGCGGCATTCTCGATGAGATGACGGTTGCCAGCGTTCGATACGGCAACGTGCAAAGGCTCGTGCTCATCGAGCCCGATAATCAATGAGCGCGCATCTTTAAGCGCTATAGCGCTTTGCGTGTCTGCATCGGCTGGTTTGGCTCGTGATTCATGTGTTTCATATAAGTCCCGATGAATCCAGTACTTGCAGGCCGATTGGTGAGTGATAAATATACGCGGTGCTGTCATGGTTGTTCCTTTGCGAATGCGTGGATAAGCTTGAAGCGCTTTGCTTATCATGCGCTGCGTTGTTGACAAGAAACCATCAAAAGGAGCGAGCTCGCTATCAAAAAGCTATCAAAAAGAACTTATTGGTTGACAAAATGCTATCAAGGGGCACAAGGGCGGCCAGCGCAGGAAGTGCTTGTTGGAAAACAGTCCTCTAATTCGGGCAAATCGACGATTGAGAGTGGTCAAGAGGGCTTAAATCGAGGTTGATCTTGAAAGCTATGGTGTGCCTGAGAAAGCAATTTCGCAAAATCCCAGTTCAGATCGATGCTCGTCCAAATCGATTTAAGCTACTTGGTGAGTTACCGAAGACGAACCACTCTCAATCGTGCATTTGCCTGAATTTACCCCCGATTTTCCAACAAACGGGTCGCGAGAGGGTTGCAAGCGAGTCGTAAGAGGGGTCGCAAGAGGGGTCGCAAGGAGGTCGCAAAAGGGCCGCGAGGGCTGCGAGGGGGGCGTGTGTGGGCTGCAAAAAGAAGGCATGGTGACCTCAATAGGCCACCATGCCTTTTAATCGAATTGGAATGCGGCTGCATTTCGCGAAACTGCCTGATGCGAGTGGGCTCTTTCACCTGCGACTGATTATGAGTGCACACGCGTTTTTCAGTGGCGTCACCAGGTCCTTTTATGCACCAGCTTTCGCGCTAGCGCTCTGCGCAAGCATGGTTTCGGCCGTTGCCAGCGCGTTCATAACGTTGCGGCGCGAGAGCGTGCCAACTAATTTCCCCTGATGGAGCACGGGGACTTTCTTAATGCGTTTCTCGGAGAGCAGCTTGAAAGCGACTTCGGCATCGTCGAATGCCTCGATTGAAATGACGCGCTTTGTGGCAAGACGCATGACGTTAAGGTCAAGCAGGCTGCCCAGGCGCGTCCAAAAGTCCTGGTCCTCGACAAGCGCAAAGTAATTCGTGCCATCGGAAAAGTTTCCCGCCTGGTTGGAAAGATACCCCATGATGTCGCCATCGGAAATGAATCCGACCACGCCACCAGTGCTATCTACCACGGGAACGCCGCTGGTCTCGGTAGCGCGCATGGCATCGATTGCCTGGCGCACGGTGGCATCCTGCGACACTACGTTGGGCTGGGGATTCATAACGTCAGACACCAAAAACGGACGGTCGATGCCAGCGATTCCCTCAAGAGAGGGAAAAGCCACGAAAGGACCAGCCGCGGCACTCGTTTGAGAATCCGCGCCCGCAGCGCCGCTCGCAGCGGCACCTGTGGGAGCTTTCCTGCTGTCCTTCTCGTGCACAAAGATCAAAATGCCCAGCACAACAATAATAAGAAGCACGCACATGCCGCAAAACGCTGCGTGCACGCCCGCCATCGTTATAACCTGGGACGATGCATCGGCGGGGGCAAGAAACCCGCCAAGCGCAGTCAGGCTTACAATAAACGCGGTGCCCACGGATATGCCCACCTGATTCATGGTGGACGAAATGGAGTTAGCGTGCTGAATCACGCGATTATCCAGCGAATTAATACCCCAGGTGTTCAGCGGCGTATTCAAGAACTGAATGCCGATTGACATGGTGGTATACACAACGGTGACCATCAGGATGTCCATGCCAATGTTGAACGTGGTCACGCCAACCGCACCGATGGCAACCATGCAGGCACCGAAAACTACAGGGCCGCGCACGCCGAAGTTGTCGAACAGGCGTCCTGCCACCAGGCCGCACACTGCGCCGATGATAGCGCCTGGCATCATAAGCAGACCCGAGGTAGTAGCGCCGTTGCCCATAACTTGCTGCACGTAGAGCGGCAGCACAACCTCGGAGCCGATAAGCGATGCCTGCAGCAGCGCGACCAGAATAACCGCGGTACGAAACTTTGGCGACTTCAGCACGCTAATGCGCAAAATGGGGTTTTCCAGCTTGAGCTGACGGCGGCAAAAAATACCCAAAAGCACCAGGCCAGCCACAATAAGTGCCACATCCAGCGCAATGTTGCGGGCGGAAGTGATAGACGAAATGCCATACAGCAGGCTCACCATGCCTACGCCCAGAAGCGTAACGGAAGGCGCATCGAAGCTTGACCTCTCGAAGCCTTGGAAATTCTTCAGCTTGAACGCCGCCGCAGCAAGCACGACTACGCACAGCGCCGCCACAACGAAGAACAGCTCGCGCCAACCCAAGGAGTCAACAATGAAGCCAGAAAGCGTAGGGCCAATCGCGGGCGCAAAACCAATCGCCAGTCCGATAAGGCCCATGGCGCTGCCGCGCTTTTCGCGCGGAATGATGAGCAAAATCAGCGTAAACGACATAGGCATGATAATGCCCGTGGCAAACGCCATCATCACACGTGCGGCCAGAATCACGTAGAAATTCGGTGCCAGACCAGCAACAATGCTGGAAATGCAGAACCATCCAATGCTGCCCATGAACAGCTGGCGCGTGGAGAAGCGTCCCACGAAGAACGCATTCAGCGGAATGACGCATGCCTCAACCAACGCGTACGAGCTGGTAAGCCACTGCACGGTGGTGGCGGAAACGCCGGTGTCCTCCATGATCGATGGCAGCGCAGGGGAAAGAAGCGTTGCGTTCAGGATGACCAAAATGGTGCCCATAAGAAGCACCAGGATCATCGTTTTCTGTTGTTTGTCCAAATCAAGAGCCATAAATACCTCGTTTCAAATGCGCGTCTCTATGTAATTGCTATTGGTATGGTTATTGTTTTTTCGAAGAGAAAAAACTGCGAAAGAATTCGCGAAAGTTGGTTGACCCGGCCGTCTTGCCTTGCGTTCAACCCTATTAGTTTAGGGACTGTTTTGGTTTCGTGTAAGGAATTTCCCGCGAAGATTCGGAAAGCTCCACAAATGGTGGGGTTGCTCTGCCGCAAGCGGCACTCAGCAGCGGTAAGCGGCTGATAGGGAAGGGAGCAGTGGCATCGAAGGGGATAAATGCGAAGCGCAAGGGCGCGAAGGGCTGAGCCGAACTGCGACGCTTTGGATAAGTTGAGCGAGCCGCGAGTGAGAGGAAGCATTATCCAAGCGGAGTCGTGAGGTGAAGCTCTTTGCGCCCTTGCGCTTCTATGGCCCTGCCTTTTCTTGCAGTTCGGCTCAGCTCTTCGCATCCGCGCTCCTGTCTTGCGCTCGTCAGCTTCGGCTTAACTCCCGGCGTCGGCCCCTTCGCCTTCCCCTTGCGTGTTGTCTGCTGTGAAAGAATTCTGCCCCTAGGCGTCATCACGTCTGCGCTTGCGTCAAGAAGCGGTATCATGCAAAGGTATATCTATATGCTGTTTTTCGGCATCGACAAAACACAAGAAGCGTTTGGAAGTATTGGCGAAGCGTGCGCCCCGCGCGCACAGCGGAAGACGTGCGCATTGGCGCACATTCGAAGGGTGGATTTCATGGTTCAGCGCGTCTACGTTGAAAAGAAGCCGGGCTTTGATGTTGAATCGCAGCATCTTGCCAGCGAGCTACGTGACATCTTAGGCATTGCGGGTCTGGAAAAGGCTCGCATCATCAATCGCTACGATGCGGAGGGGCTGACCGAAGAGCTGTTCGCCCAGTGCGTGCCCACCGTGTTTAGCGAGCCTCAGTCCGACACGGTGTCGTTCGAACTTCCGCAGGTCGAAGGCGTCCAGGGTGCGCTGTTCGCCGTTGAGGCGCTGCCGGGCCAGTTCGATCAGCGCGCCGATAGCGCAAGCGAGTGCATCCAGCTTATCAGCCAGGGCGAGCGTCCGCTGGTGCGCAACGCGAAGGTGTACGTGCTGGAAGGTGCGCTTTCCGAGCAAGATATTGAAGCCGTGAAGCATTACGTTATCAACCCTGTTGAGAGCCGCGAGGCATCGCTTGAGCTGCCCGCTACGCTGGCCATGACGTTTGCCGAGCCCGCACCCGTTGAAGTGGTGGAGGGCTTTACCGACCTGACTGAAGAGCAGCTGGCGGCGTTTATCAAAGAGCGCGGCCTGGCCATGGATTTGGCTGACATCGTGTTCTTCCAGAAGCATTTCCGCGAGGTTGAAAAGCGCAATCCTACTATTACTGAAGTCAAGGTTGTTGACACGTACTGGTCTGATCATTGCCGCCACACCACGTTTGGCACCGAGCTCACAAATCCTGTGATCGACGACGCTGCGGTGGCCGCCGCCTTCGAGAAATACCTTGCCATGCGCCACGAGCTGGGCCGCGACGAGAAGCCCGTTTGCCTTATGGACATGGGCACCATCGGCGCGAAGTATCTGAAGGCGAAGGGCATTCTGAAGAATCTGGACGAGTCCGAAGAAATCAACGCTTGCACGGTGAAGATCAAGTGCGACGTGAACGGGGAAGAGCAGGATTGGCTGTACCTTTTCAAGAACGAGACGCACAATCATCCTACCGAGATCGAGCCGTTCGGTGGCGCGGCAACGTGCGTGGGCGGCGCTATTCGTGACCCGCTTTCGGGCCGCAGCTACGTGTACCAGGCCATGCGTCTGACCGGTTGCGCCGATCCGCTGGTGCCGGTTTCCGAAACCATCCCCGGCAAGCTGCCGCAACGCAAGCTGGCCACCACGGCTGCTGCAGGTTATTCGAGCTACGGCAATCAGATTGGCTTGGCAACGGGCCAGGTCAGCGAAGTGTATCATCCTGGTTATGCCGCAAAGCACATGGAAGTGGGCGCGGTTGTGGGTGCCACGCCGGCCGACCACGTTCGCCGCGAGACGCCTGCTCCTACGGATGTTATTGTCCTTTTGGGCGGTCGCACGGGTCGCGACGGCATCGGCGGCGCCACAGGTTCCTCCAAGGCGCACGACGTGAGCTCCATTGAGACGTGCGGCGCCGAGGTCCAGAAGGGCAACGCGCCTGTTGAGCGTAAGATTCAGCGTTTGTTCCGTCGTGGCGATGCATGCCGCATGATCAAGCGCTGCAACGACTTCGGCGCGGGCGGCGTTTCCGTTGCCGTGGGCGAGTTGGCCGACGGCTTACAAATTGACCTGAATCGCGTGACGAAGAAATACGACGGCTTGGATGGCACGGAGCTGGCCATTTCCGAGAGCCAAGAGCGCATGGCGGTGGCGCTTGCCGCCGAAGACATGGACGCGTTCATTGCGCTTGCGCACGAGGAAAACCTGGAAGCCACGCCGATTGCCGTTGTTACGCAGGAGCCGCGCGTGCGTATGACCTGGAACAACGATACGATTGTCGATCTTTCTCGCGCATTCTTGAACAGCAACGGCGCACCGAAGAGCATGGATGTTCACGTGCAGCAGGGCGGCGCGTACGCTCCCGCGTGGGCCGCTACGGAAGGTGCCTCGCTTGAAGAGCGCCTGGCGGGCGTTTTGACCGATATCAACGTGGCGTCCAACAAGGGTCTTTCCGAGCGCTTCGACAGCACGATCGGTGCGGCTACGGTGCTTATGCCGTTTGGCGGCAAAACGCAGCTCACGCCGAACATGGCCATGGTGGCAAAGCTTCCCGTTGATGGCGAGACCACCACGTGCAGTGGCATGAGCTGGGGCTATAACCCGTATTTGTCCGAGAGCAACCAGTTTGTGGGCGCCTACATTGCCGTTGTGGAGAGCATTTCGAAGCTTATCGCGGCCGGCTTCTCGCGCAAGGACGCTTATTTCACGTTCCAGGAATATTTCGGCAGCCTGCGCGAAGATCCCGCGCGCTGGGGTAAGCCCACGGCGTCGCTTCTGGGCTCGCTCATGGCGCAGGTTGACCTGGGCGTTGGCTCCATTGGCGGCAAGGACTCCATGTCCGGCAGCTTTGAGAACCTGGATGTTCCGCCTACGCTTATCAGCTTCGCCACGGCCTGCGGAAACGTGGACCGTATTGTGTCCTCCGAGTTCAAGGCTGCTGGTAACCGCGTGGTGCTGATCGCGCCGGCGTACCAGGAAGATGGTGTTATGCCGCAGGTCCAGGGTATGCAGGAAGCGCTTGACGCGGTAGAGGCGCTTACGGCTTCCCATGACGCGCTGGCCGTGTCCACGGCAGGCTATGGCTGTCTGGCAGAAGCCCTGTTCAAGATGTGCGTTGGCAACCAATTGGGCGTTGCGCTTACGGGCGATTTCGCGGCTGACGAGCTGTTCGTTCCCGCGTATGGCAGCTTCCTGGTAGAGTTGGCGCCGGATGCCACGCTGCCCGCCGCCACTGAGGCGCTGAGCGTGATGGAAATTGGCACGACGACCAGCGATTATGTGCT
>CAKUOV010000009.1 GCA_934670115.1 uncultured Eggerthellaceae bacterium
CCAACTCTGCCGCTGCGCCGCCCAGCGCCAACCCGATGAGCTCGGTGAAGTAGAAGCACGGGATATCGAATGGCTCTTTGCCAGCCGCCACGCGTGCCTTGTTGATTTCGGCTTCGCGCATGTCAAGGTTGAGCATGCACAGCGGACAGGCGGTAACAATGCATTCTGCGCCGTTAACCTGGGCATTGTGGAATATGCGTTCGATCATGGGGCGCGCCTGCTTGGGAACAGTCATCTGCTGAGCTGCACCGCAGCATTCGGTTTTGAAGGACCAATCAACGGGTTCAGCCCCAATCAGCCGCATGATCTCATCCATGCTTTGCGGGTTTTCCGCATCGTCGAACTGGCATATGTCAACGGGACGCACCATTGCACAGCCGTAGTAGCAGGCCACTTTCAGGCAGCGCAGCTTGTTGACCACGCGCTCGGCAATGGCTTGTTTCACGTCATCGCTGCTAAAGGCCTCAAGCAGGCTTACAACGTCGGCCGTCGCGCTGTAATCGCGCTGCAACAGGTCACGGACTTTTTGCAGGTTTTCTGCGCTTTCGCGGGCATAGACTACCGCGCCCTTGAGCGATCGATAGCAGCCAGCGCACGGCGCCACAACATCGAGGCCTGGGTTTTCGTGCTCGGAGATAGCCAAGCTGCGCGCGGGAAGTGCTACCGCAAGCTCGGGGCTGGTCAACGCGGCTGCCGAGGTACCGCAGCAGTTCCAGTCGGGAATTTCAATCATCTCGAAGTCGATTTTATCCGCCACGAACTTAGTAGAGATAGTGAACGACTTGCCTGTAGTGGATGCAGAGCAGCCGGGGAAATACGAGTACTTTATCATTGCGCATTACCTCCTTTGGCGGCAGCAGCTGCAGCGTTTGCACTGGCATCGGCGGCTTCGCGGCGCGCTTTATCGGCCGCCAGCGCACGATCAATGACGGCGGCCACATCAGCGCGTCCTTTGGAGTTGTGGATGGCCACACCGACCATCTTGCGTTTGAGCATGCGCGTGGCATTTCCCATGTCTTGCATCAGATGTCCGGACTTCACGTTGTACGCGGCAGCCAGGTATTGCTCGTTGGACACGCCGTGGGCGCGCACGTTCGCGATGAATTCCTCGTCAAAGATGTCTGCCTCGCGCACAGGCCTATGACCTGCATTTTTCGAGGCAAGACGTACAGAGCGCATGGTTGAACAGATGTCAACGTTTTGCGGACAGCGCGTTGAGCAAACATCGCACTGGGCACAAATCCACGGCGTTTTTGCTGCGAGAACGATTTGCGCAGCGCCAAGCTGCAAATACCGAATAACCTCGCGCGGCATGAGATCCATGCTCTCGGCCAAGGGACACCCGGCCGTGCATTTGCCGCACTGATAGCAGTCCTTGAAATCGACCCCCGCTGCTTCGCCAATGCGCGCGCAAATAAGCCTGTCAGCGTCGGTGATTTCCGAAAGGTTGATAGCGTCCATGGCCCTCCCCTTCTGCGATTTGCGGAACGGGTCCCTCTCTCTCATCAAGGCTGCGAGTTCGCCTTGTTTGCGACCCGTAGATATGCGTTCACTTTACAGAGGGATTTGCGATTTTGCTATGAAATTCGGTGAAACAGGACCCAAAAGGCGTGCAATTTGTGGCAAATGGCGCTGCTGGAATGGAACGGCATGCAGCGTTTGTTGAACGGATTTGGCGCAGCAGCTTGGTTTATCGCAGCAAACTTTCATGTTGTTGGATTTTGGGCTCCAAATTCGAAGTTGATGCAGGTTGGAAGTAGGTCAAAAGCGCAAAACGCACTTTCCTTGGTATCGTGTCCGAGACAGCGAGAATAAAATACCAGTTCAGAGCGTTAATGAGAAATCGACTCATCGGAACGGCGGAAGAATAAGCACCGCAACCTACTTCCAACCTATCACAACTTCGAATTTGACACCGTATTTTCAACAACATGAATCGACGTGGAACGGGGGACGGAGGTTTGTTCCAAAAGTCATATTGCATGTCAACGCTGCTAGCCGATATCGCCTCGTTACGCTGTGAATGCGTGGAACAAACCTCCGTCCCCTGTTCCATTTCAAGTAGCCCTTCCCTCTACACCCCAGCATCGCGCAGGCGGGCGCGACCGAGAGCAATGGCCACAAGCGCTATCGCTGCAGCCCATAAAAACGTGACGCCAACTTTACCAGCCGCTTGGATCAGCAGGTCGGATGTCACTTGCGCCGCCTGCGAAACCGTGATCATCGCTTCCGTTGCCCAGTAAAACGGCGTAAACGCGGCAGCAATGCGCACTCCTTCGCCCGCAACGGAAAGGGGAATCCACGCGCCACTGAAAAAGCTGCATGCAAGGCCCACAATGTTGCCAACGCCGTTTGCAACGCTATCGCTGGCACTGAGCTGCCACAGCAGGAAGCCAACGGCAGCTCCGATCAGAGCAATCCCGAGCTGCCCCACTACAACTACTGCAACCGAAGCAAGTGTTGCGCCCGCACCCAGAGGGTCGAACACAATCAGCCCTGCAACGGAAATAAGCGCCCAAATCGCAATCGAGGCAAGCACGCACGCCAGCCCAACCTGGGTGCCGTAGCTGCTGCTGCGCACGGGGCCTACAGTGAGCCGTCGCCGCATTTCGGGGCGCCGCAGCGAAGCCAGGCCAACCGCAATGAAAATGGCCGATGACGTAAACAGCGCATAAGACGAGAACGACGCAAAGTTGATATATTTCGCCGAAAGGCCTTCCGATTCAACCGGCAAAAGCTCTACGGGCGTCTCGTTTCCGCAAGCTTCAGTCGCGCTGCCTGCCACTTCCGTTGCGGTTGCGTCTGGATCAACCGCTGCGAAACCGTACATCGATTGCACGTACGCAGCAACGCGCTGGTCCATAAGCGCTCCGCGCGCGCCTTGGTAGCTTACAACCGTTTCAAGCACGGGGGCATTGTCACCCGCGCGCGCCGCTTCCAGAAAATCCTGCTGGAATCCTTCGGGAATGATAAGAACATAGCTCGCAAGATCTTTTGCGGCCGCATCTTGCAGGGCAAACGTTGAATCTTCAATCGGTACTTCCACGGCATCCTTGAGCGCGAAATCTTCAAGGGCATTTGACAGCGCACTGTTATCGCGATCGATGATAGCGACCTTGGGTGCATCGTTTGCAAACCCGTTCGCCGGCGCCGTCTGAATGGCGCCCGACCCTAAAATAGCCATAGCACCCAGGGCAACTGTGTAAATGAGCAGGTAGTTCCAGTGTCGCGTGACAATTTTTACCGCAAGCTTAAAGACGTTCATAGTTTTGCCTCCTCATAAGAAGAGCTGCCACTGCGAAAAACACTGCAGCCATCGCCAATAACACGCATATTGTCCAGAAAAAGGGCGCAAGCGAATCGTAGTACGTAAGGTCGTAGAACGCATTTGCCGCCTGCGCTGCCGGGTTGATGAGTGCCGCCCAGGGAGCATGTTGCGCAATTTGATCGGCAAGCTGCATGGACGGCTCACCGTATAAGCCCGCGAACAGCGCGCACAAACACGTAATGCCTGTTGCCAGCCCTTCTTTTCCGGGAGTTGGCATGCTTGGGATGGCACCGATTGCGGCACCAAGCGCCGTTGACATAAGCGCACATACCGCAATTGCCGCTACAGCCAAGCCATCGCGTCCACCGAACTCAACGCCCAGCGTAAAGCGCATGTACGCAAACGCCAGAAGTAAGCAGCCGAACACGGCAACGAAACTTGCCGCTATGGTGACCGCCATTTGCTTCATGGGGGAAACGCCCGCAATTTGCCGCCGCGCACCTACTTCCGATGTGTTCGCGCGCGTTGCGGAAACCGCGCAAATGGCTACCGTTATGGACATAAGCGACGCAAAGCCCATAAGCGCATAGAAATAGCGAACCGTGCTGCTTGACTTTACGCGCAGAACATCGACCTGCTGAGTTTTCACTGCATCGGACATAAATGCCGAAGCGGCTTCTTGCATGCCCGGCATGGTGGCAAAAGATTCGAAACTCTCTTGCGACGGTGCCGATTGCATGTCCTGTGCAAGCGGTTGCGCCATGAATGTCTGCTTCATTTCCGCGTATGTCTGCCGATGCTGATCGAGCACGGCGCGCACGATGCTCTGATCAAGTGATCCAGTGGTAGAGCTCACCGATAGCGGAGAAACCTGCATGCTGGGCAGTCCTTCGCTATCTACGGTTATGCATGCCGCGGCATCGCCTGCAAGTACTGCCGCGTGCCCTTCATCGGGTGTTTCAACTTTCGAGACGGAAAGCACCTGATCATCGCCGGGTTCGGATACGGCATCAAGCATTTCGCGGAAGAAAACCGCTTGCGAGGAACGATAATTTTCGTCATCGATCACTACGCAGTTCGCGGGTTCAACGCGATAGTACTCGTCGAAATTCGAGAACATTATCTGGAACAGCGTGGCAAGCGCCAACGGGAAAAGTACGACCCAAATAAGCACATCGCGTCGCCGCAGAAGCATGCGCACGGTGTGCACAAACAAAGCTCGCATGATGCCCCCAATTGCTAATCGCGCAGTTCGCGGCCGGTAATTTCCAAAAACACGTCGTTTAACGTGGGCGGCTCGGAGTACACGCGCCCCACTGCAAGGCGCGCCGCTCTCACGGAATCAAGGACATCAAGTAAGTTGTGATCGCTTGTTTCGCACGATGCATGTAGCGCTCCATCCGCAAAAGCGCAGGTCAAAACATGAGGAAGGGACTCGATTGCTTGTGTCGCAGCATATCCTCGCGCTTCGGGTGCCCCGGGGAGTTCCACCACAATCTTCTCCCCTACCGCAATGCTGCGTTTAAGTTCGTCGGCCGTGCCTAGCGCTAGGATTTTGCCGCCATCCATGATCATAATGCGACTGCAAATATGCTCGACTTCTTCCATGTAATGGCTTGTGTAAACCACGGTTGCGCCCTCGTCGCGCAGGCGCATGATGCCGTCAAGAATGGAATTGCGGCTTTGCGGATCAACAGCCACGGTAGGTTCGTCGAAGAAGATGAGCTCGGGCTGGTGCGCAATGCCGCAGGCAATGTTCAAGCGACGCTGCAGACCGCCCGACAGCTTTTTCGGTCTCATTTTTCGATAATCCTCAAGCCCTACGAACTCGATTGCTTCGTTGACAAGCTTCCGACGGAGCGTTTTGTCCTTCACGTACAGCGCACAAAAGCAGTCAATGTTTTCCGCAACGCTTAGCTCGTCGAACACCGCCACCTGCTGAGGCACCACGCCAATGCGCTGCTTAAGGTCATAGCGCGTGGGTTTCATAGGCTCTCCGAACAGCTCTATGCTGCCTTTATCGTAGGTAAGTAGCTGCAGCATGCAATTAATGGTTGTTGTCTTGCCGCAGCCATTGGGACCAAGCAGACCAAAAATCTCGCCCTTGCCGATATCCAGGTTGAAATGATCCAAGGCAAGAACGTTGCCATAGCGCTTCACCAGATTGCGCACGCGCACCACGCTCGCGGGATTGTTCGATTCGGCCATTACGTTTCCTTTCTTCTAAAACATGCGATATGAGAAGGCGAAGGCGCTACAGCTTCCGGCACAGTATGAACGTGCCGACCGGTAGTATCGTGCGACCCGACGCACATCTGAGTGTGCGACTCAGGTCTTGTCGCTCTGTTGGTCGCGCTCTGCAACCCCGCCATCGTTATTTTACGGCTCCCATAATGGAATAAGCACGCCCGACAAACCAGTGACATTTGTCATGAATTTGCGTTCTCGCAGGTAAACGGTGCTTTTTATGAAGCAAGACACGTTGCGTAGTTTATGCGCGTTTTGTCTACCATGTACGTGCGGGAGCCTGTTTTGCTATCATGAAGTCATGGATAGACTTTTGGACAAGACGATTGTTTTGACGAGCTGCTTGCTTACGGTTGCTTGTTTCTTGGCGGAAACGGGTGTTGCTGTTGCATCGACGGCTGCAAGCATGCAGCTGCTTTCTTGTGCGGTTGCCATGGTTGTTGCCATCGCATGTTCGGCGATTGTCGAGGCGTTTCCTCTCCGTATTGGAATAATCGTCACTGCTGCTTATTGTGTTGCTGCGTGTTTTTTCGCCTCTGCTCTCCCCTTCGTTCCCCTTGCCATTTACGATTTCGCACGCTGCATCTATCGGAGCGATGCGCTTAGATTTTCCGGTGCGTTTGGTGTGATGTCGCTGATTGTTTGTTTGGCGACAGGTGCTCTTCCGCTGCTTTCTTCGGCATCTCTTTTATGCGCATCGCTTGCTGCGGCAGCGCTTTCGATTCGCACCAGCATGGTGCTTGCTCGCCAGCGCATTGCCTGGAATACGCGCGATGCTCTGGCCTCTCAAACAATCACGCTTCGCGACAGAAACCACACTCTTGCCGAATCGCTTGAGCAATTGCAGGCGCAAGCTGATACACCCGAACCTCACGACAATGCCGCTGTTGCACAACAGCGTCCGACGCCCTTCGCTTGCCTGACCGAGCGCGAATACGAGGTGGCACGGCTGGTGGCAAAGGGGCTGGATAATCGGGAAATTGCTGCGACTGCCTTTTTGAGTGAAGGCACGGTGCGCAACAACATCAGCAGCATTTTGTCCAAGATGGATCTGAAAAACCGCACGCAAATTGCTGTTGCGTGGTGGAGCAGTACTGCCGATCATCGCTAGGTGGGGTTGTGGCGATTCCAGAAGATCTGCTGCGTTGTACGTTTAAATTAAACCGCCGCACCAAGAACATCTGAATCGAATTGAATGGTGCGCTTAGCAACAAAAACTGCTTGCGCCCTCCGTATGAAGGGCGCAAAAGCAACTCAGAAGCATCTTGCGTGAATCTGAAGTAACCCCGCGTTTGCGGGGAACAGGTAGAGCCTCCCGAATCTCTCAGAATCCACTCGGGATCATCCCCGCACGTGCGGGGAGCGCCTTATAGTCGAGACTTCCAATCCCTGGATGACCGACTATTCCCGCAAAGTTCAGGATGATGCAGGTCAAGTTCCCATCCGAGACCATGAACCGCAAACAACACTACCTTGTACGGAAGGTGCTTATTTAAAGCAGATTCTACCACATGTAGCGCGGAATTGTGTTTTGTACGGCGCAGATTAAGTAGATTCCCCTTGTGCGTTCGGTTTAATGCCGTCTTGGCTTGTGGGATACATGAACTCCTTTCAATGATTTGCAGGAGAGCGCCCTTTTTTCTTTTCCGTTGCCGGAATAATGTGAAGAAACAGGTGCGATTTTGTTCGAATTTCATCGCAATCGCCTATAATCGCATTCTGCAAATAGTGGTTATAAAAGGGGAATTGTGGCAATTGTTTCTGTCGATGGTGTTGAGAACGTTCGCGATTTAGGTGGGATATCGGTTCTTGATGGCCGTAAAGTGAAAAGCGGTCTTTTTTTTCGTGGTGCCAATCTTTCTGGCATCACGCCGGAAGGCGCTCGTGCACTTGCGCATGACCTGGGTGTTTCCCTTGTTATCGATTTGCGTGTTGGCTGGGAAACCGAAGAAAAGCCCGACGTTCCAATCCCCGGCGTTGAGTATGTTCACCTCCCGTTTTACGATAAAGAAAAAGTCGGCATCGACTACACTGAAAAAGCTCAGGGAACGCAGCTCGTGGGCAAAGATGTTGCTTGCGACCCCGATCATTTCTATCGCCACATGCCCAACGAGCTTACGGCAGCGCAAACGGGAAAAGTTGTGCGGTTGATGCTTCAGCGTGCTTTAGATGGCAAGGCAACCTATGTCCATTGCAGCGGCGGAAAAGATCGCGCCGGCATTGCTACACTCTGCCTTCTAACTGTTCTGGGCGCTTCTGAACAGGCAATTCTTGACGATTATTTGCTTACGAACATTTCTCGCGATAAGCATATCGATGAGATGTTCCAACGTTTCTTGCGTCTTTCCGGCGGGGATAAGCGTATTGCTTGGGAGGTTACGAACAGCCATGCTGCGCGCCCTGAAAACCTCATAGCGTATAGGGACTCTGTTGTTGAGCGGTACGGTAGCATGAATGCTTTCGTTGAGGACATTCTTGGCATTGATCCTGCTCTTATGTTTCAAGCGAGGGAATTTCTGACTGAGCCTTGTGCCTAATCTTTGCATTCAGTGCATTGGTATGTGATTATCATTTTCGAGTTTTCCATTGACTCGCGCATATCATTTTCTATGAGCATATGTCGCTTGAAGTGTTCTATGGAAAATAGCTCTATAAGATGAAATGTGTCTAAAGAAAATTTTTCTATAAGATTTTGTATTTACAAATCACATTTTCCAATATATGATGTCAACGATGATTGCAGATGATTCTACCTGCATTGATCCTCATACTCCAGTAAACGCACTCTAAACACACAACGCTGGAAAGGAGGGTTGGGCTAGCCGTAAGGATAGACCGCCAGAAAAACAAAAATCCCGAGCGGCAACTCAGGATTTTGTTTGAGACAAGCTCATATCAATGCGACTTGATAAAGGGAATTATACCATCCCTTATGTGAGTGTTGTCTTTTTTCTTAAAAACGCTCATATCCTCGCTTTTTGCCCCCTATTAATGACATATTTTTCCTCCTTTGGAACCAGCGCCCTGCGTCTGGACGAGACTCCTGCGCAATTTTTCTTCCGTACTCTGACCCATGATGATCGCTCCTCGTTCTATTGCGTTGCTCGTCGTGATCAAAATGGATCCTGGAACGAATCGTTTGCGACTGCGCAACAACTCGCTGGCTACTGCCTGTTTGACGATTCGTCTGATTGGTACGTAACGCGCAACGGTTTTACGCGACGTTCGCGCAAAAATGAGCGTTTGCGTCAGATTAATGCATTCATGTTTGATCTTGATTGCCACCAGGGCGATGCGCGCGCTGCTGTTGCTGCGGGCACAGCGGCGCTTGAAATTGCAGTTCAACGTGGCTATTTGCCTGAGCCAACGATGACGGTAGACACCGGGCGTGGCCTGCATCTCTATTACGTTTTGGATCATTCCCTTTCTTATCGCTTGCGCGGTAGCGCGCATAATGAAAAGGGGGTCTCGTTTTTTCGCGATGTTGAAGCGAAACTTCTCTCTGCACTTAAACGTGCTTTGTCTGGCGTTCCTTCGCTTGAGATCGATACTGCCGTTTTTGACTTCTCTCGTGTGGGCCGCATTCCGGGCACATACAACGTATCTGCGGGTCGTTTCTCGCAGCTGATTCAATGCTCCGAACAATTCTATGGCTTGGCTCAGCTCTCAGCTGCGTGTGCGCTCTGCTTTTCGCAACGCCCTCAGGCGAATGGAGCTTCCGTTGAAACGTCGTCTGACGTTCCTTCTGCCCAGCAAAATGCGAAAACACGCTTCGTTGTTTTCGATAAGCTATCGTTGTCGCGTGTTGGAAAGATCTTTAAGCTGCAGGAGATTCGTGGTTTTGATTGCAAGGGCAATCGCGAACTGATGTGCTTTTGCCTCTACAACGCTGCTGTTCAGGTGTATTCCAGCAAAGATGACGCATTTCAGCGCCTTGAGGAGTTCAACACGCGCTTTGCTGAGCCTCTTGAGGCTGCAGTCCTTCGTCAAATCGCGCGCTCTGTTGGCAAGGTTGGCTTCTATAAAATGTCCGCTGCTACCATCGTCGCTAAGCTAAAAATGACTGCCGAAGAAATCGAAGCGACTGCGTTCTTCGAGTCTCGTCGTATGATCGAACGTCAAAAAGCGAAGCAAGCAACTGCCGAGGAACGTGCAGCCCGCAACGCAAAAATCATTGCACTATATGCACTTCCTGGAGCAACGATGGAGTCTGTCGCGGCAACAGTGGGCGTATGCAAGCGCACTGTTGCCTCAGTTCTGAAACAAGCACGCGCTGCAATGACCGGCCCAAATGCTGCTGAAGCGGCCTCGATTGACCTTAAGGCGGCTGCGCGCCTCGTGCTGGACGCCATCGCGAAGAAAGAGTGCAATTTTTTGTCAGACGTTTTTATGTGTGTTCCTTCCTCCTCCGCAGCTTTTGACTCTCTTGGCTTTTTCCTAGGGTGTTCTTCTTCCCTGCCTATAATAAAGGACCCCTTGCGGAGTCCTTCTTCGGCTTAGTTTTTATTGTTGTGTTTAGAGTTGTTCAATTTCTTGTAGCAGGTTGTGCACTTCGGCTAGCAGATTTTTATCCGGGGTTTCCTTTGAATTGAGCGCTGCTTGGAGGTTTTTCTTTACGAGTTTAAGGTATCCATTAGTTGCTTTTGTTTGCTTGTCCTTTTGAATGTTTTTCATTCTGCGTTCTTGAGCGGTTCTTTCAGCCTCTTTTTTCGTGACCACCCCCCTTTTGATTTGTTCGCAAATTTCTTTTTGATTCTTGGGATCAAGCAGCGCAATTGCATGAGCTGCGGTTTTTGTGATGCAGTCGTTGTCGTAGAGTTCTTTTCCTTCGTCGCACAGAGATTTACCAATGGTAACTTCCATTGTTGCGGTACGTGGGCTTACTCCGAATTGTTCTGCGAGAATTTCTTTTGTCGCGCGGCCTTTGAATGCTGCATCATTTTTCCGCGCTTTTAAAATGCGTTCTTGAACTGCTGCCATTCCAGCAGCGCGTTCCGATGGCGTCATGTTTCTCTGACCGATGTTTTCAGCATGAAGGATGAAGTTTGCCTCTTCGTCTGATAGTTTACCTATTTCAAAGCAACGAGCAGGAACCATGTACCAGTGTTCGCCGTAGCGCTCCCCCAGCAGAAGATGCGCGCGATAGCGACGCTCACCGTCGATAATTTCGTAACCGGTTTTTGTCGCCCGCACAATCAGCGGCGTAGTGTTTTTTGTTTCGTAAATCAGGGAGGCCAAACTCTCGATGCTTCCCTGGTCGATGGTGTACGTGTTGTTTTCGTTTGGGACCAAATCGCGTACGTCGAAGTAATCGAAGCCGGCTTTTTTCAGCAACGATGTACGCTTATTCGCGCGCGCCAGTTGGCTTGCGCCGTCCTCTGCTTCTTCAGTTTTGTTTTCGAGTGCCGCCTGCATCAACTCTTCATCGGTTTCGTATGTTTCCGATTCAGTGATGTAGCGGTTCACCCCTCCCCCGTTTTTTTCGAGTGCCGCTTGCAGTTTTGACTTAGCCATTGATTTCCTCGATTTCCTCCGCCAGGCGGTGGTACTCTTCCGAGGCTTTAGATTTTGGATCGTAGATAACCGCCGGTTGCATTGCCAACGTACTTTCGATGACGCTCGTGTTTTTCGGGATTACCGTATTGAAGAACTCAGCGTTTTTGAAACTGCGTTCAATAATCTTTTTGCCTTCGCGGTATGCAACGGTGTTTTTCTCAGCGATAGTCGAAAGCAACTTCCATTTGCGCATGCGCGTGCGGCGTTCGCGTGCAACTTGTTCGATGGTGGATATAGTATTAGAAAGACCAGCGATTGCGAATCCATCGCAACGAACAGGGATGATGATCATCGATGCATCATTTCCGGCTTCGAGCGCTGTGATTGCGTTTGTTACCACAAGACCCAGTGATGGCGGACAATCGATGATGACGTAATCGTAATGCGTTTCTTCGATGGCATCTTCAATAGCGAATCGCAGGCGGGAGTCAATGCTTGATTGGGAACTTTCGTTTCTCATGCGGGCATCTGCATCTGAGAATCGGAAGTTCGAGGGTACGATGTCAACGTTTTCGTATTCTGTTGGCTGGGCAATTTCAAGGATTGTCTTGCGCTGGCCCTTAGTGTTGGTGAGCATGATGTCGGCAATGCAGTCTGCCTCTGCCGTTTGGTCGTAGACGCCAAGGTACTGAGAAATTGATCCTTGTCCATCGAGGTCGATGATCAGCACTTTGTTATTGTCCTGCGCTAGGCAGATTGCAAGCGAAGCGGCTGACGTTGTTTTTGCGACGCCGCCCTTAAAGCTCATGATCGTGATAATCATGGGTTTCTTCTCTTGGTCTTTGTCGATAATTGCCTGGGTAAGGTATTGTTCAACGATTTCTGATTTCGAGATACCGGTTTTCTTTGCTTTTTCTTCCAGCGCTTCTGTTACTTCATCGGTTAGATAAAATGCTGCCGTGTTCTTTTTTATTTTCTTCACAGCCATTCGATGCTCCTTAGGGTTCCTTCTTTGTTATGTATTATAAATTATAATATAAAATATTATATTTACTTCTATTGTTGATTGAGTTTTACTCAATATTTTCTTATGCAATTATACCATACTCCCAGTTAGAGCTTTATTTCGTATGTGCTATTGCTTATTTTGTTCTAGATATCGCTGCAAGGTTCTTAGAGTACGAGAAATGTTTTTGCTCGTTGCGATGATTGAGTGAGCGAACTTCCCTGCCACTTCCCTACTTTCAGTTTTTATTAACGACATATGCGCGAATTTATTTTTTTTTGCCGATGGAGCTTAGCGTTTTTGGGCAATAATTGCCCAAAAACGAGTGCACTTCCCTATTCCTCCGGAATCGCTGATCCTGCTTATTTATAGTTCTGATTTTACTGTCTATTTTCTCTGCTCCCTGAAACATTGCCGGCTTTCTAGCAGATTCTAGCTATCTCCTTGCGCATCGCCTGTTTTTTGAACTTACTCTTGTTGGATCTTGCATTGCTAATTATTTGGCTGGATTATTCTTCCTGTTTTTGTTTGAGTGTTTAGGATGCAAACCCTTCTTTAATCCACTTTCGATCGTCTGATCATTAGTGTATTGCTTTGTGGTTACAGTTAATGCTGTTTAATTTTGGGCAATTATTGCCCAAAAAACTAATGCTACCCTAAATTATGAAAGATAAAATAAAATATAAAATGAAATCTATTAGCATATAAAACTATAATCAGTGCACAAATAATAAAACATAAAACAAAATGTAATCTAAAACAAAACATAATAAAGAGAATATAACAGCTTATATAATATCAAATATAATTGTTTGTATAACTTTAAAATGAAAATAAAACATAAGCTAAAATATAAAATAACTGAAAAAAGAAACTATAAAATAAAACATAAAGTAAAACAAAAACGTATATATTTTAATTAAAGAATTATATAAAAGAACATAAAACATAAAATAAAAACTAACATAAGATACAATTAAGAGTATATAAACTAAATCATAAAGTAATATATTAATTGCAAAAGAAGATAAAACATAACATAAAATGTAACAGATAACAAAATAGATAATAAAATATAGCCGTGACTAAAAACATATTAGGTTTTATAATTCATGAAGTAAAAAAAATTGGAAACATAACATGTTATAAAACATATCTGGAAAGAGGAAAAATGGGAAAAACAATTGCGTTGATCATGCAAAAAGGCGGTTCAGGCAAGACGACAATCTGCGACCAGCTTGCTTTTTCGCTAAAAGAGCAAGGTAAGACAGTTGAAGTGCTGGATTTGGACGATCAGCAAGGCAGCCGCTTCCAGAACGAAGGAATTGAAGATCCTGAATACACTATTATTGATACGCGTGGTGCTCTTGATATGCCAATTGACCTTAATGGTAAGGCGTTAAGTATTGAAGACATCATTGAATCAAGCGATTTAGTACTTATCCCCTTCTTACCCGAGGCTGACAGCGAGGCTCCCCTTGCCAATGTGGTGAATCGCTGCAACAAAGTTGGCACTGACTTCCGCATTATTTTCAATAAATTGGACCTTCGTCGCGTTGTCGATCAGATTATGTTCCAAAACATTTGTGCAGATTATCCAGGAAAAGTGCTGAAAACGGCGCTTCATCAGGGAACTGCCGTGTCTCAGGCTCGCCTTTTGTCGAAGTCGATCAATGAAATTGATACAAGCAGTAAGCCGGCAAAAGATTTTGCCGCTCTGGTCAAAGAGGTGCTGGAGGTCGTGAATAATGGCTAAATTATCTGCAAGCGCGCTGCGCACCGCTGCTGCAAATGCACGTGAGAAGAACGTTGAAAATGCAGTTATGAGCCCTGCTCTGCACGAAGTTGTCGAGAAAAATATGGACCTCGCTAAGGAAAAAGCTGTTGAGCCTGAGCCGGAGATCATCGAGGATAAAAAGGTTGCAGATTCAGTTGACCAGGCGGTTTCTTCGGAAAAAGCAGCTCAGCCCTCGGTGAAAAGCGTCTTGAAATCATACGAAGGTGAGCGCAAAACAGAGCATGTGAATCTTTTGATCACGCCTTCCCTGTCGCGTAAGATTGAAGCGATTCAAATGCAAGGAGAGTTCCGTTCAAAGAATGCAGCTGTCATTGCTGTTCTTCAGGCATTTTGCGACGCGAATGGTATCGAGTAAAAGATAAAATAATTTATAACATATTATAAATTATTTATGATTGACCTGGGCTTTCGAAGTGAATATGACGTGATTGAACCAAAAAAGAGAAAACTGAACATTGTTGTGAGCGCCTGTCTTTTAGGTGAAGCGTGCCGCTATGATGGCAAGGAAAATCCATCGCCAGCCGTGCGCGCGCTTGCCGAAATGGAAGAGGTAAACCTTATCCCTGTGTGCCCTGAAGTCCAGGGTGGGCTGTCCACCCCGCGCTTGCCCTCGGAGATACAATACCGCTCACGCGAAAACGTTCCAGAACCGCAGAGAATGCTTGAAAAACAGGTGATTAATTGCAAGGGATTGGATGTAACGCAAGCTTTCGTGATGGGTGCTCAAAGGGTGCTCCAGGATGCTCAGAACGCTGGCGCCACTGTTGCCATCCTGAAATCAAAAAGTCCTTCGTGCGGATCGGGCGTTATCTACGATGGAACATTTTCGGGTACGCTCACCGAAGGCTGGGGGGTTGCGGCGGAGCTTTTTGCCGAGCAGGGGATTGCAGTTGTCGATGAATCGGAAGCAGCAAATATACTCGCAGCAGTTCGCGAAAAATCTGAACTGATGTGGGAAAATCTGGTGCAAGAAACGTTTGAAGACATTGCGAAAGCACATAAGGAACGCTCCGCTCGTTTAAATGGTCAGTCCGCGGAAAAGCCAAGTGAACTGACTCCTTCTGCAGCGGAAAATAACGAAAACGCTGTCACGCTAGAGGGAGCATTGGTCCCAGGTAAGGGATTCTCCCCTGATGAGATGCCCGAAAAATCGGGGCTGAGCCCGAATACCGCGCTGGAGCAAGACCCCGCTACGGCAGCGAAGCTGGATTCAAATGCAGCGCTGGACCCTTCGCCGAACTCTTCACCGTCCACCGCTAAAAAACTGCCACCTGTTACGCTGAAAAACGCTGCCAAACATTTTCGTACCATCACGAAGCACAAGGTCGAAGTGGCAAAACTTTGCTTTAAGATTGGCCTGGTCAAACAGGGGCTTACGCACGATCTGTCGAAGTATTCTCCTACGGAGTTTCTTATGGGAGCACGCTTTTATCAGGGATTTCGCAGTCCGAATGCGGCCGAGCGCGAGTTTCGCGGCTATACCGAAGCGTGGCTGCATCACAAGGGTCGCAACAGGCATCATTTTGAGTATTGGCTCGACTTGTCGGATGATCCGGGAATGCGCATAAAGCCAGCGCCTATGCCTACGCGATTTGTGCTGGAGATGCTCTGCGATCGCATTGCGGCAAGCAAAACGTACAAGGGAGCGGCGTATCAGGACACCGATCCGTTGGCGTATTACGAACGCAGCAAGGGATATGTGATCATGCATCCCAAAACGCGCGCGTTGTTGGAAAAACTGCTGGTCACGCTTGCGGAAGAAGGCGAGCAGTCGGTTATCAAGCTGGCAAGGGAGATCGCAAAAAGCGACAAATAACGTTTTGCAGCGCCGCACGCAGCTTTATAATCATCTGAGAGGGTAAATACCGAAAAAAGAAAGGAATTGAACCATGGCAATTATTCCTGAAGCGGCTCAAGAGCTGTTCAAGAAGGTTCCCGACGTTATTTTCTCAACCGCAAACGAGCAAGGTCAGCCGAACAGCTGCATTGTTGGCATGAAAGCGATTTTGGATGACGAGACGGTGTATTTGTCGGACCAATTCTTTAAGAAAACGTACGACAATTTCATGGTGAATCCCAAGTGCGCCATTGTGTATTGGGAAGGCCATGAGGCATATCAGCTGCACGGCACCGTTGAGTATGTGACGGAGGGAAGCGACGTTTTCGCAGCTCAGTCCGCTTGGGTGAATGCGGCGTTCGAGAAAATGGGCATGCCCATCAAGGCGAAGGGTGGCTGCATTGTGAAAGTGGACGCCGTGTACTCATCGGCTGCTGGTCCGCATGCAGGCGAGCAGATTGCATAGGGGAAAACGGACGAGTCGTTAACTGTTTCGGGCCGGGGAAGGGATGCCGCTTCGCGAAACCTTCCCTGGCCCTGCTGTTTGTGGCGGATTTCAGTTCATGTTGTTGGATTTTGGCCATCAAATTCGAAGTTGTATGAGGTTGGAAGTAGGTTGAAAGTGAGAATCAGGGAATTTTGCTGCTCCGACATGGTTTAATGAAAATCGGCCTCAATAAAACACCAGTTCAACATTATAGTCAATAAAGGTATATATAGTGGTTCGATTAATTTCGAATCAGCACCTACTTCCAACCCGCCTCAACTTCGAATTTGAGGCGGGTTTTTCAACAACATGAGTCGATTCCGGTTCAGCCTGGAGGAGATTGGCCGCAAAAAAGTGAAAAAGACCCCGTCCCCTTTTAACGCTCGAAGGGGAAGTGGTAGTCAAGGCCCAGCTCATTGCGCACGGCAACAAGCTCGCGCTGAACGGACTCGCTTACCGGAACGCCTTTGTCTTTGCGGTCGAGCCACGCCAGATATTCTTTCTCGCCAGCGGTAAAAATACGATCTTGACCGGGCGCTTTCTCGCTTGCGCGCAAATTGCGGCAAATTTGACCGGCAATAGCGCGAAATTCGTTTTCGCCCATGAATGCGTTCGGGTCAATCACGAAGAAGAAGTGACCCAAGCTGTACATGCGCGGATTGCCAGCGCCGTCTACGCCCGAAAGCGCTTTCATGAACTTGCCGCCCGCCAGCGCCGCGCTCAAAATCTCAACAACAGCCGCATAGCCGTAGCCTTTGTAACCGGCGGTCTCTTCGCCGATGCCACCCAAAGGTGCCAATGCGGCTTCGCCGTTGACCAGGGCTTTCAGTATGGTAGCGCTGTCGGTCATGGCAGAGCCGTCGCGCGCAATCACGCACGAGGGCGGGGTGGGCTTTCCGCTGCGCTCCCAGTACTCAATCTTGCCGCGCTGCACAATGGAGGTGGCGCAGTCAATGCAGAAAGGAAACGGTTCATCGGTAGGCAGGCCAAACGTGAGCGGATTCGTGCCCATCATGTTTTCCACGCCGAACGTGGGCGCAATGCTGGGGCGCGCGTTCGTGCCGGTAATGCCGATAAGCCCCTGGTCAGTGGCCATTCCGGTCCAGTAGCCCGCAATGCCGTAATGGGTGGAATTGCGAATGGCGCCGCCTGCCATGCCGTAGGTCTTCGCTTTCTCGATAAGGCGCGTCATCATGTGATGGCTGGCCACCATACCCATGCCGTCGTGCGCGTCGAACACCAAGGTCGTGGGCGTTTCCTTCAGGATTTCGATGTTCGTTTTAGGCAGCAGTGTACCTTTGCGGATGCGGTCCAGGTAGATGGGTTTGAAGCGGTTGCAACCGTGGCTTTCAATGCCGCGACGATCCGCTTCAAGTAAAACATCGGCGCAGATTTCGGCGTCTTCGCGCGGGATTTCGTAGCCCACAAAGGCGTCGACCATGAAATCGTGCATGAGCTCCCACGAAACGTAAGGGCGTGTTTCTTCCTGCTTCTCCATTGTTTCTCCTGTTCCTGCTTGCGCTTTGCATTCAGCGTAGCCGGCGCGATGTTTGGCATGCAATGTATTGCATCCGTATCCTGCGTGACGCGTGGCACCGGTTGTTTCCTTCCGGTTTGGCATTATAGAGCACTTGTCGCCCGTTTCACGCGGCATACCGCAGTGCGTTTGAGCGTCGAAGGGGGAGTGGAGAGGCATGGGCGTGGGCGCGCGAAGGGGGAAAGAAAGGAGCGAAGGGAGCAGGGGGAATGGGCGAAGGGAGGGTGGGCAAAGTTTGACGAAGGTGGGCCGGAGGGGGAAATTCAAAGGAAGACGAGGCGCGGTACTGATTGGCTGGTCGGGTTGAATCGTGGGCTCATTTGCTGCAGCGGAAGCGGACAATTACCGTTTTTTTCGTAAGAATCTTCACCTGTGCGGCGAAAAGGGGGAAAATGAAAGACCGTTACTCAATTGCGCTTGCAGTCGGCTTGCGGCCGGCGCGTCATGCGTTGGCGGGCGCAAGAGGCAAAGCGAGACGCAAAAAGAAAGAGGTAGTGCATGAAGATTATCGTTGACACCCCAGAAGGCATTGCCAAGCAGGCGGCCGCGATCTACAAGGAGCTTTTGGCTGCCAAACCGAATGCCGTTTTGGGATTTGCCACGGGATCCACGCCGCTTGACCTGTATGCCCAGCTCATCGAAGGGTATAAGGCGGGCGAGCTCAGCTTTAAGAACGTTACGACGTTCAACTTAGACGAATACGTTGGTCTTGAGCCCACGCATGACCAGAGCTATCAGTATTTCATGGATACCAACCTGTTCAATCACATTGACCTTGACCCGGAAGCCGTGCATATTCCTAGCGGCATTGACACGTCCGACGATGCGCTTGCAGGCTACGACAAGGCTATTGCCGCAGCTGGCGGCGTTGATATGCAGCTGTTGGGCATTGGCTGCAACGGTCACATTGGCTTCAACGAGCCGGGCACGCCGCTTGAGAGCCTGACGCACGTGGTGGAACTCACTCAGAACACGCGCGAAGTGAACGCGCGTTTCTTCGAGAGCATTGACGAAGTTCCCACGCATGCAGCTACCATGGGCATCAAGACCGTGATGAACGCACGAAAACTCCTGCTCATTGCGTTGGGCGAGTCCAAGGCCGATGCAATTGCAGCAACGGTGGAAGGCCCGGTGTGCGCCGAGTGCCCTGCAAGCGTGCTGCAGCTTCATCCCGATGCGGTGGTCTTCTGCGATGAAGGCGCGGCATCGAAGCTGAGCTGTCTGTAGAGCCTACGACAAGGGCTTTTGCGGCCGAAAGCGGCCGCGAGAACGGCTGCGTTGTGCCTGAAGGGTGGCGGCAGTCGTGAAACAACAAATTTCGGCGGTTCGATTGATGCGGGCCGCCCGACGAGAAGAGGCACAATGGGAAAGTATTTCGGAACCGACGGCTTCCGCGGCGAAGCGAACGTGAACCTGAACGCCGAGCATGCGTTTTTAGTAGGCCGTTTCTTTGGCGCGCTTGCTGCGAAAAAAGCAGCAGAAGTAGGCGAAGGCACGCGTGGCTGCATTGTTATTGGCAAGGATACGCGCAGGTCAGGCGACATGTTTGAGCATGCGCTGGCGGCAGGCATTGTTTCAAGTGGCGCAGATGCGCACCTTTTGGGTGTGGTGACCACTCCGGGTGTTGCCTACATCACGCGCACGAATGACTTCGCTTTTGGCATTATGGTTTCTGCAAGCCACAACCCATATCAGGACAACGGCATTAAGGTGCTCAACGCTAATGGCGAAAAGCTGGAAGACGCCACGGTGGCCGCATGCGAGGCCTACCTGGACGGCGACCGCGCGAGCGTTGAATACGCGCTGCGCTCCGAGATTGGCCGCGTGATTGACGCCAGCAGCAAGTGCGATGCGTATGCGGAATTCCTGATTTCGCTGGCAAAGAAGCGCTTTGATGGCTTCAAGGTGGCGCTGGACTGCGCAAACGGCAGCGCGTATGCCTTGGGCAAGCGCGTGTTCGAGGCGTTGGGCGCGCAGGTAACGGCCATTTCCACCGAGCCGAACGGAGAAAACATCAACGTGAACTGCGGTAGCACCCACATTGGCCAGCTGTGTCGGCTGGTCAATGTGGGCGACTTTGATCTGGGCTTTGCATACGATGGCGACGCTGACCGCTGCCTTGCGGTTGACGAGAACGGCAATTGCGTTGACGGCGATCAAATCATGTACGTGTGCGGCCTGCACTTAAAGGACGAAGGTCGCCTGGCAAACAACACCATTGTTGCGACCATCATGAGCAACTTCGGCCTGTTCAAAAAGCTTGATGAACTGGGCGTTTCTTACGAGAAAACGGCTGTGGGCGACAAGTACGTGTACGAGAATATGTCCGCGAACGGCCACAGTATTGGCGGCGAGCAGTCCGGCCACATCATCTTCCGCGAATTCGCGACCACGGGCGACGGCATTATGACCAGCCTTATGGTCATGGAGGCCGTTATGGCCTCGGGAAAAACGCTGGGTCAGCTGGTGGAGCCGCTGGTCATTTACCCGCAGGTGCTGAAAAACGTGCGGGTGCATGACAAGGCTACGGCCCGCGCCGACGAAGCGGTGAAGGCAGCCATTGCAGCTGCCGAGGAATCTCTGGGTTCCACGGGACGCATTCTGGTGCGCGAGAGCGGCACCGAGCCGGTGATCCGCGTGATGGCGGAAGCCGAAAGCCTGGAGGAATGCGAGAAGCAAGTTGATGCGATTATTGCTGTTATCGCAGCTCAAGGGCATGTAGTGCAATAGAGTTAACGGCGGCGCGCGAATAAAAATCGGGCGCCGCTTCTTTTAGGAACGCAGGGCGTTTGAGACTGTGGCAAACGTCCTGGGGCGGGTGTATGTCCTGGAAGGTGCGCGAGTACGCGGCGTCCGAGCAAGGTGCTTGGGCTGTGGCGTAATCATGCGCGGCAGGGCACTACGCGGCGGGACCACAGAAAACTCGGCGGGAGGATATACCATGAAGGCAACTATTTCTGATTTGTACGACTTGACACACACGATTGCAGCACCCTTGTTGGAGCGCTTTACCTACCCCTGGGACGCGCTGGCGCACATCAAGGATTTCATTTTGGAATTGGGCCCCACGCTGCCTGAGGACGAGTTCGACCACCCCGCAGAAGGCGTGTGGATTGCCAAGGATGCCACGGTGTTCGACAGCGCTTATCTGGGAAGTCCGCTGATCATCGATCACGGCGCTGAAGTGCGTCAATGCGCTTTTTTGCGCTGCCCGGCTATTGTGGGTAAAAACGCTGTGGTGGGAAATTCCTCCGAGCTCAAGAACGTGATTTTGTTCGATAACGTGCAGGTGCCGCACTTCAACTACGTGGGCGACTCCATTTTGGGATATTGCGCGCACACGGGCGCCGGTGCTATTACCAGCAATCTGAAAAGTGATAAAACCCTGGTCACGGTAAGGGATCGCCACACCGGCGAGGCCATCGAGACGAAAATCAAGAAGTTCGGCGCCATGTTGGGCGATCACGTTGAAGTTGGCTGCAACAGCGTTTTGAATCCGGGCACGGTTGTGGGCCCCAACACCATGATTTACCCGTTGTCGCGCGTGCGCGGTTTTGTGCCCGCGAATAGCATCTTTAAGGACGAAAGCGACATCGTTGAGAAGCGCTAGGCGCCCCACGCGAGCCCGTTTTGACAATTTGCAACACCCAAAAAGAAACCCCTTCGGCGTAAAGCGGAAGGGGTTTCTTGCGCGTGCAAAAGGAAGGGTAGAAGCGCACGCGGAAAGCGCGTTCTGCGTGATCGGGGCATGCACGAAACTCCGAACACGCACAGGGACGGCGGCCTTGAAAGCGGGGTGCGCGCCGGTCCCTTCTGCACGCTAATCCTCGTAGGCCATGGCTTTGTCAAACAGCTCTTCGACGTCTTTTCCGGGGGCTGGCGTAGCCTTTGCCACAATGATCGCCACGATAAGGCCCACCAAAAAGCCCGGCAGAAGCTCGTAGAGGCCCGTAGGAGCCGTGAGGAAGGCCAGCCATAGGATATCTACCGCGCCGCCCGCAATGATGCCTGAAATGGCGCCTGCGTAGTTGAATCGTTTCCAGAACAGGCTCAGCAGGATAGCCGGACCAAACGCGGCGCCAAAGATTGCCCACGCATTGGAAACCAGGCTCATGATGGTGCCGGAATCGGGGTTGGCGGCAATGATCACCGCAATAATCGAAATCAGGATAACGGCGCAGCGGCTCATCCAGAACATTTCTTTTTCGCTGGCTTCGCCCTTGCGCACGATGGGCTTGTACACGTCGGCAGCCAGAGAAGACGCGGCGGACAGCATTTGCGCGGATGCGGTGGACATGGACGCGGCCAGAATGGCGGCCAGCAAGATGCCGGAGATAACTGCGGGGAAGATTGCGCGTACCATCAGGATAAACACCAGGGAGTTCACTTCAATGGAGTGGTCGTAACCCAAGAACGAACGGCCCACGATGCCAATGAACGCGGCGAAGATGACAATGAGCACGGTCCAGGTAATTCCAATGGTGGCGGACTTCTTCATTTCCTTTTGCGAGCGCAGGCTCATGAAGCGCACGATGATGTGCGGCATACCGAAGTAGCCCAGGCCCCACGCCAGACCGCTCAGGATGTCTTGCCACGACGTGAGAATGGTGAAATACCCTTCCGGATATCCTGCGCCCACGCCTACGGAATCCATCATGAACAGGGCAAATATAGGGGCGAGCATCATGGCGCCCAGCATAAGCAGACCCTGGAAGAAGTCGGTCCAGCAGCTGGCTTTGAAGCCGCCCATGAACACGTAGCCAATGGTGATAAGCGCCGCAACGTACATGGCAACGTTCGCGTCGATGCCGGCCACGGTGTTGAACAGTGTGCCGCACGCCTTGATGGAGCTTGCCGCGTATACGGTGTAAGCTACCAGGAAGATGATGGCGCATACGACCTGCAGCGATTTGCTGGAGCTTCTGAAGCGGTTTGTAAGGTACTGCGGGATGGTGATGGAGTCGTTGGCCACAATCGAGAATTTGCGCAGGCGCGGAGCCTCGAAGATCCAGCTGATGGCGTAGCCGATTGCCAGGCCCACAGGGATCCAAATTTGTCCCATGCCCAGTGCATAAATGCTGGCCGGAAGGCCCATGAGCACCCATGCGCTCATGTCGGCGGTGCCGGCGGAAAGCGCGGTGACGAACGGTCCCATTTCGCGGCCGCCCAGGAAGTATTCCTTTTCGCCGCCGGTTTTTGATTTCACGAAGAAGAACACACCAATGCCCAGCATGCACAGCAAGTACACGACGAACACGATGAGCTCAACGGTCGAGCGTTCCATAGACGTTTCCCTCTCTTTACTTTTGCTTCTCGCTTGCCTTTTTTCAACCGTGCCATTGTTTCACAACGCGAATCATTACAAAAGTGAGTATATTGCAGGATAAGTATTACAATTTGTAATGTTACTATTTGAAGCGCGCTATGTAAGGAGTGCGTACAGTGTTTACGGAGGCGTGTATTGGAAGCAAATTTGCAGAAGTACCAGGCATTTGTTGCCACGGTTGAGTGCGGATCGTTCACGAAAGCGTCCGAAGCGTTGCATTATTCTCAGAGCGGCGTGAGCCGAATGATTTCCGATCTTGAGCAGGAGTGGTCGGTAAATCTCCTTGAGCGGCATAAGGGCGGCGTGCGGTTGACCACCGATGGCGCACGCATTTTGCCGTATGCGAAGAGCCTGTGCGCGGAGTATGAGAAACTGCTGGTGGCAGTTGATGAGGTGCGCGGGCTGCAGTCGGGCCTCATTCGCATTGCCACGTTTTCGAGTGGCGCAAGTCAGTGGTTGCCCAACATCATCAAGGATTTTCAGGCCACGTATCCGAATATCGCGTATGAGATTTTGCTGGGCGATTACACGGAAATCGAGCACTGGATTATGGAGGGGCGCGTGGACTGCGGGTTTATTCCGCTGCCGGTGCACGAGTCGCTTGAGACGGTGTTTTTGGAGCGCGACCAGATGATGGCGGTGCTGCCAAAAGAGCATCCGCTTGCCGCTGAGCAGGCGTTTCCCTTAGAAGCGCTGGAAGATGAGCCGTTTATGATTCTGGAAAAAGGCGCCGGTGCCGAGGTTGACGCCATTTTGAAGCAGCGCGGTGTGCGTCCGCGCGTGAACTTCACCACCTGGGACGATTACGCGATTATGGCCATGGTGGAAAAAGGGCTGGGCATTAGCATTTTGACTGAGATGATCATGCGTCGCTGCCCTTATAACGTGGCGGCGTTGCCTCTGGATAAGCCGGTGTATCGCGATATCTGCCTGGCGTTTCGCGGAAAAGACCGCTCGTCGTTGGCGCTGCAGCGCTTCATTGAGTATCTGCCGCATCGCGAGCTGTAGGGTGCACGTGCATGCGGGCTCGGGGTTGTTTTGCAATGAGTTTACTTCCCGTTCCGTTGTTTGTGCTCGTTTTCTTCACGCGCAGCTGCAATCGGGGCACGTTGTTGAAAAAGGGGGTCGAAATTCGAAGTTGTAGTAGGTTGGAAGTAGGTCAAAAAATGATAGCTTCCGTATCCATTTTTACACTACGTTCTGACCTGGGATTACTGTAAGCGGCGCTTTCGAGATGAGGCGCCAGCTCTGCGAAATGCCCTTATTTTCGCTTTTGACCTACTTCCAACCTGCATCAACTTCGAATTTAAGTGCTGTTTTGCAACAACTTGACGGTTTGCGTCGTTCGGGTAGTGCGGTAATGGCTATAATGCGCCTGCGTAGAGGTTATTACTTGCGGTTTTGCTTGGCGCGCTGGCGGTCTGAGCCGTTTTTGACCGGCGCACGCCGATTGATTTGATGATTTGAAGGTTCAAGGGTTTTGATGGGTTCTGCTAAGGGGCATATTCTTGCGTTGACGACGGTCGCCATTTGGGGTTTGACATTTGTATCCACAAAAGTGCTTCTGGAGAGTTTTTTGCCCGTCGAAATCCTGTTCCTGCGTTTTCTGCTGGGGTTTGTGGCGTTGTGCCTGATGAGTCCGCATGTGCTGCGCTTGAAGGAGCGTCGCCACGAGCTGTACTTCATTGCGGCGGGTGCCACGGGAACTTTTCTGTATTACCTGCTGGAAAATATTGCGCTTACATATGCAGGTGCGGGCAATATTGGCGTAACGGTCTCAACGGCGCCCCTGTTCACGGCAATGATTGCAACGGCGCTTGGACGCGAACGCGCGCTTACGCCCCTGTTTGTTGTTGGTTTTCTGGTGGCCATGGCGGGCATTGTGCTTATTGGCGGGCAGGATATGAGCACGGCGCAGGCAGGTTTTGGCGACGTGTTAGCCATTGCCGCTGCTGTAGTTTGGGCGATTTACTCAAATGTGTTGGTGACCTTGGGAAATGCCGGCTATGAGACAGTGCCTATGACGAAGCGCATCTTTGCATGGGGACTGCTTTTTATTGCCATTTCGAGCCCGTTTTTTGGCGCAGACGTTTCGCGTTTGTCGAGCTTAGCCGATCCCGTCAATGTGGGAAATTTGGTGTTTTTGGGGCTTGCGGCATGCGCGATATGTTTTGTGACCTGGGGAATGTCGGTGAAGCTTTTAGGTGCAAGCACGGCAAGCACGTACATCTACTTATCGCCGGTGATTACGGTTGTTGCTTCGGCCATTGTTTTAGGCGAAGCGCTTACGCCGCTGGTGGTTTTGGGCATTGCGTTGGTGCTGGGCGGCCTTCTTCTTTCGTCGCGACTAGGGCATAAGGCGAAATCAGTGGATAAATGAACTGCGAAAAGAGGTTTCGAATGTCTCAAGAACAAGCCCGTTTGTCATTTCTCGAGCGCTCTCGAAGGGTGTTTGTTGGTGTTGCGATGTGCGTGTTGCTGTGTGCGGCGGCGCTGGCGACAATAACTGCGCCATCGGTGGCGCTGGCTGCTCAGCCGAATCCGCTTGACCATGCCGCTCTTGCCGAAAAACAGGCCGCTGAACAGGCGAAAGACGAGAAAAGCGACGCTACTGATGCGGAAGGCTCGGCGACTGGCGGCATTGATATGCTTGCGTCGGCGAATCGCGCTGCCGCTGCGCGCGCGTGGTCGCTTACGCCTTCGGGTTTCGTGGCGCAAGATGGTCAAACCATCATTCCTGGTGCGCTTGCCAAGGGCATTGATGTGAGCGAGCATCAAGGCGAGATCGACTGGGAAGCGGTTAAGGCCGATGGTGTTACGTTTGCGATCTTGCGTGTTGGCTATGGCGGTGATTATTCCGACCAAGATGATAAGTGCTTCGCATATAACGTCTCGGAATGTGAACGTTTGGGCATTCCCTATGGCGTGTATTTATACTCGTACGCGTACGATACTGCTTCTGCTCGTTCGGAAGCAAACCATGTTCTGCGTGTTTTGGGGGACCATAAGCCCAGCTATCCGGTTTATTACGATTTGGAATATACCTCGAATGGATCGCCGGCGGGCAATGACGGTAGCGGCGCGGTGAGTATCACGAACGACGATTTGAGCGAATTTGCTACGATTTTCTGCAATGCAGTCTCCGAAGCAGGGTTCACTCCGGGTATTTATGCGAACCTGAACTGGTGGAACAATTATCTGACCGATTCTTGCTTCTCCCAGTGGGAACGCTGGGTTGCCCAGTACAACAACTATTGCAGCTACCAGGGCGAATATAAGGTGTGGCAATCCGCAAGCGATGCATCGGTTGCGGGCGTGAATGGATACGTTGACGTTGATTTTGACTACTATCCGTACCGCGGTGGGGCGGGCTATAAGCGCGCTGATTTGAACATGAACGGCAAAGTGAATGTGGTTGATGCCCAAATCGCCTACGATCTGGCCTGCGGAAACACAACCGTGCGTCAAAAGTTCCTTGCGCCAGGCGTGGCGTGGACCGATAAAACCGTTCGCTATTTCGTTGACGTAAACGGCGATGGTTCCATGGATGCTTCGGATGCTTTGGCGATTCAATGGGGCGCGCTGCACGGAACATTATAACTGAGCATCGATAGGTAGTTGTTCGCCCCGTTGTTTCAGCGATTCGATAAGGCTTGCTGCGAGGGAAGTCCTTAGGAAAGTTGTAAACCCGATTCCAATTGAAGTCTCGGATTGGCCCGTCGTTTCTTGCGGCGGGTTTTTCGTGCGCTGCGTGGCGACAGGATGCTTAGTGTTCGGGCGCCTGCTCATGTCGCTTCTCTGTATCCTCTCTGTCAAGAGATGTTAAAAGCTAGGGGCATCGAAGAGTGAAAAATCACTTAAAACAGTGTATGTTTGCTATTAGTATTTTTCTCAATTTATATTATTAAAATTCTTCTTTAATAATAAACGAACTGGGAAAATAAAAAAATAGCTAAAAACGATTGATACTAGACGGGAAGAGGCAGTTAGGAGCACGCAAGGGAAAGATATCCTTGTGGAAAACAGAGGCGTTTGCGGACTCGCATAAAGCGGTGCGTTGCGTTTTTGCGGTATTGGTTTTGCGGAAGGAATGCCTACACCCACCACGCCATGGCGGCGGTGCCCAGCACGATAAGAAACAATCCCAGTGCGGACTTCTTCGAAAGCTTCTCCTTGAATACGAAGTAAGCGAACAGCACCGAAACAAGCAGCGACAGCTTGTCGATTTGCACGACCACGCTCACTTGACCTATGGCGATTGCGTAGTAGTAGAACAGCCAGGATGCTCCTGTGGCAAGACCGGATGCTGCCAAGAATCCTAATTCGGAACGCTTCACATCGGGTACTTGGCTCAGTTTTCCCTTCATTGCAACAATAACCCAGGCCATGATGAGCACCACGCAGGTGCGGATGGCGGTTGCAAGGTTCGACTCAACGCCCTCGATGCCGACTTTCGCCAGTATGGAAGTAAGCGCAGCAAACACCGCGGCTCCAATTGCCCATGCAAGCCAGCTTTTGCTTCCTCCTTCGCCTGTTTGCTGCTTTTTCTCGATCATCATGAATGTGCCTACCGTGATAACGGCGGTGCCCATGAGCTTAACGGCAAGATTGCTTGTCTCGCCGAACAGGACAATTGCCAGCAGTACAGCAAGAACGGTGCTCATTTTGTCAACGGGGACCACCTTGTTCACGTCGCCTACGGAAAGTGCCTTGAAGTAGCAAATCCATGAGCTACCCGTTGCAAGTCCCGACAAGATAAGGAAGAGCCATGACCGCCCACCGATGTTTGCAATGGCACTTAGGGGTCCTGCGAGTGCCGCCATAATCCAGGCGAAAACCAGCACGACGCAGGTGCGCAGTGCGGTTGCGACATCGGAGTCGGTGCTCTTGATTCCGCATTTCGCAAGAATCGAGGTGATTCCTGCGAAAAAGGCCGATGCAAATGCGGCAAGAATCCAAGACAAGGAAACTTCCTTTCACGAGCAGTGTTTGCGCTTGATATTCGTATGTGATTATACGTCCCTTTTTTGGTGTGCAGGGAGGGGAGCGGAGATTTTACTTGACGGCATCGTGGACGAGCGCGCACTTTTTCGGCGTGCGGGATGGGTGAGAGGCCGGTGCTGCGATAGGCGCGAAGAGGTTTTTCCGATGCGCAGCGCGAGGCGTTGTGTGCTGGCAAATCGTAGTAGTATTGTTTGTTCTGTTTTGCGTGCGATGGCCTTCGCGTAAGAACCGTTAAAATAGAAGGGTTATAAGCGCGGAAGGTGCTGGGGCGCGTGGTTGCGAAAAGCGTGAGAGATGTTTTCGTGCGGGAGACGCTGAATTGCCAAAGCATTGAACAAGGAACTGCGTGCAGAAAAACGAAAAGGAGACGAGCGATGCTGTTTTCAACGGAAATGAAAGATCTTACCAAGATTTGCCCGAAGGCGGCGAACTTTTGGGCGCAGCATGATATGGCTGCTCTTGAGAACGGCAGCTACGACCTGGGCGATGGCGAGTGCGTGAATGTGATGTCGTACGATACGAAGCTGCGCACCCAAAAGGAATACGAAGCGCATGAAGAGTACGTTGACATTCAGTGCGTTATTGCTGGTCAGGAGTATTTGGAAGTTGCTCCAGTGCAGAATCTGGAAGTCACGAAGGCGTTTGATGCTGTCGATGATTATGCGCTGTACAGCAACAATGTGACGGGCGAGGCCTTCCTTATGATGCCGGGCCGCTTCGCCATTGTGTTTCCCGCCGACGCACACATGCCGGGCGTTTGCGTTGATGCGCCCCAGGCGGTGAAGAAAGCGGTGTTCAAGATTAAAGTGGCCTCGCTGGCTGCTCTGTAGCACGGAGGCGTGGCGCGCAAGGCGCGAAAGGTGCAGCGGTAGCGTGCGCACAACCACGTTGCTCGGTGCTGTGGCGGCTTCGTTGCTGTGCTGCGGCGCTTCGCTTCTTGTGAGCGACTTCTGCGACCCCTGATTCGAACCGAAAGGACAACCTGTGATTGAGCTGAAGGCGTATGCCGGATTGATTCGCAACCATAAAGAACTTGCTTCTGAGCTGGGCGTATGCACCAATGGACTGGCGCGCGACCAGCGCGAGCGGCGTTTGATGGTGGCCGCTTACGAGCGGTGGGGAACGCAGATGGGCACCCATATCAACGGTCAGTTCGCCGCCGCGCTCTTCGACACTGAAAGTCAGCAGCTGTTCTGCTTGCGCGACATTCTGGGCGCAGAGCTTTTCTTCTATTACCAGACGGCGGATGGGCGTGTTCTGGTGGGCACGAGCATTAGCGATTTGTTCGATCAGCCCGGATTTGTGCGCGAGCTCAATCAGGAAATGATCCAATTCTACTTGGCCTTCACCTACTTGCCCGGCGAAGAAACCCTGTTCAAGGGCGTGTTCAAGCTGCAGCCAGGTGGGTATTTAACGTACAGCGACGCACAGGGGCTCAAGCTGGGAACGTATTGGGATCTGTCGTTTGAGCCCGATGAGTCGAAGACGCTCGACCAATGGGCAAGCGACGTGAACGCTGCCATGGAGGCAAGCCTGCGTGACATTTGCGAGCCTGACCAGGTGTGCGATAGCTTCCTTTCGGGCGGCGTGGATTCGTCGTTTATCGTGGCGAAGAGCCGCGCGCGCACGGGATTTTGCGCCGCGTATGAGAATCAACAGGCAAGCGAAGAGGAAGATGCGCGCGCCACGGCGGAGTTTTTAGGTCGCAATTTCGAGGGGCTCACCGTCACGCCCGAAGAGTTTTTGGGAAACGTCGATGAGTTCTTGCGCGCTTTCGAGCTGCCAACGGCCGATGTTGCCGCGCTTTCCCTGTATTCCGCATGCAAGCAAATCGTTGCGGGCGGCAAGTCCGAGCTGTGTTTCTCGGGCGAAGGTGCCGATGAGTTTTTCGCCGGCTACAGCGTGTATCGTCACACGCCGGTGTTGCGCAAGTTGCTTGAGCCGGTCTATCACGGCACTACGTACATCATGAACGCGAAAGAGCAGAAGCGTTTTGCTGCGCGGTATTTCCCGAATCGTTCCACGGAGGATTTCGTCAAGCAGCGTGCGGCGGCGGGTGCTGTCTACGATGAGCTGGGGCAAAAGCTCTACACCGACCTGCGTACGTATTTCGAGGGCAGCATTCTGTATAACTCCACGAAGATTGCGCGCGGCACGGGCCTTGATATTCGCATGCCGTTTTGCGATTTGCGCATGTTCGAGATTGCGCGCACCATGCCGTCGCGTTTCAAGACCACCGATCAAGGGAATAAGCTGGCGCTTCGCGCGGCGGCGGCACGCGTGTTGCCGCACGATGTTGCGTATCGCAAGAAGCTGGGTTTCCCGGTGCCAGTACGTGCGTGGCTGGCAACCGAGCCGTTCATGGCGAAAATCGAGCGTGCGTTGACAAGCGATGCGGCAAAATGCCTGCTCAACGCAGGTGAGCTGAACTGCTTGCTGGCGGCGTTCAAAGGTGAAAAACCGGCGGCGCACGGGCATTGGTATAAGCGTCACGAGCCGCTTTTATGGCGCTACGTGTGGACGTGCTACACCTTGGTGCGCTGGTACGAGCTGTTTTTCCTGGATGGAGCGGCTGATTAGATTCGGCGCGAAGGAACCGAGCGAAGGGGCCGGCTGCGGCGCCGCGCCGCTACCCCAGCTGCGATTTGAGCTGCGATTCGGATTGCGCCGCAGGGTGGGATCTGCGGGTTTGCTGCTTGAACGGTGGCCGACTAGGCTGGGGTGGTTTTGTCCGAACTCTCGTAACTGCTCAAGATACTGCGAAGATGTGTGGCGTATGCCGCGCGCGTGCTCTGCGGCGCTTCAATGGTGATATCTTCGCCAAATTGCGCGAGCCATCCGTAGAATGTGGGACTTTCCATCACCGTCACATGTACGCGTGCGACATCTTCTTCAGCCGGTGTTACCAGAACGTCTTCCCCGAAACGATCCACGACTGCGTTCATGGCTGATGCCTTCGCTAAAAGCGTGACCGTTGTTGGCTGCCCGTTGAACATGTCAAAGCTGCGCTGCTGATACTGCGTGGCGTTGAACGCGGCAATGCGCTCGTTGCGCGTGGCCTCTTCTTCCGATACGTTGATGTTGAGCATGCGGTCAACGCGATAATTCACGAAGCATTCGTGCTGTTCGCTCCAGGCTACCAGGTAGTAGCAGTCGTTCGTATAGAGCAGCTGAACAGGAGTTTCTTTGTAGATTGCGCCATTGCGTCGCAGCACTCGCTTCTTGTTTTCGTCGTATTGGAAATATTTGAATTCGACTTTGCGGCGCGTTGAAATGGCGCGGCTGATGGCATCGATGTTGTAGAAAACCGACTCGTTTTGCGTTTTGATGCGGCCTTCCACATGGATGCGCTTCTTTAAGCTAGCAGCCAGGTGCTTGCTTCCCAGCTTTTCGATGGCGGCAACCAGGGTGTCGGCTTTTCGCTGGGTTAGGAATTTCGACGACTGCACGGCATCGGCCATTAAGATAAGCTCCTGATCTTGAAATTCACGCGTGACCAGCGCGTATTCAACGGGATTATGCGGAATTTTCTGAATGTCATACCCGAAATCAACAAGGCTTTGAATATCGCGGTAAAACGTTTTGCGCTCCACTTTAATGCCACGCTCCGCCAGGCGTTCGCACAGCTGCGGGCACGTTAAGCCGTGGTTTTCGTCTGTCTCTTCTTGCAGAATACGTGCAAGATAGAGAAGCTTTAGACGCTGATTTTCGGCGGACATGGTGGTTCCTTTCTGGGCGGGCGATTATGACGTCGGTAGTGCATAGCAAGCGGGCATATATTGCGTTTACGACGTTGCGATTTTGTATTTCCTGTTTCTGCTGGTCGTTGGAGCTGTTGCAACAATTAGTTTCTTGTCCAAAAGGTCCTTCACGCGATTGCGGACTTGAACAACGGTCAGACCGCTAAGCGCGGAAAGTTCTTTTGTTCCCAGGACGCCATTGGAACGAATGAGGTCCATGATCGCCAATTCGTCATCCTTTAGTTCCGCTCGAGCGGTTTGTTCCAGGCAGCTGCTTCTGAGCAGGGTGACTTTGAAGTTGTCGATGCCTGCTTTGAATATTGGCTCGCTTAGTCCACGTTCCTTCATTGCGTTTATCATGAGGATGATTCCCGTTCCGTTTCCTTCGGCGGGCGACCCTGCTTCGCTTGGAAGGGGAACGATACTCATGAGCCTCATGAGCGTTGGGTTCCGACAGCAGGAACGACCATCGTCCAGCGTTTCTTCGATTTTGCCTCCCCAAAGGCCTCCTGGATTGCTTATTTCGATTCTATCGGTATAAATATCAACGGAAATGCTTTGCCCATCGAAGAGACTGCTATATTCTCGGTGAATTACCGCATTGCAAAGCGCTTCGCGAAGAACTTCCAAAGGAATCTCCAGCTCATCAATGCGAACAGCTCCTTTTACGATGGAGACAGTGCGTAAATTTCTCACAATCGTTTTCAGTGATTCTTCGATCATCTCGCCAAGAGTGCCATCGCACAGTTGCCTGTCAAGAAATCGAGGTTTTCCTAGTTCGGATTTGCCCGTTCCTGCATGCACGGCAACATCAATGCAAAGTTTTGGGAAGAACTGCTGCGGGTAATTACCTGCAACGAGCAGGCCTGCTTTCGTTATTTGTTTGTCGCTGTTCATAAAGTTAAGGCGCCGCAGTTTTTCTTCGGTAGCGTTGGCGCCGCGCAAGGATCGCGGCATCATGATGGCCGCTTTTGCAAACGTTGCTTCGTAAATCTGGTCATTGAGATCAGTTGTTCTTGCTTCTTTGACGGGTTGTCGATCCGAATCCGTGGTTACAAGTGCATGCTGAAGGGAGTAAATTTCGTTGAGTGTAAGGTGAAGATCGCCATCATCGATGCGTTTGAAAGATCCTTTGGAGATGCCCTTGCTCGTTACGTAGCAGGGCTTTTGGTCGGGACCGAGTTCTTCAATAGAGATAACGAGCACGGGGGTTTCGTCTATTTCGAGGCGATCTATGCTGTAGACAGGGATAGGTTGAACTTTTGCCGCAGACGAACCTTCCTCCATGCCTGCGCAGAACTGCGCGCAGATTTTGTTCTGGTCAAAACCATCTACCGTGGAAAAGCCGTTTTCCTCATCAATTCCAAGAAGAATAATGCCACCGCATGTGTTAGCGAACGCGCTTACGGTATCCCAAATGTTTTTCGGAAGCTCCTTTTCGCTTCGCTTTGCTTCGTATGACGCGTCGTCGTTTTTTTGTCGGCGTAGCTTTGAGAGGATTTTTTTCAACTCTTCATTTGTCATTTGGCATCCTTTCTCTTGCTTCTTCTTTGTGCATTATAAGAGATAAAGTGAGAGATATGACAGATAATGTGAGAGATAATAAGAGAAAAGTGAGAGATAAAGGAAAAACATGAGAGATAGTGACAGATAAGTGAGAGATGGTGAGAGAAAATATGAGAGATAGATTTGCTGTTTACCCGCGTGTGCCGATCGGGGCGCTAGGCAGGGAAACTCGTTGGTGCTGTTCCGATCGATTAGTTGGTCTTGCTGTTGCCGGTTAATGTAGGGAACTTTTTTGCAATCATAATTACGATTTGTTCCCTATTTTGTTTGATACGTTGTTGCGTTTTTTTCGTCGAGGCGCAAGACGGTCAAGCACGACTACCTACTCCAAAGGGCGCCAGCATTTTTCTTTCATGAACGCCGCTAGCTCGTTGGAGCATGTTCCCTCGTAGTGACCAACGAGCAGCTTTCGAAATGTCTGCACGTCTGCCTCGGGCACGATAAGCAGACCGCCTCCCTTCGAAATGAGGTAGTGGTTGGCGTAGATTATGGCCGCGCGCTTGTTTCCGTCTAAGAAAACTTGCCACTTCATGCAGGATATCGCCAGCTCAATAGCTGTATCGATGCAGGGTTTCTCTGCATTTATGATTTCGGCTAGCCGTTCTCTTATGACAGATTCTTGCGGAAGGGGTGGTACGTACGATGTTCCGCCAATGGCCACGGGAACGCCGCGCACTCTGCCGCCGTCTGCAAAGAATCCCTCGTTGACCAGGCCAGCTATATGGCTCAGCATAGAAAAATCCGAAGGGCAGCGTAGCACATCCTTGTCAAGAACGAATTCCCAGGCATGCTTGAGGTTGAGAATCTTCTGAACATCGGATGCGGACATACCGTTTACGATGCCGTTGTCTACGATATCTTCGGTCTGCGGGAACGTGGTAGATACTCCTTCGAGCACCGCCTGCTCGTAGATCATGGACTTCATGTTCGCCCGTGCGAAGTCCAGGTTAAGCAGAACGCGAGGTGATAGCTCGTCTTCTGAGTACCCCGCTGCTGCGAGTTCTTTCTCGCATTTGCGCAGCTCTTTTCGAAGCGTGCGGGCCTCAGCCGCGTTGCGTAATAATAGTTGATGCAAGTCTTCGGAGTATACGTCAACATAGGTTGAGGTCAGTTTACCCCCGACGCGCTTACGCATGTATAGGTATCGATTCCCATCACGCTCCTTCACTTCAGGGGTGCCTTCGTAGGGAATGAGCGCGAGCCGCGCGTTGATGTCGGCTCGTTGATAGAGAAGTTCGTTGATATTGGCGCATGCGGACATGCATTCTCCTTTTTTGATAATGCTGTAGGGAACATTTTATCATTATTAGTTGCAGTCTGTTCCCTATTTTTTGCTCGATGCAGTGCTACACGTTTTTTATTGAGGCGCAGTCGATGGGACGTCGCTGGTGCACTTTTCTCAATGCGAACCCTCAATCTGTGCAAACGCGGGCTGATTATTTGGTTTTATGGGGTTCTGCGGGGATTTGCGAGTCATGTTGTTGAAAAACCAGCGTGAAATTCGAAGTTGTGGCAGGTTGGAAGTAGGTCAAGGGCGCGAATCGAAGTGTTTTTCGGATATCGCGCCGAGGTCTGGAAAAATGCTTTTGCATAAAACCAGATCAGAATTATATTCGTAAAGGATAGTGTGCCGCGGCACCAGCGATGCTGTCTCCGACCTACTTCCAACCTATCACAACTTCGAATTTGGGACTTAAAATCCAACAATATGAATCTGGGAAGTAGAAATCGTCAACGCTTGCTGCACTGCACCCCGAAAACGCAGTATTTGTTCCATTGATTTAACTATTCCTATTTAGTACTATATTTATTGATTTTAAATAAATATATAAAAAATCACGAAGGAAGGCATCATGAGCGATTACGGAAAAGATGCATTGAAAAGACTGCTGCTTCGCATCGATGAAGAAGCGTATCTTGAGTTGGGCATTCTTTCTCCTAGGCCAAAAATCGTGATTGCTGGAGGCAGCGCACTCCTTTTTATCCGACTTAACTGCGCGCATGGTGACCCACGATGTCGATTACCTTTTGGCCGATAATCAGCTGAGGAAAATAATCGCGCGTTACCACGCTTTTAATAATGGAGCTGGAGCGTATTCTGATTCGATCCCCTACAATTTTGAGGCCAGGCTGACAAAGCTCGATATCCCAACGCAACTTATTGATTATTTGACTCCAAGCCAAGAAGATATTGCAGTCATGAAGCTTTATGGATGGAGAGGGAATGACCAAGAAGACCTCAATAGTCCCGAGTTTATAGAAAAGCTCGATTGGTCTTTGCTCGATTACCTGGTCTTTTCTGACGATGAAGCAAAGGCATCGATGTTGATTGAGCGACGCTATTTGGAAATGCGCGACTTGTACATCAATTACGCAAGGGAGCATGGCCATGAACCGAAATTTTAATCGCTTCCTCGAGGCGTATTGCAGAGAGCTCGCCGACGTGCAGACCTCGAATATCCGAAAGCTTGCTGCGTTGGCGGCCTCGGACCGCCCGCGGCTGCGGGAGGCTCTCCTTGTGTTCTGCCTTGCACAAGGCAAGGAGCAGCACTTGATGAAAGTGATGATCGATCGGGAGACGAAAACAGAATACACTCAGGTCATTGCTGCTGCGTTGAATGCCCCCTCGCTTGAGGCGTATCTCTCTTCGGGAGACGCCCCGAAGCGCTACGCGCAGGTGTACGACGCATTCCTTGCCCAGGGAAGCGATTTGCGCGCCTCTGACCTGCGTATAAACGAGCTGCTGCGGAAGAAGACCCTCGCGGCACTCGAGGAGCGGGGTGTCACCCGCTATTCCCTCTGCAAGGCGCTTGGTCTCAACACGGGCAACGTTTACACCTACCTTGCAGGCGATCCAAGCAAGGTGAGCAGGGATACCGCGCGTCGCATCTACGACTACGCGTTGGGTCGGTAGGCAGCCTATTTTAGCTTCAGATATGGGATTTTTCCAACGATATGACTCGAGAGCCATATCGGAGTGGCTGTCGTTTCAAGGTTTGAGAGTCGCAATGGGGATAAAGGGGCAACAGCAGGCGAGTCAGACGTGGCATGGTTCGAGCAAAGTGCAAGTCGTTCTAATCCAAGCTGTAGCACTTTATTCGATGGTATTCGAAGAGAAACGCTCACTTGTTTTCGATGTATCTCCTGAAAAGGCCCGACCTATCGTTCACTCCCACTTTGTGGTAGATATTCGATAGATGCTTTTTTAGCGTTGCGGGAGATATAAACAGGTCTTCCACAATATGTTCGTCTTTATTGCCTTTGATAATGAGGGAAAGTACTTCAAGCTCACGAGCCGTTAAACCGTAAAGAGCTCTCCACTTTTGCTTATCGAAAGCATCGATTTCGATTCTTTCGTTTTCCTCTTCGAGGAGGACTCCAAGTCGGGTGGCGATATAGGGAGCAATTGTGGACAGCAATTCAAGTTGTCTATCGGTAAAGTCGCCCTGTTCTTTCGAATTGAAGAGTTCAATGGAGCCAATGAAGACTCCGTTGTAAACGAGGAGAGAGCGAAGGACGTAATGGATCCCTTGAGGGATATACATATCTTGATATATCTTGGTGTTTACCAGGTATTCTTCTGATATTTGGTCGCTGTCGCGTGCTGTTTCGGTATTGTGCCCCAAATAATGTTTGCCTGAAAAGAAGAATTCGCTTTCTTGTCCATCGAGATACTCCCCCGAAAGAAACTCTTCGATGAAATAGGCTGGCTCGCCAGACACGCAGGGGCGATAAAGTCCAGAAGGGTTGCCGGCGCATTCTTCTTTTTGGGAAATAAAAATGATTCCTTGTTTTGCGGGAATAAGCGTACGAAGGCAGGAAAGAGTAACGTTCTCGACCTCGTCTACGCTGTTGACGGCATAAACGCGCTGAATTATTTCAAGAAGGGACTTCCAATCTCGATCCTTCATAGAGCTTGTCATTTGTAATCCCTCCCGAAAGCGCTATTGAATTGAATCCCCCTTAGTTGCATTTTCGCATGCTTGCTAGCTGGTCAGAAATACCCTTTTTTAGGCAAGATGGTTCTTTCGCGTGGCAAAAAAATCCATCAACTACCCCATTTGGTGTAGAAAAATGCGTTTTTGCGCAGAAGGTTATCTTTCTGTCGAATTGATAGGGAAGGCGGTAGGAATGTAGTCTCTCTCAATAGGGGCGGACGTCAATTGTCTGCTTCCAAAAAGGGGTTTTGCGAAGTTGCCCTTGCTGAAAGGCATCCTTGCTCTGTTTGTGGCGTTACTGTCTTAGTCTTAGTGGTGTTGCTTGGACGGAGGGGCTGAATCGCAAATGATGAAAAGGGGGAAGGAAATGTCCGAAAGACAAAAAGAGATCGAGAAGACGAACGAGGTTCCCGCGCGTGCCTGGCTCATGGTTCTTGCGCTTTTCGTTACGGGTATCGCAATGGCGTATGCTCAGAACAAAGTGATGGCTATCATTCCGCTCGTCCAGGCAGATTTAAATGTTGGCGCCCAGGTGGCAGGATGGATTTCGTCCATCTTTGTGGTTTTGGGAATTATTATGGCGTTTCCTGCGGTGGGGATTGTTCGCAAATTGGGTCTGTTCAAGAGTGGTCTGATATCGATCATCATCACTTTGGTGGGCGGCATGTTAGGATTTTTTGCTCCGGAGCAGTATACGCTGCTTGCAAGCCGTGTTCTTGAGGGCTTTGGACTGGGTTTGATTTCGATTGTTGCTCCGTCCGCCATCAACATGTGGTTTCCTCCAGAGAAGCGCGGCTTGCCTATGGGCATATGGAGCGCTTGGCAGATGGTTGCAATTGCCGCAGGCTTCTTACTGTCTGGCACAATTATAGGCCCCGACAGTCAGTGGAAGAACATGTGGATTCTCGGCATTGCCTTGCTGATTGTTGCGCTTGTTCTTTATTGCGCATTTGTTCGTCCTGCTCCTGCTAAATACAATCATGCTGATGTCGAGGATTCGTCCGTAAAAATTACTGAAGTATTTAAGCATCGTTCGATTTACATCATGGCCATTGGTGGTCTTGGCTTTGGCATGGCGATTATGACTTTTGCTACGTGGATTTCAACGTATTGGCAAACCATGGCTGGTCTTGATGCCTCTTCCGCAAACGGAATCGTTGGTTACGTTTATCTTGCCGAAATTTTTACTGCAATCTTGGGCGGCTTCATTTTGACAAAAGTCAAAAATCGCAAGCGTTTTGTTGCTATTGATGGCATTCTTTACGGCGCAGTCTTTTTTGCGGCGTTTCATGTCGTAGGGGATGCAGGGATTGCGATTGTTTGCGTTCTCTACTGCGTTATTGAAGGTATTTTCGCTGCTGCTATGTGGACTCTGGTCGCACAGACTGTGCCCGATCAGCGTTTGGCTGGTGCGGCCACTGCGTTCTATTCAATGTTCTTGAATTTGGGACAAATGCTGGGTGCGCCACTTGCTGGAGCAATTCTTGATGCGACGAATATGGCCGGATGGGGTTATGTTGCAATCTTTGCTGCTGTTTGCCAGGTTGTTGGTGGCGTATGCTTTGGCGCAATGCGTCTCTATAACGAAAAGGGCGAAGAAGTTGAAAAAATCTTTGGTTAGCTGCTTCTGCGAGAATTTCTAGTGATTGCTGGAACTGTGGATTTATGCGGCTCCAGCTTGAGGAGAAGGTGATTCAGCATGAAGGAATGGTATCCGGAGGCCGATCTTGTTGTTCAGCATGCAAAAATATACACCGTAGCTATTACGTGCGAGGACATTCGTCAGGGGAAGAGAGATTTTCCTATTATCGAAGATGGTGGTGTTGCCGCAAAAGACGGAAAGATTATTGCAGTCGGCAGTGCTGGAGATGTCGAGTGCTTTATTGGCGTTCATACACGAACAATTGATGCTCAAGGAAGCATCTTGCTTCCGGGTTTTGTGGAAAGCCACATGCATTGTACTTGGACGGGGAACAATCTGAGAAATATTGACTTTCGTCCCTTAAAGAAGCGCGATGAAGTTAAAGCTGCCATTCGTGAGCGAGCCGCCAAAACGGATTCAGGTTTGTGGATCGAGGGAAATAGCTGGAATGAGTTGGTATGGGATGATCAGCGGATGCTGACGCTTCAGGAACTCGATGATGCTTGTCCTGATAATCCCCTTTTTTGCATGCGAACCTGTTTCCATACAGCAATGGTGAACAGCGCTGCATTGAAGGCTGCGGGAATTACGAGGGAAACGCCCGACCCCGATGGTGCAACCATTGGGCGCGATGAAAATGGCAATCCCAACGGCTATCTTTACGAAAATGCCGCAATGGATTTAGTTCAGCGGGTGATTCCGCCCTTGTCGGCTTCGCAGCGTATAGAAAGCATCGAAGCGGTTGGACAATACCTGAACAGTTTAGGCATTACGTCTGCGATTGACGCCAATTTGCGTTTTGAAGAAATGAGGTCGTTTCAAGAGGCCCGAGAGGAAGACAAGCTTACATTTCGGGCGAACCTAATGTGGTATCTCGATTCGTCCTATGGCGATAAAGAGACCCACTTACGGCGTTTGGACGAGATGGTCTTCCGTACTGGTTTCGGTGACGATATGGTTAAACTGAACGGTGTGAAAGTCACGCTTGATGGAATCCCAGCAACATATACTGCCTTGATGCGGGAGGGTTATAAAACGCGACCCGACTACTGTGGTACGAGCGTGTGGACGCAAGACGAAATAACCGCATTTGTATGTAAGGCGACTGAGCTTGGATGGCAGTTTGGCATACATGCTATTGGGGATGCTGCGGAAGATATGGCGCTTAATGCTATCGAGGAAGCTAGCAAGATTTGCGATGTTCGTCCGTTGCGGCACTATATTATTCACTATCAATTCCCTCAGGATGACCAGTTCCCGCGCATTCGCGAGATGGGCGTCGGTATTACCGTACAGCCAACGCTCGTTTCTACCATGGGAGAGGCCCCGCAATTCTATGAAGAGCAGGCAATGCGCATTCAGTCTCCGGGGCTACTTTTCAAGAACAATATTACATGCGGCGGCGGATCCGATAGCCCAGTGGTGCCCCCGGATCCTGTTATGGGCATGTATTATGCGATTACGCGAATTGATGAGACGACGGGCGATGTTCTTTCCGTTGGAGATGAATCGAAGGTAACGCCTATTGAGGCCTTGTTTATGTGGACAAAAAATGCTGCTTGGTTCTTGCATGACGATGACAGGCTTGGTTCAATTGAGGTTGGAAATCTTGCTGATATGGTGGTTTTCCCAACTGATTTTATTGCGGGAGACATTGAGGGGTATCGTGAAGCTAAGGTTTCGATGACGATTCTTGGCGGAAAAGTGGTTTATGAAGCTTAGAACATTTAATTGATTGAAATATGTCTCGGTTGTTTTGAGGACCGGGGGATTGCTGCATAAGTCATCCCCCGGCCTTATCTATGAAAAGGTTCTATTCTTTTGGAACTGTATTATCTTTTAATCCTGGCAGATGCTACCTGCTAGGATTTTTTTTGGCAGATGTGAGTGCATTGAAAAGCTGCGTTCGGCTGCTCACGTTCATTTTCTTGTAAGCGTTATATAGATGTTTCTTGAACGTCGATCCGGAGATGCAAAGCGATTCAATTATCTCTTTATCTTCTGCGCCTGTTGAGAGCATGGAGACAATCTCGCATTCGCGTTCGGTAAGACCAAAGAGCCCTTTGATTTCCTGCACAGAGAGAGTGGATGTTGTACTGCTTTGCATCTCAAAATCAAGAAGAACACCCAGGTGGTTAGCGATATGCGGTGCTATAAGCGTCATTATTTCTAGTTGCTTGTCAGAGTAATCCCCGCGTTTCTTTGAATTAAAAAGCTCCAGGGTTCCAATGAATTTTCTTCGATACATAAGGAAAGAACGTAGACCGTAATGGATTCCTTGAGGTTTGTATATTTCGCGATAGATTCTGGTGCTCGTCAAGTAATCTTCGGGTATTTGATCGCTGTCTCGAGTCGTTTCCGTTGCGTGCGTTAGGATGTGGTGACCAGAGAAAAAAGCCTCCGAGTCTTCGTCGCTGTTGTAGTTTCCTGCCATGTATCTATCAAGGAATTTTGCTTCGATTCCAAGGATGTATGGTTCGCCAAGAGCTTCGGCTGTTCCTGTTCGGGAAATAAAGAATGCGTATTGATCCGAGGGTATTAATGTCTGGATGCACTCGAGAGATACATGTTGAAGAAGCTCTATATCTTCCGTTGAGTTTATCCTTAAAATTGCTTCCATGAGAGAGCGCCAGTCGCGTTCAAACAATTTGCTCTGCATGAGAATGCCCCCTCCATTCTGTGGCTTGCTTGCGATGGTTCTTTTCTCGGGGGGGGGGGGTGGCATCATTGCGAAATACGACAAAAAAGTTAAAGTTGTTTTTTGGTTTGGCGTGCTACCCCCCCGTAGATAATAGGTAGCAGGTAGAATGTTATCACATAAAAATGAGTAGTGGTCGAACTATGTTGATGCTCAAAAAGGTATCTTTTTCTACCTAAATCATCATCAACCTCTTAAAAAAGATGATTTTATTTCCCCTATTTAAGTAGGCTGTCTTCGCCTTTAAAGAAAAAGTACCTTTTTGATAAAAAGAATCACTTTTTGTGTCCATTTTACGGGTAAACGGTGGAGCGTATAGTTGAAGATGTCCAAAGGGAGGGTTCGGCATGGCTTACGTTGTGTCGAAAAGGGACATCGGGTAGTAGTACCTATACGGTATGAAGATTCTAAAGATGCACCTCATATTTTGTATCGTAAAAGCGGTTTCTGAGGTTGCTCATTCCTGAAGTTCTAGCCCCCATCTGTTTCTTTTTGGCTCGATATGGCTTGTGCCATGTTCGACATAGCTGGCCGGTTTGCTGCAGAAAGAGGAGCTGCAGCAGATGGAAAGATTGAAGGGAGGCAATCATGGCAGACGAACGAGATCAGACTTACAACAAGCAGTTCCAGCAAGATCGTAAGGATGCTCACATGGCAGACGCTTCGAAGAACAAGGAAGCCTGGGAGCAGAAGGCTCAGGACGCCGCGGGGCGTGACTGGACCAAGCCGCGTCGTTGGGATCCATCCCAGGGCGTGTAGGTTGAACCTCGGCTTTTAGCCGAAGGAGGCTCCACCTTAAAAGGTAGAGCCCCGAATGCATTTTTCATTTTATCAGAGGAATGAAAGGTTATCGAGTATGCTTACAAACGAACTCGAAGGCGTGAATAAAGACGTCTATAAGACCGACTGGCAATGGCAGGAAGGCGAGTACACGGTTACTCGTACCAATATGTGGACCGCTCCTGGTTGTCACAACGGCTGCTCCGTTCTGTACTACACCAAAGATGGTAAGGTAGAAAAAGTCGAAGGCGACCCGCTGAGCCCCTACAATCAGGGCCGTTTGTGCATGCGTTGCCTTGATGTTGTTGAGACCTTCTATCATCCCGATCGCCTGAAGTACCCCCTGAAGCGTGTTGGCGAGCGCGGCGAGAACAAGTGGGAGCGCATCACTTGGGAAGAGGCTTACGAAGATATCGCTGCTCACGTCCGTGAGATTTGGCGCGATTATGGTCCCGAGTCCATTGTTTCCATGCAGGGTACCGGCCGTAACATTTGCTGGCAGACCCCGTATTTGAGCTATGCCGCTTTTGACTCCCCGAACTTCGTTCTGGGCTTCCTCTCCGGCGATGCTTGCTACCTGCCTCGTACGACCATCGGCCACTGCTTCATGGGCGACTTTTTTGTGGCTGACATGTCTCAGCACCTTGAGAAGCGCTATGCCGATCCTGAGTACGTTTACCCCGAGTACATCCTGAACGTTGGCAACAACGCACTGGTGTCCAACGGCGACGGCTTCTTTGGCCACTGGATTGTTGACGTTATGAAGCAAGGCGGCACGAAGCTGATCGTTCTTGATCCTTCTTGCACGTGGCTGGCTTCTAAGGCTGAGTACTGGCTGCAGGTTCGTCCCGGTACCGACGCTGCTGTTGTTTTGGCTATGATCAACGTCATCATCGAAGAAGATCTTTACGACCACGAATTCGTTGAGTACTGGTGCTATGGCTTCGATGAGCTGGCAGAACGTGCTCGCGAGTACACTCCCGAAATTGCTGGTCAGATTGCAGGTGTTGACCCTGAACTTATTCGCGGTGCCGCTCGTGCGTTTGCTAGCGGCAAGCCTTCCACTGTTCAGTGGGGTCTTAAGGTTGACCAGACTGTTTGCGGTATCCCCCTGGCTCAGGCGCTCCTCTCCATTGGCGCCATCTGTGGCGATATCGATGTGCCTGGCGGCATGATGATTCCTCGTTGCGCTTACGACATTCCTGACTCCTATGGCTGCGGCATGTGGTTCCTCTCCGACGAGATGCTTGGCAAGATGTTGGGTGTTGAGACTTCTCCTCTGCATGCTTTGGGCTTCGACCCCACCGCCAATGGTGACACCGTTTTGAATGCTATCGAAACTGGCGAGCCGTATCCCATCCGCATGCAGTTTATTCAGTCCACGAACCCCATTGCAAACATGGCTGCAGACGCTCCTCGTGTTTACAACGCAATGAAGTCCGTTTGGTACAACGTTGTTGTTGACGTATTCATGACTCCGACCGCGATTGCTTGCGCTGACATCGTTCTTCCTTGCGGCATGTCCGCAGAGCGTAACTCCGCCCGCGTTTGGTGGTGGCCGCTGCGCTCCATCGTCAAGGTTGCCGACTACTACGAGGCAAAGTCCGACGAGCAGATCATCCTTGAACTGGGTAAGTACCTGCACCCCGAGCGTTTCCCGTGGGAGACCGACGAGGAGATGATGACTTGGTGGATTCAGGCTGGCAACCGCTTCCATGCTGGTTGGCCGCACAAGACCGATCAGACCTTCCAGGATCTGCGCGAGAAGGTTATCGACTGGCCGGATGACTGGGCATATCGCAAGTACGAGCTTGGCTGGCTGCGTGACGATGGCATGCCTGGCTTCAACACCAACACGGGTCGCTGCGAGCTTTACAACACCCTGTTTGAGGCGTGGGGCTTCGATCCGCTGCCGTACTACGAAGAGCCGCCTGAGTCTCCCGTTTCTACGCCGGAACTTATGGAAGAGTATCCCTATGTTCTGACCACGGGTGCACGTACGTGGGAGTACTTCCACTCCGAAGAGCGTCAGGTTCCTCGTCTGCGTGCGAACCATCCTGATCCGCTGGTTGACATTCATCCTGATGCTGCAGCCAAGCTGGGTGTTTGCGAAGGCGACTGGATTTGGATTGAGAACATGCGTGGTAAGTGCAAGCAGCGTGTTCGCATCAATCCTTCTTTGAAGCCCGATACCGTTCGTGGCGAGCACGGCTGGTGGTTCCCGGAGACTGAGGGTGCATCCCCGAATTTGTTCGGTGTGTTCGACTGCAATATCAACAACCTGACGGTTCAAGGTGTTACTGGTCCTACGCTGTACGGTGCTCCTTATGCAAACCAGATTTGCAAGCTGTACCCCGTTACCAAGGAAAACGACATGTCTGTTTCTGAGCTTGTCGTGAAGACTGGAAAGGCTAAATAATCATGGCTGAAAAATACGGAATTCTCATTGACTATCAATGGTGCACTGGTTGCTATTCCTGCGCCATGGCATGCAAGGTAGAGCATGGTTTTGATGCCGAGACTCCTGGTGTTATCTGCTTCCAGGATGGTCCCCGCATGATGCCGAACGGCAAATTCGAGTACACGATGCTTCCTGTTTTCACAAGCTTGTGCGATATGTGCAAGGATCGCGTTGCAATGGGCAAGCTTCCGACCTGCGTGCATCACTGCCAGGCTGCTTGCATGAAGTACGGTACTGTTGACGAATTGGCCGAGATGGCCAAGGAGACTCCCCGCTCCTGGATTTTCGTCCCTGAGCAATAAGTCTTTTCGGCCGGTGCCCTGCCTTAGGGCGGGGCACCGGTTTTCAACACACGAAGGAGAATGATATGTGTTACAGACCAGCTAATGCGGCTACTGCGGTGAAATGCCTTGAATGTGGCGGTTTCAATAAGCCCGATAATGAAGTATGCCAAAAATGCGGTGCCGACCTGACCGAGTCGAAGGCTGCTGCTGCATCTGGCGCGGGCGCTCCCAGCGTGGGTGCACCTGGTGCTCCTGGTAGGCCCGGCCCCGCAGCTCCCGGTGCTCCGCGTCCTATGGCAGGTCCTGGTGCCCCGAAGCCTGCAGCTCCATCTGCTCCTAAAACTCCTGGAAATTAAGCGCCTGCCTGCTAGCTTAGCTTTGAATGATCAAGGGGTGATTCTACGTGCCAAATTGCAGAACATGCAGTCCCTGGTGCGATAGGTGCCATAAGAAAGCTCCCATCAATTATCCAGTGGAATGCCCGGTTTGTGGTCGTTACAATCCTTTTGAATGGGATGTTTGCAAAAAATGCGGTACGCCCATCGATCATGAGAAATATGCCAACAGGACATATCTGAACGAGAAATCAAAAAAAGCGTGTTTTTTATGCACGCCGCTTGAAAAGCCCTTGTGCAAAGAATGCATTGAAAAGGGGCGCATCAAAGTGTGCCCCCAATGCGGTAAATATGTATTGGGATTTCGTTCCGATTGCAAATGGTGCGGCTTTCTCTTCGAAGGGGGAGAGAAAGCCGATTAGCTAAAGGGTGGGTAACCCTAGTTCTCCTGCGTTGATATTTATGCGGTTGAGAGGGGATAAAATGTCTTCTGAGGCAGCAGGCAGCAGTCTTACCGAAGAGAAGATTCGGCATTATAAAATTACAGCCTGGGTTGTTACGATTGCGATTTTTCTAACTGGTGTTTCGCTCGCTTATGTGCAGAACAAGGTTTCACCGGTTATCCCCGTTTTCATGGATGTTTTTTCCATCGACATGACGACGGCGGGCTGGCTTTCTTCAGTGTTTTCTATTGTTGCGATGATCAGTGCTCTTCCTGCAGCTTGGATTATTGGGCGCCTTGGATCGCGCAAATGTGGCTTAATTGCGATTATTTGCGCTTTGATTGGTAGTGCTCTGGGCATTCTGTCGGGTTCCATTGAAATCTTGATGGTGAGTCGAGTCATTGAAGGCATCGGTGTTGGGATTATATCTGTTATCGCGCCAGCGTTGGTGTCTATGTGGTTTCCCGCACAAAAGCGTGGTGCCCCGATGGGTTTGTGGGGGGCATGGCAAATGGCCGCCCAATCGCTTGTTTTTTTCATTGGGGCTAGCGTCACAGATTCGTTTGGTTGGCGTGGTCTTTGGGTTTTAGAAATAGCTCTTCTTGTCGTTGTCTTGGTTCTTTATGTTGCGAAGGTGAAAGCACCGCCGAGTGAATACAACTTTGCTGATGCTGAGAACAAGAAATTCTCCATGATTGAGGGTCTTAGGGTTCCTTCGGTTTGGTTTTGCGGTATATCAACAATGTGCTTTACCTTTGCGTGTTTTGGCTTCTGTAATTGGATTGCTTCATATTGGGTTGATACTTTTGGCTGGTCAATGGACGAGGCAAACAACTATGTAGGCTGGATTTATTTCATAGAAATATTTCTCGTTATAGGTGTTGGTTTTGCTTTAAACCATGTTAAGAACAGAAAGCGTATCTGCGAAATAGCCCACCTATTCTATATGCTGGTATTGCTTTGGTGCTTTCATATGGATGACCCCAGTTTTATTTGGCCGTTCTGCATTATTTATGCTTTGGCAGAGGGATCAATTCCAACGACGTTCTGGACGCTTATCGCGCAGACCGTTCCGAAACCAGAATTAGCTCCTGTCACTATTGGTGTTTTAGGGTTGCTTCAGAATTTGGGTATGCTTTTGGGGCCTCCTATTGCAGGTTTCTTCATTCAGACTTTTGGCTGGGGCTACGGATCACTCCCGATGGTTGTTGCTGCGGGTTTTGGATTGCTTTTCTTCTGTTTCGTGAAGATATATCCGCCGCAAGAGCCAATGAAAGCTCTCGAATCAGCGGATCTATAAGTTTTCGTATGCGTTGGCTGAAGAGTGTTGGGTTTGGGTTTTGCAAATCAAATAGGAAAAGGGTTTACTAGGAGGGAAAATGGAAGAAAAACAGGGTAAGTCCCTAAAGGGGCGCGCGTGGGCAATTATGCTCATCGTGTTTCTTGCCGGCATCGCTATGGCATGGGCGCAAAATAAGGTTGTTCCTGTCATTGTTATAGTTCAGGTTCAGCTTAATGTCGGCATGTCGGTTGCTGGATGGATTTCATCGATTTTCTGCGTTATGGGTCTTGTTTTAGCGCTGCCCGCTGCAGGAATGATGCGAAAGATGGGCGTGAAAGCAAGTGGCATTTTAGCGCTTGGTGCGACTATCGTCGGTACCTTGATTGGTATTTTTGCTCCGAATGAAGTAATTCTTTTGATTAGTCGTGTTATTGAAGGTTTTGGTCTTGGTCTTATTTCGGTCATCGCTCCTGCAGTTATTTCAATGTGGTTTAGGCCTGAAGAACGTGGTTTGCCTATGGGCATTTGGGGCGCATGGCAAATGGTTGCGCAGGCTGGTACCTTCTTGTTTGCTGGAAACATCCTTGGTTTGTTTGGCGGCGACTGGAAGGGCCTTTGGTGGGTTGGTCTGATTCTGCTCATCGTGTCTATTGTTTTGTATGCCGTCATGGTTACGAAACCGCCTGCGGAATACAATCATGCCGATTCCGAAGATACTTCCGTGAGTATGTTTGAAGTCTTTAAGTACAAATCAGTTTGGATGATGCTTTTTGTTTCGTTCTTCTTCTGCATGGCATGTTTCGGATGGTGTACTTGGCAGGCTTCTTATTGGGCCGAGCAGGGTTTTGTAGATATGGACACCGCTAACAGTATTATTGGTTGGATATATGTCGCTGAAATGATCATCGTTGTTTTCGAGGGCGCGTTGCTCGATAAGATTAAGCGCCGCAGGACATTCGGCATTATCCTGGGTGCGCTCTATGGCATTCTGTTGTTTACTGCATTTACTTTGACGAATAATTTTACCGTTACTATTGTTTATGCAATTATTTATCCGTTCCTAGAAGGTGCTATCTGCACTGTTTTTTGGACGATTACTCCGCAATGTACTCCGAAGCCCCAGCTTGCCGCTGCCGCTCTTTCCGTGTTGGTTATTGGCATGGATTGCGGTATGTTGATCGGTGCTCCTTTTACTGGTTTTATGGTTGAGACTTTTGGTTGGGCGGCTGCTTCAATCGAGATTGGTATTTGTGGCTTGCTGATTGCTTTGTTCTATTTCTTGGTTAAGCTTTACGACGAAAACGGAAACGTCATCAAGAGCTAGCAACTCTCTTTGTGCGTAATCGTGAACCATATGTATGCATAAGCTCTGCATGTGGTTTACGAGCGCAATGCATCCTGCGAGCACCCCCCAATCTGGAAAGATTGTACTCGCAGGATGCTTCTTTTTATAACGAGTAAGAGGCTGCCAATTTCGTGTTAGCTACGCAGTTCGAGTGTTTGTGCATGCAGCTCGTTTGGTTTGGGGTTGCATTCAAAACAAGGAGGTGACGGAATCGTGTTGGAATGGTTGCAGCAAAGTAATTTCTTGGGGCCTTCTGATGCTGCGGCACAACCGCCCCGGGCCTCGTTGCGCCTCAATCACGTTGAGCTGGTGACGGAAAAATACTTGAGCGATCCGGAATTTGATCCAGACGACGAAAGCGTGCCTGAAGATGTACGCGCTATAGCAAAAAATCGTATACGCTTAGACAGGCAACGTGACCAAATGGCGCAAGAGCGTGCTCGTGAGCAGGTCGAATTAAGATTCGGTCCGTTCATGTACACGGTTCGCGCAGGTGGCACAGCCCGTATTGCGACATACAATGGCTCAAGTCGTATTGTTGATATCCCTGAGCAAATTTCTGATTATACGGTGACGGCTCTTGATAATTGCGTTTTTGCTGGACACGATGAAATTGAGGAAATTAACATTCCCGACACTGTTGAGATTTTAGGGCATCATCTCTTTGAAAAGTGCACGGGGTTGTGTAGCGTGCGCCTTCCTGGTGGGTTGAAACAGGTTGGGGCGGGTGTGTTTTCCGGCTGCGGTTGCATTCGTAGTGTGCAGGTGAATTCTGCGGTCGTCTCATCTGAGATGAAGTTACTCTCGGGGGTTTCCATTGAAGAGCTTATTTTCGGTCCCCAGGTGCGGGAATTCGATTCTTCTGGATTTGAAATAAAAGACCTTAAACGCGTGAGTGTCAATTCGGCTAATGAAGGGCTGATGAGCGACGGGTTTGCTGTCTTTTCAAAAGACGGCTCCATTTTGATTTGCCTGATAGTTCCTGTCGAGCAATATGCTGTTCCCGAGGGTTGTGTTCATATTGCTGATCGTGCATTTGACTCGATGAAGTGCTTGCACGCCGTAACGCTTCCAGAGAGCCTGAGAAGTATCGGTAGATTATCTTTCGCCAAAACATCATTGAGCTCGATTGATTTTCCCGAAGGTCTTGAATCAGTGGGCGATAAGGCGTTTTTCTTTTGCTCGTCTCTGTTTGAGGTCGCTCTTCCTTTTTCGGTTCGCTTTTTGGGCTCCGAGGCGTTTGCGTCTTCGGGCGTGACAAAGGCAAGAATTCCGTCCTCTTTGGAGTTTTTTGGTCATGGTGTATTTGAACACACGCCTGTTCAGTTGGGCGTGCACCAGGGGTCTATTAAAGTTGTGGGCGACTCATCGGTGGAAGAAACGGATTGCTCGCTACGAATCGATGGTTCTGGCGGTGTGTATTTAGGTGATAGTTTTTTGGAGCTTATCGGTCAAGTTTCAGACTACTGTGTTGCTCTGGGAACGCGGGTGATTGCCGCGAACGCATGCAAAAGACATCGTGCGTTGCGTCGTATTTACTTGCCAGAAGGCGTGCTTGAGATAGGAGATGAAGCATTTCGCGGGTGTAAGAATCTCTGTTTGGCGGATTTGCCTGAAAGCCTTCGGCGTATAGGTTTGCGTGCGTTCATGGGTACCTCGCTTAATACTTTGCGTATTTCGGCATCCGTGAGCGAGATTGGCGTGAGCGCGCTTCTTGTTCAGGGGGAAAATCCGCTCACTGCTACAAAACCACTCGCGTCGTTGGATTTGGATCCCGCCAATGACCACTTCTACCTGCAGGAAGGTATGCTCTGTGAGCGTGGCAGGACAGATAACGGCGATACGGTGCTTCTGTATTTGGGACCTGATCATATCGTTCATATACCCGATAAGGTAACGCGCATTGGCGTTATGGCGTTTTGCGGTGCCGCTGGCATTAGCGAGCTGTATCTTCATGATCACATAAAGGGCATTTATACAGGCGCTTTTTCAACGAAACAGACGATTGATGTGCTGAACCTGTCCTTTTCTTGCCAGGTGGATGGCATGCGAGAAGTTCGCCTTGTCATGCCCGAGTACACCAGCCGTTATCGCTCCATGATGCCTTTGTTTGAAACAAGCGATAAAGAAACCGGCTTCAATTTCGAATACTACGATACATGGGTTTCTTGCTCTACAAGCATTTCCGAATTTGCGCCAGCGGCATATGCCCGGCTAAAGCATCCTGTTCGTTTGAGCGATCGGTGTCGCGATCTGTATGAAGGTACGTTTACGCGCAAAGCTCAGGCTGTAGTTCGATATTTTTCGGACAAGGGCGATATCGAAGCGCTTATGCAGCTTATGAGCTGGGGATTTGTTGATAATCGCCACATCCAGCGCGAGATTGATGCGTCTCTGGAAACGGGTGCAGCTCAAAAGACGGCATGTCTTTTAGAGGTACGCAGACGAATGGCGGGTTCTTCGGCCAGCAACATCGACTTCGGTTTGTAGGGGGTGGCGGGAATGAAGGATTTGACTCCAATAGACGAGCATGATGTTTTGTTGCGCGAAAAACAGCAGCGCGCGCAAAGGGGTTTGGATGCCGCATCGCGCGATCAGGACGTATTGCGCTCGACACTGGGCGTTGGCCACGCCTGGGGTGTTGCCGAAGGGATATCGGTTACTACCGAGGAACGCATGGCGCGAAAGCGTGAGCGCTACGAGCGCTGTCTTCCCGTAGCAAATGACATTCTGGAAGAGACGCGCACTGCCCTTGCGGTTCATTTCCGTTTTCTTGATCGAGCGCTTTGGCGCATGCCCCTTGTGCCTAATTTCGAGATGTTTGGCATATGCAGCGATGGTGTGAGCCTTTATTACGACCCGGAATACGTGGTTGATCGGTTTAAACTTTCGCCTAATGAAGTGGTCCGTGATGTAATTCATTGTTTGTTCCATTGTATTTTTCGTCACCCATTTATGCTGTATTCCGTAATGCGGGAGCCATGGGATGTCTCTTGCGACATCGCAATCGAGAGTATGCTCATCGATTTGCTCGGAGAAGCGTTTCCAAGCAATTACGATGGACGAGCCAAGCGCGCGCTGAGAATCATTCGAGCTCAGGTGGATGGCGTTGTTACGGCGGAGCGACTGTACCACTTCTTTTCCGGAGAAGGAAACCGTACTGATTTACGCAGTTTGGCTCCTATGTTTCGCCATGATTCCCATGGGCTGTGGTATGCAGATGGGTCGGGCGGCCAAAGAGAAGGTGCTCTGAGTGTTGCTCGCCAGCAGACCGAAGATAAGCAAGGCGGGGCTCTGCCGACAACCGAAAAAATGTCGCCTGAACAGGCAAAAGACATGATGGATTCCCTACGCGGCGATAGAACCCAAAGCGGTGGCGGACAAAGCGACCACGCAAAGGATGATGCTTCGAACAAGGATTTGCACGATAAGGAGCAGGATAGCGCAGCTCAAGAAGAATCTAACGATGCCAAGAATGATGTTGCGTCCGATGATGCTCCCACCGAAGAAGAGCTTACAGCTGCTTGGGAAGAACTTGCTCGCCAGATGCAGGTTGAGATTGAAACATCCGTGGTGGAGCGCGGGGATGAAGCGGGGAATCTTGTCGCGCAGCTTCGCGCGGTGAATCGTGAGAAGCAAAACTACGAGGTGTTTCTTCGCCGTTTTTCGGTGTTGCGCGAACGAATGATGGTAAACGACGATGAATTTGATTACATCTATTACTCGTTTGGCATGGATCGATACGGCAACATGCCCCTAATTGAGCCTTTGGAATATAAAGACGCGCGCGCCATTCATGATTTCGCTATTGTCATTGATACATCGGAGTCGTGTTCGGGCGAATTGGTTCAGGCATTCGTTCGCAAAACATACAACATCTTGCGGCAGACAGAAAGCTTTCATAGCAGGGTGAACATACACATCATTCAGTGCGATGCCCGCGTTCAATGCGACAAGAAAATAGAATCGCTTAGGGACCTTGATCTTTATCTCCAAGAGATGGAGCTGCGCGGGTTTGGCGGCACCGATTTTCGCCCCGTATTCGAATACGTGAATCTGCTTTGCGAAAAAGGCGAGTTCACTGACCTTCGCGGTCTGGTCTACTTTACTGATGGGCAAGGCGTTTTTCCTCGTAAACAGCCGAAATATGATGCCGTCTTCGTGTTTTTGGATGATGGCTATAGCGATCCCGAGGTTCCCCCTTGGGCGCTCAAGCTCATATTGGACGAGCGTGAGCTTCAAATCCCCGAGGCAAAACCAGCAGGGGCGCGTATGCGGTAGGCGGTGCAGCAAGGGAGCTCAATGTTCTAGCGAGTCAGATAAAGCGCAAACATCGAAGCGATAGGTCTTCCAAAAAGGAGAAATCATGGATATCAACAAGGCAAAACAGCAGGTAAAAGACACAATAGAGGCTTACCTTGCCACCGATGAGAAGGGACGCCCCCTTCTGGATGTTTCGCGGCAGCGCCCTATATTTTTAGTGGGCGCGCCCGGTATTGGCAAGACAGCTATTATGAGCCAGATTGCAGCAGAGCTGGGCATTGGCTTGGTAAGCTATTCCATGACTCACCATACGCGTCAGAGTGCGCTTGGCTTGCCTTATATCGTAAAGGAGAGCTACGGCGATTTCGAATACGAAGCAAGCGAATATACCATGAGCGAAATTGTTGCGAGCGTGTATGACTACATGCGTGAGCACAAGGTGGAGCGCGGCATTCTGTTTCTTGATGAAATAAACTGCGTTTCCGAAACGCTGTATCCTAGCATGCTTCAGTTTTTGCAATTCAAGACGTTTGGGCGTCATCAAATTCCAGCGGGTTGGATTGTGGTTACCGCGGGTAATCCGCCCGAATACAACAAGAGCGTTCATGATTTCGATATTGTGACGCTTGACCGTTTGAAGCGGATTGTCGTAGAACCAAGCTTTGACGCATGGAAAGCGTATGCTGCCGAAAAGGAAACGCATCCGGCGATCACGACATTTCTTTCCATTAAAAAAGACCGCTTCTATGTTGTTGAGGCCACGCTGGATGGCAAATCGTTTGTTACGGCTCGCGGATGGGATGATCTCTCTGAAATCATTTCCATTTTTGAAGCGCTCGACAAAACGGTTGATTACGACTTGATTATTCAGTACGTGCAAAACGAGAAGATTGCGCGTGAGTTTGCAACGTACTATGAGTTGTTCAACAAGTATCGAGATGATTACCGCATCGATGACATTCTTGCAGGTGCAGACGATGTTTCTGCTGTTATTGAGCGTGCTCAAGGTGCCGAATTTGACGAGCGACTGTCTCTTATCGGTCTCATGCTTGATTCTCTCTGCGGTTCTATGCGCGCCATAAATCAGAAAACAGCGTTGCTGGTGGAACTGCGTGATGTACTGCGTGATGCGAAGGCTTGCGTGGTCGATAGCGGTGCTAATGCTGCTGCTGATTTGAAAAGCCGCGCGCGTACCCTTCAGTCTCAGCTGGAGATGCAGGTTGCTGCAGGAACTATCACGAAGGCTAAGCGCGAGCGGATGGAGCAAGTGGTTGCAGAGCTTGCTTGCATGGCGCGAGTGGCTGAATCCGGTGGATTTTCTGCGGTCGAAAAAGCCTTCGCCGTTCTTGTGGGTGAGATTTCTCCGATTATGCAAGCGATTGAATCCCAGTTGGCAAACGCTTTCGCTTTCATCGAGGATGCTTTTGGCGACAAGCAGGAGATGCTGGTATTTGTGACCGAGCTTACCAGCCGTACCGATTCCGCTCGCTATATCGCGCAATACGGAAGCGATTCGTATTACCGCCATAACGAGAACATGATTCTTTCCGAGCGCCAGCGTGAGCTGCGTCATCGGGTGGAAGAGCTTGATCTTTAGGCGTTGGTTGAAGGGGTTTGGGTTGCGCGTTTGCGCTGTTCAAAAGGGCTTCTGCGTTCGGAAACAAGCAGCGGCTGTTGTTCGAAGGCTGGGCATAAAAGTAACGTTGAAACAGGGAAGGGGTGTGGCGGTATGTTGCGTGCCATTGATGTCTCAAGGGAATCGGCTTTATTGGAAGGAGTTTGGTCTGTCTACCTGGGTGTTTTTCCTAAATATGAACGAAGACCCAAGGAAGCGATGCTTCAGCTGGTTGAAAGAAATCCCGATATGGTCATTCTTACAGCGTACCTCGAGGAGGGATGCGAAGAAGTGCCGCAAAACGTGAAGGCAATGAGCTATGTTATCAATTTCCCCTCTCTTCCTTTTACGTATCTGCTGTTTCTTGGGGTAGATGAAACTCATCAGGGTGAGGGGGTAGGAAAGCAGGTTCTTGACCACATAAAGCAGCGATACGAACAGCCCATTCTCTTGGATGTAGAAGTGATTGATGACCCGCTTGCGAAAAACCCCGAACAGAGACAAGCAAGGTGGCGCTTCTATCAACGCAATGGGTTTGTAAGGACGGATCACAATCTTTACTACGGAAAAGAGACGTTCCAGGTTCTTTCTTGGGGATTCGAAGCAACCAAGGAGCAGGTAGCCGATTTGGCTTTACAGAAGGACAATCTCTTTGAGGATCCTACTCTTTCAACGGTATGGGAAAGCTGCGAAGAATAAAGAGAAATAGAAGTCATCTACTCAAAAAGAAGTAGGTTATTCCCTTCTTTTAGGCAGCCAGAATCAAAAGGTGAAAGTTAGTCCCATTTACGCTTAATTGTGTAAGTGGGACTCTGTTTTTAGCACGTAATAGCGTATGAAAGAGGGGGAGCCATGACGCAGTACACGCTTACTTCTTATGAACCGGTTTCGATGAAATTGCCTAAGCCTCCTGTGCCGCCGGAACTTGTTGAGCAGCAAATCGAGAAGCTTATGGAGCCGTTCTCTGAGTATCGCGAGATTGAGGAAGATCGTCCTTGCATGGTGGGCGATTATATCGTGGTTACAACCGAAGACGCCCGCATGGACGGCAATCCTGCAAGTCATTTTAATTTGAAGAATTCCCTATATCATCTTGGCGCCGGGGAAATGCCCAAGGCTTTTGATGATGCCATTATTGGCATGAGGTCGGGCGAAACACATGGTGTCAAGGCAATGATCAAGATGCCCATGGGCAAAGTGGGCGGCATGAGCCTTCTTTCCATGACGGTGACCATAGGGAGGATTCTCTATATGGTAAAGCCCGAGCTTACTGACGAACTGGTGTGCAAGGAATTTGCGCCAGCTACAACGGTTGACGAGTTTCGTGCTGGCGTTGCAGCTCAGTTTAACTTGCCCGACATGAAAAAAGATGACCCCAAATTTCCTGATTTGGTACTTGATGAGATTGCGAAACGCCTGGTGGAAGAGCCTTCGGAAGAGGACCGTCTTCCAGGGATGCCCGATGATGCGCTTCGCATAACTTGTGCGATTGATGCTTTGGCAGGCTATCTTGACCTTTCTCTTACCGATGAGCAAATCACCGCCCAAATGCCGGGAGAAGATCAAAAGCAGAAAGAGATGATTCGCAAGCAGCTTGAAGACCAGGGAATGGGCGACCAGGCGATTGTGTTTGCTCGCAGGGAAGCAGCACTGGGCTGGTTGGTGAATAACTCAAGCGTTGCTTACGAATAAGGGTTTGTCGAATTAGCAGCAAGGATTGCTGAATAGGAGTTTTTCATGGATTACCAAGAACTAAAAGAACAAACTGCCGCAAAACCCGAAGAGGAGCTGGCTGACTATAAGAAGCTTTTTTCGTTGGCATGCATTGGCGGCAAAGTGAAGGATTGCTTGAAGAGTCACTTGGAGAATGCGTCTGGCATTGATGAGTTCTATGCTTCCATATATGCCGACGATGCCTGTCGTTTTGAGAATGCGTGGGGCTATTATGCAAAGATGAAGGGAGCCGATTGGCCTAAACGTTTCGAATGCGAACAGGCGCGCTATGGCGTTCAGTTGCAGCTTAGGGGCGTTGCGGTAGAAAATGAGACCATTCAGTTCTTCATTCCCATGATGGGGCGCAGCCGGCGTGCCGATGTCTATATTTTCGTCGATGGCGAGTTCAACGAGGAAGCTGCCGATTATTTCACCTCGGTGAGCGGAACGTTTACGTGCCTTGATATGGAGTTTGCGGGAACTTACGATATTTTTGTTGGACCGCGTCTTATTATTTTCGAACGCTGGGAGTTTGATAAGTTGGGAAATCGCCTGAATGGCAAGGGCGAAACCAAGATGTGCTGTTCTTGTAGATAGAAAGAGATATCCATGTCCTTCTCTCTCAAGCGTGGGCAGAGGCGACTCGGCCCACGCGCTTTTTTCGCTTGTATATTGTCAATTGATCTCATTGCGATTCTTGCGATAGACATGTATGCGCCGGCATTGCCGAGCATGCAAGAGACCTTCGGCGTAAGCATTGGTTACCTGAATCTGACCATGTTCGCGTTTTTCTTTGTCTCTGCCTTTTCTACATTTTTAACGGGTCCCTTGAGCGATTGTTGCGGCCGTAAACCACCGTTGGTGCTGGTGACGGTTTTATTTGCTTTTTCATCAGCTGGGTGTGCGCTTAGCCCTTCTGTCGAGTTCTTGGTTGTCTTTCGCGTTTTGCAGGGAGCAAGCGTGGGCGGCGTCCAGACGCTTGCCACGGCATTGATCCAAGATGCGTATGCGGAAGATTCAGTGCAGACGGCCATGACGTTTCTGCAGTCCTTAGTGATCATAGGGCCGGTCCTTGCGCCATTCTTAGGTTCGTTCATTTTGATGGCAACAAGTTGGCGCGGCGTATTTGCCATATTGGCTCTTCTGGGCGTGGTGGCGGTTGTTCTTGCGCTGCTTGTGTCGGAGACTCACGAGGTGCGTGGTTCGCATGATGCTGTTGGTACAGGCGTTAAAGAATCGTTGCGTAAAGTTGTGCGTGACTGTGGAACTCTTGCATCAACGCGCTCGTTTTTGTCACTCGCTTTGATTATGGGTTTTGCTGGTGTGCCGTTTTTTGCGTTCATTGCTGCTGTCCCTTATATCTTGATGAATCATTTCGGCATGGATTACCTTGGTTACAGCATGATTTATGCGTTGACTTGCCTTTTAGACTGTGTTGCGCCCTTCATATATCTCGCACTATCAAAGCGTATGCCCGACCAGCGTATATTGCGTATGAGCTTTGTTCTGATTGGTGTTTCGGGCGTTGCTCTGCTTGCGGTTGGTGAGATATCTCCGGGAGTGTTTTTCCTTGCATTTGCGCCCTATGCGCTTTCCGAGGGAATCATTCGACCCCTGGCCTATGTTGACTTGCTGAATCAGCCGGAAGATCGTGTGGGATCAGCGTCCTCGCTGGTGAATTTTTCCTATGTAATCATTACTGCTGTAGCAACAGTGGTTGCAACGCTTGATTGGCCGTCTCTTATTGTGGGTTTGGGCGTGATTACTCTTGCAACATTCGCTATAGCGTTGGGTCTCTACTTTTGGGGGCAGGCACGGCGTGACGAAGCGTCGCGCGATGCGTCTCTTTAGCGGGGGCAAGGCTTTGCATTCCGGTGCAGGTGCGCTATGCTGCTGATACTGCTCTTGCAACAGTCGCAGCTGGCTGATGGGGAGCGGACTCGAACAATAGCGCACTGACAAAGAAGGAAAGAAAAGCATGCCCCTCATTCTTGGGTTCCTGGTAGGCATCTGCCTGCCTATCCAGACGAGCGTAAACACAAGACTCAGGAAGAAGGTAGGGACACCATACAACGCGGCTTTGGTGTCGTTTTCTGTTGGATTGTTGTTCCTGTCCACGTTGTTGCTTGTCACCGGGCAAGGGCTAAGCATTCCTTTTGCGCAGTTGCTGGATGAGCCTGCATGGATCTGGATTGGCGGCGCCTGCGGTGTGGTTTTCCTGACGGGAAACATCCTGCTGTTTCCGAAGCTGGGCGGAGTGCAAACGGTCGTGCTTCCGGTACTCGGCCAGATTCTCATGGGCCTGGCCATCGATAATTTCGGGCTGTTCTGCTCGCACCAAACACCGTTGACTGCATTTCGCGTTGCGGGGGCGGTGCTGGTGATTCTGGGCGTGGTTTTAGTCTCGATGGCAAAAGAAAGCAAGACAGAGCGCGGTAGTCAGCAAAAATCAGCAAACGCGTCCCTATGGCTCTGGCGAGCGTTTGCCGTCTTCGCGGGAATGGCGGTTGCCACCCAGACTGCGGTAAACGGCTATCTTGGGGTAGCGGCAAGCTCCCCGATAAAAGCATCGGTCATTTCGTTCACCGTTGGAACCATCATCCTGGCGATTATCTGCATCGTTTTACGCTTGAGGAATGGAAAACTGGAACCAACGGAAGAGAAACCAGCTAAAAACCCCTGGTGGATGTGGATTGGCGGCATTCTTGGCGGATTATACGTTCTCGTAAATATTCACCTGTCAAGAATTATTGGAACCGGAATGACAATCATCATTCTTTTGGTCGGCTCTACAACGGGCGGCATACTGGTTGATCATTTCGGGATCTTCGAGTCTCCGAAAAAGGCCGTCAACGGGCAGAAGATACTGGGCGCTCTCATCATGATTCTGGGGGCCGCTGCAATCAAGCTGCTGTAAGGGAATCGCTACAAACTCGTTGCGGTTCCGACCGAACGGGCCTCTTCGCCCGCGCCGCCCGTTAGCGCTAACGGCGCAACTCCTCGCGGTGAAAGTCCCCGCGGCAAAAAAGAGTTTCATACAGGGCGCACACCTTATCGGAGACGCACACCAACCACGCCTCGCGGCAGGTGGGAACGCGCGTGGGAGGCAACGGCCACATATGGGAACGAATGATGTTTCGCTCCTTGTCGGTTAAGGGGAAATCTCGCGCCGCCCGCTGCTCGGCGATAACCGGATGATTCACCGCATGGGCCTTATTGACGGTTCCATGCCAATCGTAACCGTAGTAGTCATGAAGAAATGCCGATCTGACCAGCGATTTTTCATCCGATCCTATATGGAGGGTGTCGTTGATGGAAAAGCTCAGCCAAGCCACGCTCACGCAGTGCTGGTAGGTGCTCACGGTGCCGTGCTGGCAAAACTCCTTCATTTCCAGAGCTCTTTCATGGGCGCAAGAAGCGGAAAGCAGCCGGTCAAAGCGCTGCCTGCGCGCCTCTTTTCCGCCGCGCTGCCACGCTGTGCCTCGGCATCTCCATGCGCCTCTCTTTCCTAAGATGCCCATGCTATTCCTTGTCCTTGGCATTCAGCTTGTTGTCCGGCTTGTTGCCCGGTTTGCCACCCGGCTTGCCTGGCAGCATGCCGCCCAAGCTGTCGATTCCCTTGCGCACGTACGCCACCATCATTGCGCCGGACTTGCTGCTATAGCCTTTCAAGCTGGAAAGCACGCGTTTCTGACGGGCGTCCAGGCTGCTGGCAAGGCCCAACACCGTATCGCGCAGCGTTTCTGCGGCATTCGGAATATCGGGAAGAACGCCGTCAAGCTTCTCGCGCATCGAGAAATCGGGCAGAGCGTCTTTGCCAGGAATGGCTTCTGCCACGTCTTTGGCTGCATCCTTCGCGGCCTCAAGACCTGCCTCCATTGCCTGGTCAAAGCTGGCGCTGGCAGCCTCGATCTTCTCCACCAGCTGGGTCAGGGCGCTTACCGACAGGGTGACATCCACCGTGGTTATCACCAGTATCAGCAGGCCTGCGATTTCTCGGACTCTATAGGGAACCGCTGCCGCCAGATCTTGCGCCCAGGGGATAACCAGCAGGCAAATAAGCATGCCGGACACGCCGAAAAGCAGCGATGCCGGCAGGCAAATGCGACCGTTAAGATTCAGGGGAAGGTTGCTGTAGTCCCACCAGCGAGCATGGAACACTCTTTCCATAAGCACCGACGTCGCATATTCCAGAACCGCGCTGCCGAACATGCAGATAAGGAAGATGCCCCACAAGGGAATGTCTAAGTCTGCTATAGGAGGCCACCTGAACAACGCTATGGCCGAGACAACGCCCACGCCGTAAATAGGGCACAGGGGTCCCCACAGAAAGCCGCGGTTTTCCCATTGGCCTTTGACCACAATGTTGTTGACGCACTCGAATAGCCAACCCGCAAAGGAAAAAATGGCAAACCATATTATGTAATCGTAGAGTGTCATAAGGCTGTCCATTATAAACTCCTTTGCCCGTTGGAGCGGAAACGTCGCAGAGAGCACATGACCGCGACAACCTTGCGTATCTGCGGTTGCCCCACGGATTTGCTACTTTTTTGCATTGGGTCGCCCGGCAAAAGTCATGTTGTTGAAAAACCAGCGTGAAATTCGAAGTTGATGCAGGTTGGAAGTAGGTCGGAGTCGGTTTTGCTGACGGTCCGATAGATTATCCACAACGGAAATAATTATGAACTGGCATTATGCTGAAGCGTTTTTCAAGGTCCTCTGCAATGCTCGAAAAAGGACTCGATTTTCGAGTCTCACCTACTTCCAACCTACCACAACTTCGAATTTGGGACCCAAAATTCAACAACATGATCTCGGAGGCCGCCTTGAGGAAGCCTTTCACCTTGCCCCAGCCCAACGCACCCCGCTCTGCGGCGCTTCCGTCCTTCAAAAACGTTATCATCAGCGGGCAAAACAGCGCTCGGCTGGTTTGCCCCAAGACGCACCCCACCGCCTAAAACACGTTGCTTTCAGCGGGCGAACGGCACCGATAACGGAAAATCGGAAGTATTTTCTCTTTCTGTCACGCTTGTGTCACGGTTTGGAATGAAGAGGGCGCGCGCAACGAAGTGCCACGAAGCCATTGGAGCGGACATGTTCAATGTTTTGGTATCATGGGTGCAAGCGTTTCGGCTGGCCGTGGCTTCGATCGGGTGCTTTTGCGCGAATCGATGCCGAATACGCTGGCGCAAAGGGTTGATACCGCCCCCATTACGATATTCGTGAACGCTATTGTGCAGGGCCGATTTCTATTGCGAACGCGCTGCAAACACAAGAGGCCTCTATCAAGCAATATCGTCGATAGCAAGGCGAAGAGAGGGCCCCGAAGTTTTCCGTGAAGATTTTAATCCCCTTGGTGTGATTTATTTTCCCGTCGCTGTTGGTTGCGCTTTTGGGCCCTGCGGTGTTGAATATCGTTGCAGCATTTATGTAGGCGGAAAGGACAGCAATGGCAAGCGGAAATCTGAAAACAAAATCCACGTCGGGTTCGTATTTCCTGCTTTCGGTAGGCGAGAGCGGCTCAGGGGAATACATTCCCGTGGCTGACACCTTCTCCAAGCGTCTTTGGGGGTTAATGGGCAAGGATGTTCGTACCGATGGCGATGGGCTTTTCCTTGCGGATTGCGCACGGGTGCACACCTGCTTCATGAAATGTCCCATTGACGTTTTGTACTTGGGTCCTGACCTGCAGGTTCTTGATGCCGAAACGCTGGCGCCATGGCGTATGGGCAAAAAGGTGCGTGGCGCGCGCCATGTGCTGGAGCTGCCGGCGGGTCGCCTTGATGGCGCGGATTTGAGCACGGTTGTGGTGACGAAAGTTAAGTAGCGTTGAGGATTGTGCTTAACGCTGAGTTTGGAAATGGCAAGCATCGCCGGTTGCGGCCGAGATGGGTGAGTCTGCGGTGGCTGCGCCAACACTTGCGCCGTTCTTACACTGTCGGTTTTTGCGGCTGCTGCGCTGTGTGCGTAGCCGCGAAAGGGCATGTTGTCGAAAAAAATAGCTCAGATACGTCCAAATCGACGATACGGGGCAGATGGAGCACGCAAAAGCCTCAACTTGCTCGTCCATTGTTACGAATTGAGTTTTCCTGGTGCGTAAAACCCCAGGTCATACGCATGTGACAAAACTTAAGGCAGCAGTGTGCCGTTGTTTCGGAGAATCGACCTGCCCTGTATCGTCGATTTGGACGTTTTCGCCTCTGATTTCCGACAACATGAGCTCTGTTGGCCTGTCCACAACGCGGCTAGCGTTTACCTGTTTCACTTTTGGTGTGCGGCGTTGACGCCGAGAATGTACGCTTCGCCTGCTGTTGTGGTATTGACTTGCTCGGGGTCGTAATCTATAGCTACTGCAACGATGCGCCCGTTATGACTGGGTTCATGTCCGATTTTTCCGCCTTGCGGGATAAGTCCATGAGCTAAATCGTTCTTGATGGTTTCTTTCAGCCAGTCCGCAGCGGATTGCGCTGCTTCTTCCAGGTTTTTACCGAACGTGCCTCCCTCCATATCGCATGGGATTGCAAGCGTGAAGCCTTCGGATTCATAGAATTCAAATTCTCTTATATAAATCATCGTTGGCCTTTTTCTGGTGGCTGGTCGTATTTGCCTTGGACAAGCATCGTTTTCAAAAGAGCTGATCGTCCATTTTGCGTGCTTATAAGTGATGCGATTTGATGCGACCTGGCATACATCTGGCATACATCTACGCCGTTTTAACCCGTTTTTGCCGCTTTTCTTTATACTTCGGGAAAAATAAAAGGTCAGGACTTTTATGTCCTAACCTGCGCATTCAATGGAGCCAGTGACAGGAATCGAACCCGCAACCCACTGATTACAAATCAAGTATAGACTTCGCATCTGCCTGGGCATTCGTGTGTTTTTGGGTTCTTAAAGGGTACTATCCCCAATCACGTCTGCGAGCATGTCCGCTATCAGCATCATGCCGCGCCGCGTGCTCTGCTGGTAGTTCCTGCCGCGCGTGGTGCCGTCGGAATGCCCCATCGCCATGGACACAAGCGAGTCGGGCGACCCCGCCTCTCCGTGCATCGTGGCAAAGGATGAGCGCATGTTCTCCTGGCTCACGTAGGCCATGCCGTGCCGCTCGCACCATGCACGCCAGTTGTGCGTGAGCGTCACGGGAGACGCGAAGCTTTCCTCCGACAGCTCCGTGCCTGCGCGGTACGCCGCGCCCTTGCATATCGGCCCCGTGGCGGCAAGCTCTTCGAGCCTGACCGAGAACGGCTTCCCGATGACGCACTCGCGGATGCGGAAGCGGTTCTTCGCCTTGTATTGCAGCAGCTTGCGCCCATTGACCGTCACGAGCGTCTTTGACACATTGGCGAAGCAGTACACATCATCGAATGATACGTCCTCCCACGTGAGCGCGCAAGCCTCTTCGGGGGACAGCCCGCCGCCCAGCTCGAAGAGCAGCACGGGCTCGATTTTCAGGCCGCGAATCGCTTCCATGAACCCCGCAACGCCATCCACCGTCACGAGCGTCTTTTCCCGCCGCACGTGCTCCCTGAGCACTATGTCGCGCGTGACGGGGTTGCGGTCCAGTATGCCGTCGCGCTCGACCGCCATGCGGCAGATCTTGTGCATCAGCATCTTAACCTTGCGCTGCACGCACGGGGCTTCTATCCCGTCTATGAGCGCCTGCACGGCTTGCGGCTTGGTCTTCGCCACCTGGCGAGCGCCTATCTTCGGCGCCATCTCGCGCTCCCAAAGGCGCACGTACTCGCTCACGGTCTTCTCGGACAGGTTGGCGCAGGAGGGGAGCACCACGGCTTCCCAGTACTCGGCGAAGGTAATCGAATCCTTGGCAATGCCGCTTACCCCGGATTGCACCATCGCGAGGTACTTGGATGCATCGGCGCGCGTTCCCCTCACGTGATGGCTGCGTTTCTTGCCGTTTTCCTGCCAGAAGACGCGGTACAGCTCGCCGCGCCTCATCTCGCGGATCGTGCCGAACTCCCTTCTCATGATTCCCCCTTCCGTCAGCTGTTGCAGAAAATGCAACAGTTGGGAGCTTCTTCGCAAACGCATCGAAATCGATGGGTTTGAAACCAATTTCGTGGCGTCACGAAAATGGTGTTTATCAGGCATTTCATCGCCATAGCAAGCGATCAGAACTGCCAGGTGTCGGGCAGCACGTAGTACACCACGCGCCCGATGACGGTCACGGTCTGCGTCCCCGCCTCGTT
>CAKUOV010000010.1 GCA_934670115.1 uncultured Eggerthellaceae bacterium
TACGAAACGAAACTCAGCGGCACAGCGCGGCACTCAAAAATGCAGGTCAGAACCCTATCGGCCTACTCCCACTCAATCGTCGCCGGGGGCTTGGGAGTGATGTCGTAGCACACGCGGTTCACGCCGGGGACTTCCGCTACAATGCGGCTGCTAATACGTCCCAGCACGTCGTAAGGCAGTTTCGCCCAATCGGCAGTCATCGCGTCGTTTGACTCCACCGCACGCAAGATAATCGGTCGCGCATACGTGCGCTCATCGCCCATAACGCCTACGCTGCGGATATCAGGCAGCACGGCAAAATACTGCCAGCAGCTATGCGTGCTGTTGCGCTCGCCGGTCTCCTCGAATAAGCGCGCGTTATATGTGTCAAGCTCTTCGCGCACAATGGCATCGGCGTCTTTCAGAATCCTCAGCTTCTCCTGGGTAATGGCGCCAATAATGCGAACGGCCAGGCCAGGGCCGGGGAACGGCTGGCGATGCACAATGTAATCGGGCAGACCCAGCGCCGTGCCCAGCGCGCGCACCTCATCCTTGAAGAAGTGGTCAAGCGGCTCAATCAGATCAAAATGAACGCCTTCGGGGAAGGGGATCAAGTTGTGATGGCTCTTGATAGTAGACGCCTTGCCGCCCGTTTTGCGCGCGCCCGACTCAATGATGTCGGGATAGATGGTGCCCTGAGCCATGAACTGCACGGGACGTCCGCCTTCCGCCAAATCCTGTGCCACGGCGAAGAACTCTTTCCAGAACTGCGTGCCAATAATGCGGCGTTTCTGCTCGGGATCGTCCACGCCCTCAAGCAGCGCAGCGTAGCGCTCTTCGGCATGCACGTGAATGAAATCCACATCGAATTGCTTGCTGAACACGTGCTCAACTTCTTCAGGCTCACCCTTGCGCAAGAAGCCGTGGTTCACGAAAACGCAGGTCAGCTGCTTGCCAATGGCACGAGCACACAGCGCCGCAACAACCGAGGAATCCACGCCGCCCGAAAGGCCCAAAATCACGCGCTTGTCGCCAACTTGCGCGCGAATTGCAGCAACGGCGTCCTCAATGATTGAGTCCATGTTCCAATTCTTCTCAAGCCCGCAAATGTCGAACAGGAAGTTCTCCAGCAGCTTGTTGCCGTACTCGGAGTGGCGCACTTCGGGGTGAAACTGCGTAGCGTACAGCTTGCGCTCGGCACATTCCATGGACGCCACGGGGCACGTCTCCGTTGTGGCGGTCACGCGGAAGCCTTCGGGCAGCTCGCACACGGCATCGCGATGGCTCATCCACACCGTTTGCACGTCGGGCGTGTCGCCGTACAGCTTGGATTCCAGGCTGCGGTCAAGAATTTGCGCGCGCTCGCCGCCGTCGGCATACACGCCGTTATCGCTGCCCATGTGGCTAATGCCAATGCTCTCGTAGCGGTCGCAGCGGGTAATGGTCGCCGGTCCATATTCGCCTTTTTCCGTGTGACCGACCTTGCCGCCCAGCGTGGTCGCCATAATCTGCTGGCCATAGCAAAAGCCCAAAACGGGAATGCCCAGCTCAAGTACTTCGGGGTCGATTTTCGGGGCATCGTCGGCGTACACGCTTGCGGGACCGCCCGATAAAATAATAGCGGAAGGTGCCATGGCGCGCACCTCATCTGCGGTAATGTCGCAGGGAACAATTTCGGAATACACGTGCAAGTCGCGCACACGGCGCGCGATAAGCTGGCCGTATTGAGCGCCAAAGTCGAAAACGACAACAACTTGGCCTGCGCCGCTCTGAGCAGCGGGGAAGCCGGCAGCGAGCGCGGCGGAAGAATCAGAAACAGTGGAAGCAGTCACGAAGAACTCCTTGTAAATCGACGACTATCTTTTCGAAAACAATTTATGATAAAACTTCCGAAGGGTTCCGCCTTTGCTCCTTCTCTGAAATGCAGAAGTTTTTTCATATTTGAAACATAGGTAATGCAGGAAGCATCTTTTTTCACCGCTCCGTGCAATCCAGATCGCAAAAATTGACAAGTTTCTGAAGCTTTTGGAAACTTTTGGGGAAATAGGTTGGCAAAGAGAAGGAACCGCAAGCAGCGACCTGGGGAAATGTTATAACTCTTGCATCAACATCTTGCAAAGACGGCTGCTTCGTTCCAAAAGCTTCGGAAACTTGTCAATTTCTCGGCAATGCGCTGCACGGGGTTTCGCAGAGCGCGGTCGTGCAGGAAAGAGTTGCAAGCGCGGTCGCGCGCTAGCACCAGGGGGCGACGTAGGGATTCGCGCAGAAAGAACCAGGGACGGCACGGGTACTTGCGCGGAAAACACCGCAAGACGCAAATTGTCGTGCGACATGTGCACCATACAGCGCAAACATGTGGTAGATTGTCTTCAACGGAAAGGGCGGTGGTCCGCGCGGCTTGGAGACGCGCGAGCGAGCCAAAGCGGGGGAAGGCGCGCGGTCAGCGCCAACGCGAGCGACGGTGGGCCAAGGCGGGGCAAGGCTCGTGTTCGGGCGAGCGGGCCAAGGCGGGCCAACGCAAACACAACAAGGTGTTGCGAAACGCCAAAACGCACCGAAACGCAGGGGAAGGGGACAACATGGTTTTCAGCGAATTGATAGCCGTGTACCTTTTCCTGGGTGGCACTGCTGCTGGTGCCTTCGCGCTTGCCGCAATTATCGATGTTGCCAGGGGCATAAAAGACCATCGTCGTGGCAATTATGCAAAAACGTTTCTACCGCCGCAATCGGTAATTTCCGAACCAACGTATCAGCGGATGCGTCGGATTATCTACGGCGCGAGCCTGATGGTTGTTGTAGCGGGTGAGCTGTGCCTTGTTGCCGATCTGGGGCGCCCCGAAGCGTTTTTCTTCCTGTTTCTTTATCCTACGAGCAGCTTGGTTACCGTTGGCGCCTTCGCTTTAACGCTGCTCACTGTTTTTCTGGCTGCCGCATTGGCCAATGCCGTTTTCGTGCTGCCGAACTGGGCGCGCGTTGTAGTGTTCGCTGTGAAAGTGCTGGGCATTCCCGTTGCGATTGTCGTGATGGTCTACACCGGCCTTCTGCTCCAAAGCGTTATTGCGGTGGGCGTGTGGCAATCGGCGTGGTTGCCGGTTTTATTTGCGGCTTCGGCGTTTTCGTGCGGATGTGCCGTAGTGGTGCTTGCGGCCTGCACCTGCGAAGATGTGCGCGTGGCCCGCATCATGGCGCGCTTGTTCGTTCGCGTTGATGTTGTGTTTATCCTGCTTGAGGCAATTGCAGCCACGGCATTGATCATCTGCGTGAAAGACGCAGCGCCTTTGGCGGTTACGCAGCTTCTCGAAGGGGATTTGTCCCTAACGTTTTGGGCGGGGTTCGTTGCGTGTGGTCTGGTGCTTCCTTTTGTCGCGGAAATTATTTCTTTGGTGATAAATCGGGAAATCCCAGTTCCTGCAGCCGCGGGAATTGCTATCTTGGTGCTTGCTGGCGGCTTGTGCCTTCGCATTGCAATCGTAGCCTGCGGTGCTGCGCCGTCGATATAAGGCGGGGAATCCAGGGGTGAAACGAGAAAAGCAAAACGAGCAAGCGAAGCGCGCCCAGCATAAAGTGGGAATACGGAGCAAAAAAGCGAAGCGCCCAGCATGATGCAAGAATACAGAACGAGAATATAGAGCAAGAATACGAAGTAAGCACGCGAAGCAAAAAGAAAGCAAGAAAAGAGTTACGTGAAGCAGCAGAATAAAGAAATACCGCCGTTTTCGTTTGACGAGTCCAGTGACTTGCCTCTGTGGGTGCAGCTGCGCAATCGCATGGTCTACCTTATCACGTCGGGCTTCTACAAGCCAGGCGAGAAGCTTCCGACCGTGCGCAAATATGCGGCCGACCTGCGCATTGCCTACAACACGGTAAGCAAGGCCTATATGGGGCTTGAACGCGATGGCTATGTGACCACCGTGCGCGGCAGTGGCGTGTTCGTAAATGATTCAAGCGCCATTTTGAAACCCGCACCAGAAATAGATGCACTTGTTGAAGAGTTCGTAAAAGCTTGTCTTGAAGAGGGCATGGCGTATGACGACATTCCAAAGCTGGTATCGTCGTGCGTAAGGAGGATGAAAAAAGATCATGAGAAAACTCAACGGTAAAACCCCACCTCAAGAGCAAAAAGACACGTATCGCCGCTCTGAAATGGAGTTCGGTGTTGCGGCGGACGCGTATCGTTCCGACCCCACGAAAAAAGCCACGCGCAACGGCGCGGTCATGATTACCGTGGTGCTTGCTCTTATTGCGTTTGCGCTGGTCTTTGCGCTGTTTGCTGCGGCGCTTGGCAGGCTGACGCTTACGGGAATCATCGTTTCCGTGCTGATAGGGCTCATCGTGCTCTCGTCGGTGCACGTGTGCATGGATTGGGAGCGTGTGGTGGTTATGCGCTTGGGTCGCTTCAATCGTCTTGCGGGCCCGGGCTTGTTCTTCACCATCCCGCTGTTCGAATTCTGCACGTTGCGCGTTGACCAGCGCATGAATGCCACGCCATTTGGCGCCGAAGAGGCCCTGACCAGCGATCTTGTGCCGCTTGACGTAGATGCCGTGCTGTTCTGGGTTATCTGGGACCCCGAAAAAGCCTGTACCGAAGTGCAAGATTGCCATTTTGCCGTGGCGCTTTCCGCGCAAACGGCGCTGCGTGACGCCATCGGACGCGCGTCGCTTCAGAACGTGGTTATGCGTCGTCATCAGCTTGACCAGGAGCTTCGCGAAGCAGTGGAGCAAAAAGTGTCGGATTGGGGCATTTCTATTGTGTCGGTCGAAGTGCGCGATCTAATCATTCCCAAGGAGCTGCAAGGCGTTATGTCGCTTGAGGCGCAGGCTGAGTGCCGCAAGAGCGCGCGTATCACGCTTATGGAAGCAGAGAAGGATCTCTCGGCAATCCTTGATGACGTGGCGCAAACGTACAGCCATGATGATATTGCGCTGTCGCTGCGTAAGATGCATCTTACGTACGAAGGTATGCAGGATAACGAAGGCACGTTGGTGGTGCCCAGTGCCTATAGCGACGGTTTCAACGTTAAACCAGGCGATGAGCAGGTGTAATAGTTACAGTATTCGTATTGTAAATAATAACTATCCATAAAATAGAATAATTACACTTCAAAATTGTCGTGCGACACTCTTGATTGTTGTGCGGCAATTTTGTTATAACTGCACAAGAGGGAAATCAGCTGATATCTTGATGTCAATTATTCGGTAAAAGGTCGTTCTTGTCGCCACAAGGTTGCGCCATGAACCGAATAAGCGAATCGCGCGGGCGAGGCGCGTTTCGCAAAAAGGGACGACTCGCACGAAGCGGGCGTCAAAGAGAAAAGGGGGAAACATGGGTCTTGAATCCTTATTTCTGTTCACGTTGCTGGGAGGGTTGGCAGCGGGCGCCTATGTGTTTGAAGCTTGCTTCCAGCGCACGCGCACGGGCGAGCGTCCGTGGCTCGTTCCTCTGGTTGTCGTAGTCCTGTTCGCCATTGGCATGATTGCAGCTGCTACGCATGTCCAGAGCCTTTCCCGCGCATTTGCTTCCATTGGCGCTGGCACGGTCAACTTCGGTTCCGGCATGGTCAAGGAAGTGCTATTCGCAGCAATCTTCTTCGTTCTAGCTCTCATTGATATGATCATCATGTTCGCGAAGAAGGACAGCCCGTTTGCTCTGCGCGTTATCGGCGCAATTGCAGCGGTGATTGTCATTGTGCTCATGGGCGCTGCCTATATCGATGTATACGGCAACGCAGTATGGAGCAACGCTCCTGCAACGATTCTTTCGTTTGTCGCAGGCGCTTTGGCACTGGGCCTTGGCCTGGTTGCCGCTCTTGGTTCGGCCGATATCGCGGCAAAGCCGGTTGTGTACACGCTGGTTGCTGTTGATGTTGCGCTGGCCATTGGTCTGGCGCTGGAAATCGCCGCTTTCTCTGGCGCGGGTCTCAACCCTGCCATGCAGATCGCAGGCCTGATCATCGCTCCGGTTGCTTCTGCAATCCTGGTGCTTGCTGGCGCTAAATTCAACAACAAGAAAACGCTCGCGATTGTCGTGTGCGCCGTGCTGGTAGTTGGCGTTGCCATTGCTCGTTACGGTTTCTACGCGACCTGCGCGATGTAAGAAGGCTGAAAGGGGGAACTAACAGTGAGTATGAATAACATTTCCCGTCGTGGCTTCTTGGGCGCTTCCGCTGCTGTTATGGCTGGTGTTGCGGGCCTGGCAGCAACTGGCTGCTCTGCGGAGTCCAGCCTTGAGGCCACCGATGCAATGGGTATGCCCGTTGATCCTGCGAAGGGCGGCGAGTGGACGTCGGCTGCATGCTGGCACAACTGCGGCGGCCGTTGCATGAACAAAGTCATGGTCAAAGATGGCGCGGTAATTCGCCAGAAGACCGACGACACGCACGAAGATTCTTTCGATTATCCGCAGCAGCGTGGCTGCGTGCGCGGTAAGGCGCAGCAGCAGCAGTGCTTCGGCGCTGATCGTCTGAAGTATCCCATCAAGCGCAAGAATTGGTCGCCCGAGAACCCGAACGGCGAGCTGCGCGGTAAAGACGAATGGGAGCGCATCAGCTGGGATGAAGCCATCAAGTACATTGGCGACCAGTTCAAGACCATCAAAGAGAAGTACGGCAACCAGGCATTCTTGCTGGGTAGCTATGGTTCTCGTTACGCGTTCGCTCCGCTTTTGGCATGGGGCGGCCACACCAGCACCGCCGACACCACTTCTCATGGTGCCTACCTGCTGAACCCCGATGTAACCATCGGCGTTCCTCGTACCGACGCAGGCGTGTGCAACGATCGTACCGACATGCTGAATGCAGACACCATTGTGTTCTACGCATCCAACCCGGCTTGGTCTGCCGCTGGTACGCCCAGCTACCACTACATCCGTGCAAAGGAAGCTGGCGTCAAGTTCATCACCGTTGACCCGATCTACACTGCATCTGCTCAGATGCTTGATGCCGAGTGGATTCCTATCCGCACCGGTACCGACACTGCGTTCTTGCTGGGTGTTGCTTCTGAAATGATCCGCCTGGACAAGACCGAAGGCGACATTGTTGACTGGGAATTCCTGGACAAGTACACCGTTGGTTTCGATGCTGACCACAAGCCCGAAGACCTTAAGGAAGACGTCAACTTCGTTGACTACCTGGAAGGCAAGTACGACAACGTGAAGCATGATGCCGCGTGGGCTTCTGAAATTTGCGGCGTGCCCGTAGAGAAGATCACCTGGTTCGCACGTGAAATCGGCAAGAAGAAGAACGTGTGGTTGCTCCACAACTTCGCTGCTGCTCGTTGCGACGCATGCGAGAACCTTCCGCAGATCTTCATGACGCTGGGTGCTATGGGCGGCCACATGGGCAAGCCCGGTAACTGCACCGCGAACAACTACCATGCAAACGCTGGTAACGGCGGTCCGTCCCTGGTAAAGGCCGGCGGTTCCGGCTTCCCCAGCCTGAAGAACGACATTGATGGCGTTATCCCTGGTCCTCAGGTATGGGAAGCATGCCTGACTGGCAAATATCGCATGGTTGGTGACTGGTATTCCGGCAAGGGTTCCCAGGCGGGCGAGGATCGCACGTGCGACATCCACTGCATCATCCATGACGAGAACGCCTACCTGCAGACCGGTCCGAACATGAAGCGCGGCATTGAGGCTCATCGCAAGATGGACTTCGTTATGGCGAAGGCTCAGTTCATGACCACGCAGGCAATGTACTCCGACATCGTATTGCCCGTTACCACTCAGTGGGAAGTTCCCGGCGGTCTGTCTGGCTCTAACCGCGAGTTCTTGTTCTGCTTCTCGCAGGTTACTGAGCCGCTGTACGAGGCTAAGACCGACATGGAAATCAACTCTCTGATCATGGAAGCAATTGGCGTTGACCCGAAGACGGTTTATCCGTTCAGCGCAAAGCAGGGCTTCTTCAACAGCATTGCTGGCGCTACGGTTATCAACGACGAAGGCAAGTACGAGCCGCTGGTTACCATCACCGATGCCGACATCAAGGAATGGGGCGTTGAGGGTAAGACCCAGACGGGCCGCGTGACCTTGAAGGAATTTGTCTCCAACGGTGGTTACCAGGTAAAGCGCGAGCTGGGCGACAAGTACTCTTCCTTCTTGGGCCATGCTGCATTTATCGCCGACCCCGAGAAGAATCCGCTGAAGACGAAGAGCGGCAAGTTCGAGATTACCAGCCAGGCAAAGGCCGACCTGTTCAACAGCATTGGCCTGTGCGACCACAATTACGCTCCGTATCCTGAGTACCTTGTTCCCGGCACGGGCTACGAGACCACCTTCAAAGATGGAAAGATCGGTGGCGAAAAGGGCGAGTATCCGTACCTGTTGTTCAACCCGCACTACTTCCGTCGTTCGCACTCTGTCTTCGACAACTGCCCCTGGCTGCGTGAAGCATGGGCAAACCCCGTGTTCCTGAACGCATCTGATGCAAAGGCAAAGGGCATTAAAGACGGCGACACCGTGCGCGTTTGGACGAAGTACGGCGAAGTGCTGCGCAAGGCTTGCTGCATGGAAAACCTTATGCCTGGTGAAGTTGGCATTCCTCACGGTTCCTGGGTCCGCTTGAATGAAAAGACCGGCATTGATGAGGGCGGCGCTGACAACTATCTGACCGGCAACAACATTTCCGGCATTGGCGTTACCAGCTACAACAACAATAACTGCAATTTCGAGAAGTACAATGGTCAGGCGCTTGAAGACGACTGCAACACCGATGTACGCATCCTGAAACTTGGCTAAGGAGGGAATCATGGCTTTTGGTTTTTACTTTGATATGACGCGTTGCATTGGCTGCCGCGCGTGCCAAGTGGCGTGCAAAGACAAGAATCGTCTTGAGGTCGGCGCTCTGTATCGCGAGGTGAAGAGCTACACAGTTGGCGCTTTCCCCGACGTGAAGACGTACAGCTACTCTGGCAGCTGCAACCATTGCGAGAATCCGATCTGCTTGTCTAACTGCCCCACGGGCGCTATCAGCAAGGCTGCCGATGGCACTGTTATCCAGGACCAGAGCAAGTGCATCGGCTGCCGTATGTGCGTTATGAGCTGCCCGTACGGTCATCCGCAGTACTTCCCCGAGAAGGGCGTTTCCGGCAAGTGCGACGGCTGCTATGGTCTGCGTGCCAACGGCGATCAGCCCGCATGCGTTGCAGGTTGCCCGAACCGCGCTCTTGACGCTGGCGATATCGACGAGCTTCGCAAGAAGTACGCCGGCGATTTGGACAACGGCACTATCGTGGTGCTTCCGAATCCCGACCTGACTCGTCCGCACGTTCTGATCAAGACCAAGGATCTTGCTTTCGACAAATCTGCTGTCGAGCTTACTTGGTAGGAACGAGCTTTCTATTTGTCGCCGCACCGCATATCGCTTGTGGTGCGGCGATTTTTCTTTACGCAGTTTTTCGCTAGAATAATCTAACGCTCGTTTTGTCATGTAGCGCGATTTCACGCGAAGCTTCATGGCGTGCTGTACGGTGCGCTGCATGAGGTGTCGCGTGGAATCTCCCTTAAGAAGATAAATAGACAGATAAGCGCAATCCCTTAAAAGGAGCGGTATTATGCCTGATCAACAGCTCGAAATTCGCATTGGCATGGATCTTGCCTGCCGCACGTACCTCTACGACCTTCTTCACTCGGTGTTTGGCGGCAATTGCTCGGTCGAATTTGTTGCAAAGCTTTTCAGCACGCAGACGCGTGAGATGTTTGCGCGCGAATCCGCCGCCCTTTCCGATGAAGCGCTCTCGCTTGATGCAGGGTGCGCTTTGGGCAAAATCGACCGCTCGCTGGGGGACTGCGCCAAAGAGGTGCTGATGTGTCTTGACGAGCATCAGGATTTGTCGGCGGATGCTCTTGCGGCGCTTGCCGCCCAGATGGAAAGTGACTTTACGAAGCTGTTCCAAGTTCCGGGCGATTCGTACGTGCATATGTGGGAATCCCCGTATGTGGGAACCGAGCAAACCTTGTTCCAGGGTAGCACGCTGGATGTTCGCGCAATGTATCATGCTGCCGGTTTGAAGCTTCAGGCGGAGCGCCAGTTCCCCGATGATCATATTGCAGCTATGTTGGCGTATATGGGCTGCATGGGCACGCGTGCATACGAGGCATATGCCGACGGTCTTGATGCCGAATGCCGCAAAGCGTTGCAGGATACGAAGGCGTTTTTGCAGGCGCATCTGCTTACATGGATCGATGCACTTGCAGCCGATGTGATTGAAAAAGATGAGCGAGGGCTGTACGCTGCATTTATGCAGGCTGTTGTGGTACTTGCGCATGTTGATGCGGTACAGCTCGATTGGCTTATGGAACGTATAGGCGAGTAAGGATTTTGATGGACGTTCGGGAATACACAAAAGCATTCAACCAGGTAGAACGCGACTACGAGCACGCAGTTGCTGCGTTTGGCGTTCCCTTTGAAGCTACGGAGTCATGTTCCCGAGCGCGCCGTGTGCAGGTTGCCACCACGTGTGGGTGCCATTGCGAAAATGGGGACACGTCCTTGTGGCGCGGCTGGATATCGCCGGCATGCTTGGCGTGTCGTACCGGCGAGCGCACGGCAACGTTCTTCATTGACTTGCGCTGCACGCGGCACTGCTATTTCTGCTTCAATCCGAACCAGGATCACTACGAGTATTTCCTTTCGCACCAGCGCGATATTGTGGCAGAGCTCAATGCTGCGCACGCCGCTGGGGCGCAATTCGATTGCCTTGCCGTTACGGGTGGTGAGCCGCTGCTGCATAAAGACCAGGTCGTAATGTTTATTCAGCGCGCTCGCGAGTTGTATCCTGAAGCGCATGTGCGTCTTTACACGTGCGGCGACTTGCTTGACGATGCATGCTTAGCGCAGTTGGCGGAAGCGGGGCTCAATGAGATTCGTTTCAGCGTAAAACCGGAAGACGTTGCAAATGCAGATGCGCCGGTGTTTGACCGCATGGCTGCTGCTGTTTCTGCATTGCCGCAGGTCATGGTTGAGATGCCGGTAATCCCCGGCACGCAGATGGTAATGCGCGAGTTGCTTTCGCGCCTTGATGCTCTGGGTGTGCGAGGTATCAATTTGCTTGAATTTTGTTTCCCGCTTTGCAACGCGGAAGAGTTCCGCGCGCGCGACTTCAAGCTGCGCAAGCATCCATTCAACTACCTGTACGATTATTGGTATGGGGGCGGCGTTTCTGTTGCGGGCAGCGAAGCTGAAGCGTTGGAACTGCTTGAATACGCTCACGAACAGCAGCTTCAGCTGGGCGTGCATTATTGCAGCTCAGATAATAAAAACACGGGTCAAATTTATCAGCAAAACAAGGCGTTTCTGGAAGATGCCGCGTTGCGGGCAGCGTATCCGTGGCTTACGTTTGACGAAGGCGACAAGCTTCTGAAGTGCGCGAAGGCGTTTGGCAAAGACGCAAAGTCGGTGCGTACCTGGGCGCAAGCGTGCCATGTGCCATTCGATTGGGATGCAAGCGTGCCGAGTGCCGCGGTGTCGCTTGAGTCGTTCGAGAAGGCGCGCAAGGCATGTCCACGCGTCCATTTTGCTGAGAGCGCGAACGTGTTCGAGGACCGCGATGGTCAACCTTATTTGCGCGAGCTGGGTGTTCGGGAATTCCCGAAGAAGAAAAACGCATAATTCGGCGGCTTGACGGCGCGTTATCGCTGTTTCGCGCGCGCATATGCAATCGTTTGCCGGTCGGGCGCACGGCAGTGGGAAGTTGTTTTTGCCTGCGAGCGTCCCTTGCGGTGCCAAGCCATTTCTTGCCCATTAGCTGCGCGACGCTGAGCCGCGCCCCAATTGCGAAAACCCTCTGTATTCGCGGCGGCTCTGCGCTGCCTTAAGCCGCGTCCCTTCCAAAGCGTGCTATTATATTCGCTACGCATTTTTTCGGTATTATCATTTATTGTTGTTTGCATCTTTTACTGCCCGCTTGGCGCGAAGAAAACATTTCTGCACGTCAAAGGTGGCTTTGCGGCAATATGAACAATTTTGGAAGGATTCATTTTATGATTATTGAAGCCTTAAAAGCTTTCCTATTCGGCGTGGTCGAGGGCATCACCGAATGGCTGCCCGTGTCCTCCACGGGTCACATGATGCTGTTGGAGGAGTTCGTGAAACTCGACGTTTCTGAGTCCTTCTATAGCACGTTTTTGGTTGTCATTCAGCTGGGCGCCATTCTTGCCGTTGTTCTGCTGTTCTTCAACAAGTTGAACCCCTTCGCGCGCACGAAGACCGCCACGCAGAAGAAAGAGACGTGGGGTATTTGGGCGAAGGTTGTTGTGGGTTCTATTCCTCCCGCTGTTATTGGTTTTGCGCTTGATGACTGGATGGAAGAAAACATTATGAACGGCCCGCACGGCTACCTGGTTGTTGTTGCCGCGCTTATCGTTTACGGTGTGATTTTCATCTTGATCGAGCGCCGCAATCGTCGTCTTATCGCGCAAGCCAACAGCGCTGCCATTGCGAACTCTTCCGCTGCCGGCGCTTCAGGTGCTTATGTTGCGCGCCATGCCAAGCATGCTGCAGGTCAGAGCGGCAACGGGGAAGGCTCACGTGCAGCGAACGCCGTGAACGATGAGCCTCAAGGTGAAAGCACGTTCAAGACTGAAACGGACGAGACCGATGCCTCGAGCGTTATTGCTAAGGTGAACAGCTTCAGCGAGCTTTCTTATGGCAAGGCGTTCCTTATCGGCATCTTCGAATCGCTGGCTATTATCCCGGGTACATCCCGTTCTGGCTCCACCATCATCGGCTCCATGCTTTTGGGCACCAGCCGCACCATCGCAACGGAGTTCGCGTTTTTCCTGGCCATTCCGATTATGCTCGGTTGGAGCTTGATCAAGTTCATCAAGCACGGATTTGCCTATACGGGTATGGAGTGGATGATTTTCGGCATTGCGATTGTTACATCGTTTGTGGTATCGGTTATTTCCATCAAGTTCTTGATTGGCTACGTGAAGAAAAACGACTTCACGGCGTTTGGCGTGTACCGCATTATTCTAGGCGTTGTTGTTTTGGGTTACTTTGGTCTGCGCGCGTTGGGCGTGTTTTAATTACGAGGTGTCACTGTGCTTGATTTAGATACGCTTAATGGTCCGCAGCGCGAAGCCGTGCTTGCCACGCAAGGTCCGCTTTTGGTTTTGGCGGGCGCTGGATCAGGTAAAACGCGTGTGCTTACGTACCGCATTGCCCATATGATCGAAGACTGCGGCGTGAATCCGTGGGAGATTCTTGCCATCACGTTTACGAATAAAGCTGCCGCAGAAATGCGCGAGCGTTTGGGGCAGCTTATCGGTGCATCTGCGCGCGGCATGTGGGTTTCCACGTTCCACAGCATGTGCGTGCGTATCCTTCGAGCAAATGCACAGATTATCGGCTTTACGCAAAACTTCACCATCTACGATGACAGCGATTCGAAATCCCTGGTCAAAGACATCATGTACAACTTGGAAATCGATCCGAAACGTTATCCGGTGAACACGATTCGCGGCAAGATCTCCCAGGCGAAAAACGAACTCATCAATCCGCTTGACTATCAAGAACAGGCGGCCGACCCCATTACGAAAGTCACGGCGCGCGTGTATCTCCAGCTGCAGGAGCGCTTGAAGCAGGCGAATGCGTTTGACTTCGACGACTTGCTGTTCTATACGTATCTGCTGTTCAAGCATCATGAAGATGTGCTGAGCGCGTATCAGGATCGCTTCCATTACCTGCTTATTGACGAATACCAAGATACGAATAAGGCACAGTACGAAATCACGCGCTTCTTGGCGCGTCGCGATAAGAACATCATGGTGGTAGGCGATGATGACCAGTCCATTTATTCGTGGCGCGGCGCGGATATTCGCAACATCCTTGAGTTCGAAAACGATTATCCCGACTGCAAAGTAGTGAAACTCGAAGAAAATTACCGCAGCGTGGGCAATATCTTGGAAGCTGCGAACTCTGTTATTGCGCACAACAAGAAACGCAAGGAAAAGCGCCTGTTCACGTCGCAGGATAAGGGCGACAAGATTCAGGTTTACATGGCGTCGGACGGTCGCGATGAAGGTGTGTGGATTGCCAGCCAGATTGAAAAGCAGGTGCGTGCGGGCGCAAGCTACGATGACGTGGCCATTCTGTATCGTACGAACGCCCAATCGCGCTCTTTGGAAGACATGCTGCTGCGCGCGGGTATTCCGTACCGTATTGTGGGCGGCGTGAAGTTCTTCGAGCGTGCCGAAATCAAGGATCTTATGGCGTACCTCACGCTCATCGTAAATCCGGCGGATGACATGTCAGCACAGCGCGTTATCAACGTTCCGCGTCGCGGCATTGGTAAAACAACCGTTGACCATATCTCCGAACTTGCTTTTGACCAGCAAGTATCGTTTATGGATGCCGCAGCGCTTGCCGTGGCGGATTCGGGGTTTCGTGCCAGCGTGCGCTCAGCGTTGGGCAGCTTCGTGTCGCTGATTGCCGAAGCAAGCACCTATGAAGGCGATTTACGCAAGATTATCGAGATGGTGATTGACCGCACGGGCCTGGTTACGGCGCTTGAACTGGAAAACACCACGGAATCGCGCGCCCGCATTGAAAACATCAAAGAATTCTTGACAGTAGTGGATGAATTCGTGGCAACGCACGATGAAGACGATGCGCTGTTCGAGGCTCCTTCCACCGAGGACCTTTCCGCTGTCGATGCAGATGCGCTTCTTGCCGCTGATCAGGTAGAAGGTGCACTTTTTGATGCTTCTTCGTTTGATGAGGAGCCGCAACCCGCGCGCACCTTGCGCGGCGATTCCATGGCGGACTTCCTTGAGTGGGTGCGCTTGCGTACCGATTTGGATGCGCAGACCGAAGACGGCGCAACCGTAACGCTTATGACGGTCCATGCTGCTAAGGGCTTGGAGTTCGATACCGTGTTCGTGGCGGGCATGGAAGAGACCATTTTCCCGCATATGAATTCATCGTCCGACCCAGCGGGAATTGAAGAAGAGCGCCGCTTGGCCTATGTTGCCATTACGCGTGCGCGTAAAAAACTGTTCCTGACCTGTGCTGCTTCGCGACAGCTTTTCGGTAACACGCAAAGCAATCCTGTTTCGCGCTTCATTGGCGAGATCCCGCAAGAGCTGCGCAAGACCTCCGGTTTGGGTTCTTCGGGCTTTTCTGGTACGGGCTATGAGAAGCGCGGAAGCCGTCGCGGTATTTCCGGCTCTGGCTCTGAAGCGGGCGCAGGGCGCGTGTTCGGCACGTCAAGCGCTTCGGGTTCACGTAGGATGTCTTCGGTGGCGCCACGTGCAACATCTGCCACGTCGTTTAAGAAAGATGCGGCGAAAATGACGTTTGCCGTGGGCGATGTTGTTGACCATAAGACGTTCGGGCGCGGCAAAGTGACGAAAATTGATGGCGATATGCTGCATATTTACTTCGCAAAGTTGCGTGAAACAAAGAAATTGCTGAAGGATTACGCGCCCATCGTGAAGATTGGCAGCTAAGTTAGCTGTTTTGCGAAAAGATGGCGGGCTGCGCAGACGAAATCGATCAGGCAAGCGATAAGGCGGAAAACGATGCTTTTCATTCTTACGGGTGTGATGCAAACAGGCAAGACGCGCTGGCTTGAGCGCCTTATTGAGCAGGTGCGCGAAAGCGACCTGCCTGTTTATGGTGTTGTTGCGCCTGGTCAGTGGATTGACCATGGAGCAAATGCGCCCGTAGGTCAGCGTTTCGAGAAATTGGGGATCGATAATATTTTGCTTCCTCAAAATGAGCGGATTGCGTTCGCGCGCCGTCCCGATTTGGCTGAGCGGGATTGCGAAGGGAGCGATGCAGCCAACGGGCCGAAGGACGCATTGACGCGCTGTTCGCAATCAACGCATGCCAAGCTTGGCTGGGCGATAGATGATGTTGCGATCGACCAGGTCAATGCCCATTTTTGCAATTTATGCGCGCAAGCAAAAGATTGCATGCTGCCCGAAGATATAAAACGAGCTACAGGTATCACCGTGCAAGCTCCAACGCACCCTGGCCTTTTAGTGATTGATGAGCTGGGTCCCTTGGAACTCTTGAAAAATGGTGGCTTGACCAGCGCTATGGATGTTTTATCGCAGGGGCCGTCGCCCCTTTGCGCCCATGCGCTTATCGTGGTGCGCGAGAGCTTGTGCGATACGGCAGCGCAGCGCTTCGGTGATTGCTGGGGCGGTGCCACCGCGATTTATCCGAACGATGCAGCCTGCGACCAGGTGCTTTCGTGTCTTTGCGGTGGCAAGTAGCGCCTATGCGGCGAAAAGAATTTACCATCGCTTTTCTGTTCCCGACTATAAACAGACCCAGGATGGCGCCTGGGTCTGCAAGTAAAATACAATGTCCGGAATCGTTTAGATTGCGCTGTACGTATCAAGCCTTTCGGCGTTCCATGAGATAAAAGCCCAGGTCACCGTACGTGGTTCCTTGAACGTGTACGTCGTCTGGCCTTCTTTTTCGCCTGCGTTTTCGACGGGCGCATTCTCTACCAAGTTAATATCGAACCACGCCTTCAAGCGCGCTTGTGCTTCGGCTTCATCGTGATCTGGGTTCGCCTTGAGCGCGGCTTCGAGCATAAGCTGAAGGTTTTCCCAGGCTTCCTGCGGCGATTCGTAGATATCGTAGCGCGTGCTTTCAATGTAGCGCACTTCGGGCAGCGCACCGAGCTGCATCAGGATGTTCGTGGCGTACCAAAAATCGCGGCCAACCAGGGAATCAAAGCCAACAACGCGCATGATGCGATCATCGCAGCGCGGCGAATAGCTGGTGGCAAGGGTAATGCAACATTTCCGGCGCGCAATGGAGTTCAAACGCAGCAGGGAGTTTTTCAGGTCGGACGTGGCAATCGAGCGCGATGCAAACGCGACATCGCATGATTTCGGGAGAATGCCCGCTGCTTCCCAGTTGCCCTCCCAGCTTACTTGTTTCGCTTCAATGTTGGTAAGCCCCTGATCAGCGGCATCGTTTTCCAAGCGGTCAAGCATGCCGTGCGAGAAATCGGCGGCAAGAACGGGATGTCCCGCAGCAGCAAGAGGTAAAGCGAGCGCTCCGTTTCCACAACCCATGTCGAAAACGCGTTCACCCGGTTGAAGCTCCGCCAGCTCTAAAAAGCTGAGCGCATAATCGTTTGGTTTGTCGTTCATACCGAACGTTTTGGAACGCTCGTCCCAGTAGGAGGCATCGTCTGCCGCCTGGCGCTGCACCTGCAGCTCGCGCCAAACGTGAGCCCAATCGATTTTTTCCAGCGAGTCAATTGGCGTTTCGTGCATAGTTTCCTGTGCATTTATTTGTTCGTTCATCGTATTGCCTTCCTTATGACGTGTCTTTTGCGCTGTTACAGGTATACTTGCTACGATACCATGAAATTGCTTATTCACCGCGCTTCTTTATCCTTGAATGATGTATTTATTTTCGATTGGATATAATTGCTGCAGAGCAATTTGCGGTATTGTTGCGGGTGCCGGCAACGCATTGATGCCGCGCCCATTCAAGGGAAGCCGTTGATGGAGTGGCCTTGCAGTCCCGCTTATTCGACGTGCTTCGACTGTGATGACCTTTCGAATAGAAACGAGCGACCATGAACGTTGAACTTCTCTATTGCACGCCCAATCCCGAGCGCGCCATCGCGACTGCCGCGCGTCTTTGCTATGCTCCCGTGGGGGCAAAAGAATTGCTGGAAAACATGACGCCCGAACAGGAGAATCGCGTTCTGTCCACCATTTTGGAGTCGGGGCATTTCTCCACATTGGAGCACGCAAGCTTCACGTTTGCGATCGATGGTGTTTCGCGCGCGCTTACGCACCAGCTGGTGCGCCATCGCGTTGCAAGCTACAACCAGCAAAGCCAGCGCTACGTGAAGTATGGTAACGGTATAGAAACGGTCACGCCGGAAAGCGTTTCGGAAAATGCCGAAGCAAAGGAAGTCTTTGATGAAGCGATTGCCTTGGTGACGGATGCGTATAAAAAGCTGCTTGACCTGGGCATTTCTGCCGAGGACGCGCGTTTTCTGCTGCCGAATGCCGCCGAGACGAAAATCGTGGTAACTATGAACGCGCGCGAGCTGCTTCATTTCTTCAACCACCGCTGCTGCAATCGTGCGCAATGGGAGATTCGCGAGATGGCATGGCGCATGGTTGAGCTCGTGAAGCCGCTGGCGCCGCGCGTGTTTGCGAAGGCGGGCGCTCCGTGCGTATCGGGCCCGTGCCCGGAGGGAAAAATGTGCTGCGGCAATCCGTATCCGCGTGCGTAGAGTGCGCTGATATTGGGCGTATGACCTGCATGTTCATGAAAACATTTTAAGGAAGCGTACTAGTTCATATGGCAAGTGATAAAAAGGAAAGCGATCTTTCGCGCGCTTTTTCCGAAGATGGCGCGCTGAAAACCCACGTGGGCGGCCAAGCGCTGCTCGAGGGCGTTATGATGCGCGGCAAGTTCAACTGGGCGGTTGCGGTGCGCACGCCCGAAGGCGACATCTACACCGAGGAACACGATCTGGCATCGGGGAAAAAGCACGCGTGGATGCGCTGGCCTTTCGTGCGCGGTTGCGTGGCGTTGGTGCAGTCGTTGATTTTGGGCTTCAAGGCGCTTGAGATTGCCGCGAACCATGCGTACGACGACGAGGAAGAAGAAACTGCGGAAGGGAAATCTGCTGCGGCGGTTCTTGATGAGGCGCAGGCTAACGGCGAACCTAAGACATCCGATGCGGCCGCTGCGAGTGATTTCGAGCAGAATGGCGACCAAGGCGTTGAACAGACCGAAGCACAACGTGTCGATTCAGAATCTGAGCAAGATGCTACGCCTGCTCAGATTGCCGATCCAGAATCCGAACAAGTCGCCGATCAGGAAAAAGAGCCATTCTTCGGTAAAGCGGAAATGGCTATTTCCATGGGTCTGGGTTTGCTCTTGGGTGTGGGATTATTCATTGTGGCACCCGCCTTTATCACGAACTTTGTGGTGGGCGAATACGATTCATCACCCGTTGCGTGGAATATTGTAGACGGTTTGATTCGCGTGGCGGTTTTCGTGCTGTACATTTGGCTTATTGGCCGCATGACCGACATCAAGCGCATGTTCAGTTATCACGGTGCCGAGCACAAAACAATCCATTGCTTCGAGCATGGGCTGCCGCTCACGCCTGAAAACGCGCGCCGCTTCCCCTGCTTGCACGTGCGCTGCGGTACGGCGTTTCTGATCATGGTCATGATTATCGCCATCTTCGTGTACACCGCCATTCCGTTGAATGTGCTGTTCGGCGCCTGGGGTGTTCCCGATGGTGCACCAAAGTTGGCACTGGTTATTCTGACGCGCATTATCTTCATGCCGGTTATCGCGGGTATCTCGTATGAAATCACGGTGAAATGGGCGGGCGCGCATCCTGAAAATCCCCTGGTCAAAGTCATTTTGTGGCCCGGTTTGCAAATGCAGCGTCTGACCACGAACGAGCCCGATGACAGCATGCTCGAATGCGCTATTGCCGCCATGCAACTCGTTTTGGATCGCGAGTCGGAAGAAGCTCAGGAAGCACCTGCCGCATAAATACGAGATAGGTTCCTATTTCAGAGAAATCGAGCCATATAGGTAGGCATACAGGTAATTGCGCCGTCTTTACGCAAGTCTTTTGTGTACACCAAATATGCTGTTCCAACTCTCGATGGATATTTTTTAAGGAATGCATCGAGTGAGGCATGGGTTTTATATCCAGAGGACTTCACTTCAATAGGGCATATCTTTTTCCTCCGGGAAAGCACAAAGTCTATTTCATAATTTCGATTTGCATCTTCTTTGGACCACGTGTGGTAAAAAAGACCGTTTCCGCGGGCAACAAGCTCTTGTGCGACCACATTCTCGTAGACCGCACCCAAATTGACAGGCAATCTATCTGCCAAGAGTGATTCATATATGATGTTTTCGGCCACATCGGTATCTTTAAACATCAAGGTGACGAAAAGGCCGGTGTCAGCTAGGTAGAGCTTGAATTTCTCCAGATCAATGGTAGACGACATACCCACGTTTGGGTCATCGGTATGGTATGCGGCAAGCACTGTTTTTGAGGCTAACAGCTCTGCAAGTTCTTCGGGAATATCAGATACCTGTCGATTCGGGAGAACGCTGGATACGTGATACCGTGATGATTTTTTTGCGAGCTGCGCAGGAATGGCATCGAACAAACGTGAGAGTGCACCGCTTGGGCATATCTTATGAAAATCGTCTTCGTAAAGGGAGATGATATCTCGCTTTATCGTGTCAACTTCTGCGAGATTATTTGTTTCAAGATACGCTTCTACAGCTTGGGGCATGCCGCCTACGAGCATGTAGAGACGAAAATCTCGCATAAGCTTGCGATTCGTTTGGTCGCCAAGAGAGAGACGCGATTCGAAGGCTTGCTGAATCAACGGCAAAGTAGCTTCGTCGCCACAGGCCCAACGGAATTCCTCGAAATCCATGGGCCGCATTGGCACCTTGCGTTCTTCACTCGGGAGAACAATTCCTTCGATGTTTTTCCTAATAGAAAGGAGTGAGCCTGTTTCGAGATAATCGTAGCGGCCATCTGCTACAAGATGTTTTATTGCCTGTCTTGCGTTGGGGCACAATTGAACTTCGTCAAAGACTATGAGCGAATCTCGCTCAAATAGGCGAACATTGTATTGCAATTGTAGTTGTAGAAAAAGGTAATCCAAATCAGACATATCATCAAAAAGGTCGCGTACTGCCCTGGAGGCTCGCGAGAAATCAATGATTATATGGCTGCGGTATTCATTGCGAGCGAATTCGGCGGCAATTGTGGATTTGCCCACGCGTCGAGCGCCTTCAATGAGCAAAGCCGTTTTTCCTTGCGATGTGTTCTTCCAGTCAAGAAGCGTTTTATATATCTTTCTCCTGAACATATATTCTACCTGCTCTTTCCCGAAATCCGCACTTTTTATTTTCGCGATTACCCCGAAATCCGCACTTTTTATATGAAACATTATACCGAAATCCGCACTTTTTATTTTCGCGATTACCCCGAAATCCGCACTTTTTGAAGATAGCGACCCTATCGAAGCATATATTGTGCCATTGGCAAGATGCCGTCACTTATCGGTGCGAATAAGGGCTTCCTGGGAATCAATGTTGCGCAGCAGGGAAGGGTTGTCGAAGAGCGCGGGGCACATAAGCTCTTCTCGGTTAAGTTTGTTGTATTTGAATCCAAGCAGATTTTCATAGAAAGCAACCAGATAGCGATCATCAGGGAAGATGTCGGCGGCAGCGTTTCGGTACATCGCACGAACGAGCGCATCGCGGTAGTAGCGTGCATGTTGGGCAAATGGCTCGTTTTCAACCTGAAATCCCAGGTAATTTAGGTAAAGCTCGGAAAATACAGCGATAGAGCGCGTGTTCCCTTCATAGAAAGGGTAAATTTGCCACAGGAAACTAATGGTGTGGCAAAAACTTTTCAGCTCATCATCAGTAAATACCCCATACGCTTTTGCAGCTTCGCTTGCAAACGCACCTTTCAGGGACATGTCGTAGGTCAAAGGGTCGGCGTACAAAACGCTATCGCCGTTGAGAATCTCTTCTTGTTTTACCATGCGCTCTGTCTTGAATTCACCAGCATGGTAAACAGCCTGGTCAAGATCTTGGAAAAGATAGCGATGAATATCAATAAGCATTTCAGGCGCAAGATAGAATGCACCACGCGCAAGCAACTCGGCAATGCGCTGGCTTACCAAGTCGGCTTCTTTGAACTTTTTGCGATTGTCGTTGCTAGTTTTGTTGTCGCTGTCAATATCGTACGTTTTGTTGGAATCCTCCGCGGAATGGTATGCTCGAACAAGCGAGCCGACTTCCTCAAGCGTTTTTTCACCTGAAATGTAAGAGCGAGCTTGGTCTTACAAATACTTTGATACCTGCAGTCCGTCAACTGCCTGCAGGCCAATGGCAACTGCCCAGTAATGCTTGCGTTGGGTTTTCGAAGTATGCTCGGCAGCACGCAGGTAGGCGAAGTTATCAAGGCTATCAGCGGACATGCATGCTCCTTTGGTTTTCCAGGTTTTGTTCCAGCTTATAATTGCTTGCGATAGATTTTAGCGCATTCCTTATATGATGATTTGATTTCAATAAAATGACCCCCCCCTTCAATGCTCTTTCGAACAAACGGTTTTTGGCGTGGATTTCGCAGAAGAAGTACGGTTTCATGACAAATCCCGATAACAATTGAGCGACAGCGCAAGAAATCGTGTATCCTTACGAAGCGTGCTGGAGCTCTTGCGCCTTTTGACGCGAGAAATCGTCCGGCAACGCATGAAAGAAGATCCCCGCACACGTTAATAAACAAGGGGTTTCGTGTGAAGGCGCGGGCTGAGAGATGCCCGCATGAGACAAAAGGAGCGCCACATGAAACTGGTGGTTACCGAAAAAAACGACGCCGCGAAACAAATCGCGACACTTTTAGGTGCTTCAAGCGCCAAGGCCGACAAAGTTTTCTCCACTCCCATTTTCCGTTTTACCGTAAAAGGAGAGGATTGGGTTGCCATTGGTTTGCGCGGCCACATTCTTGAATCTGATTTCCCCGAATCGCTTGCTTACACAAAACGCCTGGGTTGGCATGGTATAACCGCAGATGGAGAGCCTGTCAAGGCGAAACTCCCCGCAAGCTTGCCTAAACCGCCCTTCAAAAAGAAGCGTCCGTTTTTCGAAGACGGCTTGGATTTGAAGCGCTGGAACATGGATGCGCTGCCGTATTTGGTATACGCGCCCATCGAAATGCTTCCCAAGGAAAAAGAAATCATCCGTTCGTTGAAAAACTTGGCGAAGAAGGCAGATTCCGTTGTTATTGCAACCGACTTTGACCGCGAAGGCGAGTTGATTGGCTCCGATGCGCTGGGCTGCATTCTGGAAGTGAATCCGGACGTGCCTATTTCCCGTGCGCGCTACTCCGCGTTCACGAAGCAGGAAATCACGCACGCCTTCGATAACTTGGTAAGCATGGATGATGAGCTGGTTGCCGCTGGTGCATCGCGTCGCGACATCGACTTTGTGTGGGGCACGGTGCTCACGCGCTATCTGTCGTTGGTGAAGTTCGCTGGTTATGGTAAGTCGCGCTCGTCGGGTCGCGTGCAAACGCCCACGTTGGCGCTTATTGTGGCACGTGAACGCGAGCGTTTGGCGTTCATCCCCGAGGATTATTGGGTGATTAAGGGTCGTTTCGGTGAAGAGCCGGTCGCCTTCACCGCCGGTCACGAAACAGCACGCTTCAAGTCCGCCGACGAGGCAAAACGCGTTATGGATACCGTGGCGGATGCCACACAGGCAAGCGTTGTCTCGGTGGAAAAGAAGCAGCGCAAGGTGGCACCGCCCGTACCGTTCAACACGACAAGCCTTATGGCCGCTGCCGCTGCAGAAGGCATTTCCCCTGCTCGCACCATGCGTATTGCTGAAAGCTTGTATATGGCGGGCTACATCAGCTACCCCCGTGTTGACAATACGGTGTATCCTTCGTCGCTTGATTTGCGCGAAGTGGTTTCCGCGATTTCTGCGAACCCCGCATATGCGCCGTTCTGCAAAAAATTACTGGCTCAGTCGAAAATCACGGCTACGCGCGGCAAGAAGGAAACAACCGACCATCCGCCTATTTATCCTACGGCCGCAGCAACGCCTGACAGCTTGGCCGCTGCCGACTACAAGGTGTACAACTTGATTGCGCGCCGTTTCCTGGCAACGCTTTCGGAAGCCGCCGTGGTGGAAGGCACGAAAGTGACGCTTTCTGTGGAGGGCGAGCCGTTTGTTGCCAAGGGTGACGTGATTGTTTCACCTGGGTATCGCGAGATTTACCCGTATGGCATGAAGAAAGATGAGCAGCTGCCCACGCTTTCCGCGGATCAGGTTGTTGCATTCGGCGGTGCGGAGTGCACGCAGAAGCAAACAGAGCCGCCCGCGCGCTACAGCCAGGGCAAGCTCATTCAGGAAATGGAAAAGCTCAACTTGGGCACGAAGTCCACGCGCCATTCCATTATCGAGCGCCTTTACACGGTGAAATACATCCAGAACGATCCGATTGAGCCATCCCAGTTGGGCATGGCGGTTTGCGACGCGCTGGAGCAATTCGCGCCGCATATCACGCATCCTGAAATGACGGCTGACCTTGAAGCAAGCATGGATGACATTGTTGCTGGCCAGAAGACGAAAGATGCCGTAGTGGCAACTTCGCGCGACCTTCTTGCTGAACAGCTCAAAGAGCTGCTGGCTCACAAGGAAGAAGTGAAGGACGCGCTGGAAGACGCCGTTGCCGCCGACGCGTACGTTGGCCCCTGCCCGAAATGCGGCAAGGACCTGCAAATGCGCACGTCTGCGAAGAGCAAGAGCATGTTCATCGGTTGCGCCGGCTGGCCTGAGTGCGATGTAACGTACCCGCTGCCGCAAGGCAAAATCGAAGCACTGGATACCGTGTGCCCCACGTGCGGCATGTCGCAAATCCAAGTGACGGCGTTTCGTTCGAAGCCGCGTGTTGTGTGCATTGATCCGCTGTGCGAAACGAATAAGGACCCCGAAGTCGAAGTGGGCATGTGTCCCACGTGTGCTGCGGCGGGCAAGCAGGGAAAGCTTATTGCGCGCAGGAATCCACGCACGCTGAAACGCTCGATTACCTGTGAAAACTTCGATGAATGCCAAACGCGTTATCCGCTTCCGGCAAACGGTGCCATTACCGCAACCGAAGAAGTGTGCCCCTCATGCGGTGCGCCGTTCGTGATTGTGACCACGGCACGCGGTCCTTGGAAGATTTGCCCCAACTACGATTGCCCCGATAACGTGGAGCAACGCGAGAAGAAGGCGGAAAAGTCTGCTGCGAAGGGTGCCGCGAAGGCGGGTGCGAAGGCGGGTGCGAAGGCGGGTGCTAAGGCGGGTGCGAAGACTGCGTCAACCGCGAAGACAACGAAGAAGGCGGCAACTAAGACTACGGCTAAAAAGACCGCCGCAAAGAAGACAACTGCGAAAAAGACCACGTCGAAGGCTGCTGCGACGGCAGACACCGTGGATGCAACTGAAGAGAACGAGTAAGGGGAGCAAGAAAACATGAAAGTCGTTACCCCTGAATCTATTGGGCGCGCACTGGAAGAAAACATCCCGCAGCTTGCGTACGTTCTGCCAACGGACGTAGCGCAGGCGCTTGAACAGGCACGACAGCACGAGACAAACTGCTATGCCGCCCAGGCGCTTGACCTGCTGCTGGAAAATGCAAGCATTGCGGCAACCGATAGCGTGCCGCTGTGCCAGGATACGGGAACCACGTGGGTCTGCCTTGAGGTGGGGCCCGACATTGTGGTGCCGGGAAACGTGTTCTCGCGGGTCAACGAGGGCGTGGCACACGCGTACGTTGATGGCAAGCTTCGTAAGTCCGTGGTAAAAGACGCGCTGTTCAACAGGGAAAACACGCAGAACAACACGCCTGCTTTCACGGATATTCACTTTGTGGACGAGCCGGGCGTGTGTCGTTTGCATATCATGCTCAAAGGCGGCGGCTCCGATAACGCAAGCCGCGTGGTTATGCTTGCTCCGGGCGCGGGGCGCAAAGGCATTGTGGATGAAGTTATCAAGTGCGTGCGCGAAAAAGCCGCAAACGCCTGCCCACCGCTCGTGGTAGGCGTGGGCGTAGGCGGTACGTTCGACAAGGTTGCTGGTCTGGCGAAACAGGCGCTCATGCGTCCCGTTGGCGCGCCTGCAGCCGATGCCGACCATGCTGTATTCGAGCAAGAGCTGCTTGATGCCATTAACGCTACGGGCGTAGGTGCTGCTGGCTTTGGCGGTGACACCACGGCGCTTACGGTGCGCGTGGAAACGGCGCCGTGCCATATTGCGGCCCTTCCTGTTGCCATCAACTTGGGATGCTCCGCCATGCGCCGTTGCACCATTGAGCTGCAACCGCAAGAGATTGATACGTTGCAGCAGCTTGCGGCCTTAATGACGTCTGACAATGAAAACGAACAGGGGGTTCGCCATGAGTAATGCAGAAGCAATTTCGTTGCAGCTTCCCCTTGCGAAAGAACAGCTTGCCAGCTTGAAGGTGGGCGATAGATGTCTACTATCAGGTGTTATGTATACTTTGCGCGATGCGGGACACGTGCGTTTGCTCGATGAACTCCATGAGCAGGGGCGGCTTCCGTATGGCCTGGATGGCCAAGTCATCTTCTACGCGGGACCGTCTCCTGCGGCGGCGGGCAGGCCGTTTGGCGCCATTGGACCCACCACGTCTTCGCGCATGGATTTTGCCGCACCCGAGCTGTACCGTGCGGGCATTGTTGCCACGGTGGGCAAGGGGCACCGCAGCGCGGCCGTTGTGGAAGCCATCAAGGAAACGGGCGGCGTGTATTTTGCTGCCGTGGGCGGCGCTGCTGCAGCATTGGCGAAATGCATTGTTTCCGAAGAAGTGATCAGCTACGCCGACCTGGGCACCGAAGCATTGCGAAAAATTCAGGTCAAAGACTTCCCGGTGTTCGTAGCGCTTGACGCAACGGGAGCATGCTTGTATGCGTAACGCAGAAATGGAACAAAACAAAGATCAGGGCATTTTCATCACGTTTGAAGGTGGCGAAGGCGCTGGTAAATCGACCCATATCTCGTTTTTAGCGTATTGTTTGCGCGAGTTGGGATACGAGGTTTTGTGTTTACGCGAGCCGGGTGGAACGGATGTCGGCGAAATGTTGCGCTCCATTGTGCTTGATCCGAAAAACGATTGCCTGGATGCGCATGCGGAGCTGTTCATCTACGAAGCGGCACGTGCGCAGATTGTCGCTCAGGTCATTGCGCCTGCTCTTGAGCGGGGTGCCATTGTGTTGTGCGACCGTTTCTACGACTCCACTGTTGCGTACCAGGTTGCTGGCCGCGGGCTTTCTGCGCAGTTTGTTGACGCTGCGAATGCCTTCGCGTGTCAAGGCACCGTGCCGCAGCGCACCATTCTTATGGTGAGCGCCACCACGGAAGAGGGCTTAACGCGTGCCACGAACGAAGGCGCCGATCGTATTGAACGCGCAGGTGTTGATTTCCACGCGCGCGTGAATGCAGCGTTTCTTGATATTGCGCGCAAAGAGCCTGAGCGCGTGCGTGTGGTGCAGTTTGCCGATAGCAAAGCGGAAACAGCGCAGCGCGTGTTTGACCAGGTGAAAGACTTAATTCCTGCCCTTGAGCGCGCGGCTTCTGCCAACGAGCATTTCTTCGATCGCGTTGAAGATAAATCGCTCTACGAGGGGAGCGCCCTGTAGCCATGCCCGCGATGCTTGAGCAAATCACCTTGCAGCCGCGTATCCGCGACCTGCTTATTTCTATGGTTGAAGTGAATCGCACAACGCATGCGTACCTGTTTTCGGGTCCGAAAGGCGCGGGAAAGCTGGACATGGCGTGCGCCTTCGCCCAAGCGCTTGTATGCGCTGACCAGGGGTGCGGCCGTTGCATTGACTGCAAGAAAGCGCTTTTGCGCAATCATCCCGACATCCAGATAATCACGCCGAAAGGCACACAGGGCTACTTGATCGAGCAGATTCGCGAAGTAGTGACCAGTGCTACGCGCGCGCCCATTCAGGCCCAACGCAAGGTGTTCATTTTGGAAGACGTTGAGCAGCTGGGAACAGCGGCTGCGAACGCCTTCCTGAAAACGCTTGAGGAACCCAGCCCGCGCGTCACGCTCATCTTGCTTACAAGCCACCAAGATAGCGTGCTGCCCACCATTCTTTCCCGCTGCCAAGTGGTATCGTTTCCCGCTATCCCCGAAGCGGATCTGATTGCGGAAGTCGTGCAGAAAACGCAATGCGCGCCTGATATCGCTCGTGTTGCGGTGAACGTATGCGCCGGTTCGCTTGAGCTTACGGAGGCGTTTTGCACGTCGGATGACTTGCAGCAGATGCGTCGCAATGTGCTGGATGCCCTGGAAGCGCTGCAGGAAAGCGATGATTGGGACACGCTGAAGCTTTCTGCTGGGCTGGCAACGGGCGGAGAAAGCCTGATAGAAGAGCTGCAAGCGCAGCAAGAAGAAGAGCTTGCGGTTGCCGATGATTTTCTTTCCAAAGGTGCGCGCAAACAGTTGGAAGACGCTCACAAGCGCGCCATTACGGCCAAAAAGCGACAGCTGTTCCATTTGCGTTGCAGCATTATGGAGTCGTGGCTGCGCGACATCTTGCTGCTGTGTACGGGCTGCGCAAGCATCATGGTGAACACCGATGCCGCCGAAGGGCTGCGTCAGGCCGCAAAAGCAACGTCGGAAACAGGCGTATTGTGCGCATGCGCAGCAGTTTCGCGCGCAAAAGCGGCAATGGATTATAATGTATCGTTACAACTTTGTTTAGACACGTTACTGTTAGATATAAGAGAGGACCTCTATGGCCCGCATAACACCCGTTAAACTGCCATCGAGCTCGAAAACTCTTTGGTTTGATGCAAATGGCGTTGATGCCGTTAAGGGCAACGCCGTAATCGTGCAAACTGCACGTGGATCCGAGTACGGCACTGTTTCGGAGCCGCCGTTCGATGCCACGCCCGAGCAGCTTTCTTCGTTGAAGTCGTCGCTTAAGCCCGTGGTGCGCCTGGCAACGGAGAAAGACGCGCAACGCTTGGCTGAGCTGCAGCAACGCGCGCGCGACATTATGCCGGCGTATCGCGAGCTTGTAGAGGAAGAGGGGCTGGACATGCGCCCCGTTTCCGTGGAGTTTCTGTTCGACGGCGATAAAGCCGTGTTCTATTTTGAGTCCGAAGATCGCGTTGACTTCCGCGAGCTGGTGCGCAAGCTGGCTTCGCGCTTCAAAGTGCGCGTTGACATGCGCCAGATTGGTCCGCGTGATGAAGCGCGCATGGTGGGCGGCATTGGCCATTGCGGCCAGGAGCTGTGCTGCAAACGCTTGGGTGGCGAGTTCTGCCCCGTTTCCATTCGCATGGCAAAAGAGCAAGATCTGTCGTTGAACCCGCAGAAGATTTCGGGCATTTGCGGACGCCTGATGTGTTGCTTGCGTTACGAATACGATGCCTATAAGGATTTCAAGGGGCGCGCGCCGAAGGTGGGTGCTAAGATTGAAACCCCCGATGGCGTGGGTAAAGTTATTTCGCTGGATGTTCCCAAAGAGATGGTGACCATTCAGGTTGAAGCTGACAAGAAGATAAGCGTTCCTCTGAGCGACATGTCAAAATCTGCTCAAGACGCAGCGCGTCCCGACATCGTTGATGCGGAAGCGTGGGAGCGCGCATCGAATAAGGAAGAAATGACCGTTTTCGGCGAGGCATCGTTTGTGACCTCGCAGTTTACCAGCGCCGACAAGTTGGGCGAGGCAAAGGCTATCCATCGCGAAACGTCAAGCAGCAAGAAAGAGAAGCGCGAGCGCCGCGGCAAGGATACGTCTTCGGGCCGTTCGGGCCGCCGCGATCGTGACGAGCGCGAACGCAACAAAGATGCCGCCGAGCAGGCGGTTCCCGTGCGCAAGCCGCGTCGTCGATCCACGAAGCTTTCGGGCGGCGATTCGTCCGAGCTTACGGTTGAAACAACGCAAATTAAGTCCTCGGTAGGTAAAAGTGCACAGGACTCGGGAGCGAAAAACGCTGCAAACAGGGAAGACGCACAGAGCTCGCGTCAGTGCCCGCGTTCGCGTCGCAATAAAGGTCAGACAGGCACTTCCGTGCAGGACGGCCAGGTTGCTTCGCGCGGAAAGGGCGTTGATGCTGCAAGCACCCATGCAAGCGCTAAAGCTTCTGCTCCCGTGAAAGAACAGTCCAGGCGCGCCACAGCGGGCGACACTAAGGCGAATGCGGAAGCGGGATCTTCCGAGCACCGCCGTCGTCGCCGTTCGGGGAAATCCGCGGCAGGTGAGCGCCCCGCAAACGCCGAGCGCACCGAGCGCAACCAGCAGGGGGCGCCACAAGGACACGGTCGCCCTGAGCAGCGCGAAGGTCAGGACAACCAGGCAATGCGCCCTGGCAGGCGTTCGTCGGGTCTGCGCCAGCATGCAGACACTGCGCCGGGTGAAAGCGCACGCGAACATCGCGGCAACGCCGCCGGTGGCAACCGCAATGGCGGCTCCGCGCATGCGAATGCGGGCGCGAGCACTTCCGCGAATGCGGCCGCGAATGGGGAGGAGCGCCGTTCGAACCATAGGCGTCCGCGCCGTCGCAAGAGCTCGGGTGGCGGTTCGTCTGCGGGAACGGCGGGTAACGCCGGTTCCGGCAACGCTGGCTCAAACGGAACGAAGAGCGGTCGCGGCAGCGGCGGCGAAAACAATGGCAATAATGGCAACAATAAGGGTGGCGCTCAACAGTAGCAGCGCACATCCGATTCCGATAAGAGGCGTGTGACTTATGAAATTGAACGATCCTTTGCTCACAGACCTGTACCAGCTCACCATGGCGCAAGGCTATTGGGAGTGCGGCAAGGCGGATACGCAGGCGTGTTTCCACATGTTTTTCCGCGATTATCCTTTCAATGGCGGCTACGCGGTGGCATGCGGTATGGCGCAGTTGGCCGATCTGGTGGATGGCTTCACGTTTTCCGAGGACGACTTGGAGTATCTGGCTTCCATTCCTGCGCCCGGCGGCGGCATGCTGTTCAAGCCGGAGTTTATCGATTACTTGCGCGATTTCAAGCTAAGCGTTGATATTGAAGCCGTCGCCGAAGGCGAGATTGTGTTCCCGTATGAGCCGCTCGTGCGCGTAACGGGCCCCATCATGGAATGTCAGCTTTTGGAAACCGCGCTTCTGAACTGCGTAAACTTTGAAACGCTTATCGCGACGAAAGCCGCGCGCGTTTGCATGGCGGCCGAAGCCCCCGTGGCAGAGTTCGGCTTGCGTCGTGCGCAAGGCGCTGCGGGCGGCGTGTGGGCTTCCCGCGCAGCGGTGGTGGGCGGATGCGCCTCTACCTCGAACGTGCTGGCAGGCAAGCTGTTTGATCTTCCTGTTTCGGGCACGCATGCTCATTCCTGGGTTATGTCGTTTCCCGATGAGTTGAGCGCGTTCCGTGCATATGCGAAAGCGTTCCCCACGAACTGCGTGCTGCTTGTTGACACGTACGACGTGGCGCAGGGCATCAAAAACGCCATTACGGTGGGCCTTGAAATGCGCGAACGCGGCGAAAAACTTACGGGCATCCGCATTGATTCGGGCGATCTTTCGTGGCTGGCAAAAATGGCACGCACGATGCTCGATGATGCGGGCTTGACCGATTGCGGCATTGTTCTTTCCAATGACCTGGACGAATACACCATTCGTTCTATTCGCGACGAAGGCGCGCAGGTTATGTCGTGGGGCGTGGGCACGAAACTTGCCACGGCTTATGATCAACCTTCCCTTGGTGGCGTGTACAAACTTTCCGCCACGCGTGAAAACGGTGAGTCGGCATGGATCGACCATGTGAAAATCAGCGAATCATCCGCGAAGTTGACCATGCCGGGCGTTTTGAACGTGCGTCGCTACTACTTCGAGGACGGCCACATTGCCGGCGACATGGTGTTTGACACGAACGCCGCTGTGAATGAAGGCGAAGTTATTGTTGACCCCATGGACGGTCTGCGCCGCAAGGATCTTTCCGGAAAAACGTGGCGCGAGCTGCTTATTCCGTTGGCACGCGCTGGAAAAACCGTGCTTTCTGGCGAATTCCGCAGTGCTAAGGCGGCACAAGCACGCACGAAGCAAGGGCTGGCAACGCTTGACGAAAGCCAGAAGCGTACGTTGAACCCGCATACGTATCCCGTGGGACTCGATAAGGATTTGTTTGACCGCCGCCGCGATCTGGTTGCGCAGCTGCGCGGCATTTCCCGCTAAAAGGAGGATCTTATGGCTGCAAAGTGCAATTTGATCATTGATTCATGCTGCGACCTTCCCCCGCAGCTTGTTGAAGCTGAAGGCGTAAAGCTTTTGAACTTCCCGTATCTGATGAACGGTTCAGAGTGTTTCGACGATCTGTTCAAAACGGGTTCGGCACATAGTTTCTACGAGCAAATGCGCCAAGGCGTTATGCCCTCTACGGCACAGGTCCCCTACCTGGTGATTCGGGATATGTGGCGTGAAGCGGCGCAAAGCGGCATCCCTACGGTTTACTTGAGCTTTTCCAGCAAGCTTTCGGGTACCTACAACACGGCTCTCACGCTTCTAGAGGAAACGAAGGAAGAATTCCCCGATGCGGAGTTGTATCTGGTAGATACGGCATTGGCATCGGTTGCCGAGGGCTTTTTGATTCACGAGGCGTTCCGTCAGCGTAATTTAGGACTTTCTGCAGAAGAGCTGGCGAAATGGGCCGATGAGGCAAAATACTACGTGCGCTGCATTTTTATGGTGGACGACTTGGAGGCGTTGCGTCGTGGCGGACGCATTCCTGCGGCAGTGGCAAATCTGGGCGCAAAGCTTGATGTGAAGGTGCTCCTGAGCTTTGACCTGGACGGCTCCCTTGCACTTACGAGCGTTGCGCGCGGTCGCAAGAAGGGCATGAAAGCCATGGTGGAGGCGTTCGCAAAAGACGCTGATACCTCTGAAAACGTGATTACGCTGCTTGCCGGTCACGCCGATTGTCCGAAGGATTTCGAAAAGCTGTGCGACATGGTTCGCAAAACGAAGCTTGAGACGAATATCATTGAATGCAACATTGGGCCGGTGATCGGCAGCCATGTTGGTCCCGATATGATGGCGCTTGTTTTCTGGGGTGAGGACCGTCGCAGTGGCATGAAGCTTGCCGATCGCATTGCAAAGAAAGTGAAAAGCAACTAATGGCTGAGCAATTTTATTTCAACGGAAACGCAGCGCTTGGCAATGCGCTTGAGAAGTGCCTGGTAGAAGCGGGATTTTCACGTACATCCGCTCTTGCAGATGCTGATTACGTGTTCAGCTATCATCTGCTGCTTTCGCAGTTGGAGGATGCGTATTTCGATGCAAAAGGTTATTTGGCGCAGGCAAAGAAAGGCGCGTGTCTTATCGATTTGAGCCCCGCGACCCCCGAGCTGGTGCGCGAGATTTCCGCCATTAGCAGCACAAGCGGGCTGTTCTACGTGGAGGCTCCGCTTTCCGTGGCCGATACAACGCTCGATGACGCTTTTGCTCAGCAATCGAACTTGAGCTGCTGCGTTGCGGGTGACAAGCCCGACATTGCGAAAGCTCAGAAGGTTCTGAAGCATTTCGTGGGTACGATTCGCGTGACGGGCGAGCCGGGCTCGGCTCAGTTGGCGCACGCCTCCTGGACGCTTCAACACACGGCGCAGCTGTTTGCCGCTATTGAGGCTGAGGCGTTATATCGTGCGTTCCTGCGCATTCCCACCACGGCCGCTGCGGCGTCTGCCGCGGGTGCGAGTCCTGCAGGCGATGCAGAAGCCGCTATTGCGCAGGCTGTTGCCCAGAAGCATTTTGCGGGAACATACACGGTGGAGATGTTCATGGCGGATCTTTCCGCTGCGCTTACGGCTGCCGAAGAGGCCGATTTGAGCCTTCCCCAGGCAGAAGCCTGCATGAATTTGTTGGAGCTTTTGGCAATTATCGGCGGTTCGGATTTGTCTCCTGTTTCGTTGGCGCTTATCTATGATGAGGAAGAAGCGGCTGCGACCTGCGGTCTTGATTGGTCGCGCACGCAGGAATACACGCAAGAACTGGGTGCTCACGAGCACGAGCATCATCATGGCGGTGCAGCAGGCGAAGGCTCTGCTGAAGATGATGCCGATTCGCACGACGGCACGCTGGATGATTTCGACGCACAACTTGATAGCTTCAGCGGCTTTAATGATTCCGCAGATGTGATGGATGACGATTTTGACGAATTCGCCAGCGACGACGATGACGATGATGATTTCGGCGGTTATGCGGATTTGCTCAACCGATGATTGACCAGGGGATATGACGTTCTTTGTCGACAATAAGGCCATTATGGTCGCCGATGAAAACAACGAAGCCTGCCTCGAAGCGTCGTGGCAGGCTTTACTTCCCATTGCCTGCGATTGGTGTCCACGCCACTGCGGTGCGAATCGCGCTGCGGGTGAAAAAGGGTTTTGCGGCGCCGATGACACGATGCGCGTTGCGCGCGCGGCGCTGCATTTTTGGGAAGAACCCCCGCTGTCAGGTGTGGCGGGAAGCGGCGCGGTGTTTTTCAGCGGCTGTCCGCTGCGTTGCTGTTTTTGCCAGAATGCTGTGATAGCCGCAGATCAAGTGGGCAAAGAGATTTCACCTGGACGTTTGGAGGAAATCTTTTTTGAATTGCGCGACCAAGGAGCGCTCAATATTAACTTGGTGACACCGACGCATTATGCGCCGCTGATTGCACACGTTGCGGCGCATGCGCGTAAAAATGGTTTCGACCTGCCGTTTGTCTGGAATACGTCGGGGTATGAAACGGTAGAAGCGCTGCATGCGATTGCTCCGGTTGCCGATGTTTTCTTGGCTGATTTCAAATACGCTCATTCCGAGCTTGCCCGAACGTTTTCACGTGCGGTGGATTATCCGGCGGTTGCTTTAGATGCGCTTGATGCTATGGTTGAAATTACAGGAGAGCCGCAATTCGATGAGTACCACGGCCAGTTGCGTATGACGCGCGGCGTGGTGGTGCGCCATTTGCTGTTGCCGGGACATGTGTCTGAATCGTGCGCTGCTGTTGAACTTTTGCATAAACGCTATGGCGAAAAAGTGCTGTTATCCCTGATGAATCAATACACACCCGTACTTGATGTGTCAAGCGTTGCCGCACGGAAATACCCCGAGTTACTGCGTGCGCCTTCCTCGAAAGAATACGATCAGCTGCTTGACTTCGCCGATTTGCTGGGCATTGAAGATTATTTCTGGCAAGAAGGCGACGCTATTGACGAGAGTTTCATTCCCGCGTTTGATTTTACGGGCGTGTAGCTCTTCACACCCGTGGTTGCACGTTTTGCGCACGGGTCACCCGCGCGCGGTTGGTTGTCGCAGGCAATTGCATCTATGCAAAAAAGGCATCAAGCGAAGAATGCTCAATGCCTTCCCATTCAAATCTGCCCATTAAGCACTTACACGCTGATGCTGCCGCTGAAGCGGTATTTTCGCGTGTCGCTGGGAACGGCAGTGGGGTAGTTGCCGTCGAAGCAAGCGGTGCAGTATCCTTTTTCGGGCGCATCGCCGAGCAGGCGTTTTACCGAATCAACGCTCAAGTACCCCACGCTATCGGCGCCAATGATTGCGGCGATTTCTTCCCATTCGCGCCCTACGGCAATAAGGTTCTCGCGGGAATCTACATCGGTACCGTAATAGCAGGGATTCAAGAACGCGGGCGATGAACTGCGGAAATGAATTTCTTTTGCACCGACATCGCGCAAGCTTTTCACAATGCGACGCGCCGTGGTGCCGCGCACAATGGAGTCATCGATGAGTATCACGCGCTTGCCGGCAACAGAGCTCCTAATGGGGTTCAGCTTCAGGTTCACTTTTTTCTCACGGTTGCCCTGACCAGGCGCGATGAACGTACGTGCAATGTATTTATTCTTCACAAAGCCGATTTCGTAAGGAATGCCTGAAGCGCGCGAATAACCCAACGCCGCATCTAAGCCCGAATCGGGAACACCAATAACAACATCGGCCTGAGCAGGGCATTCTTGTGCCAAGAATTCCCCTGCTTTGACGCGTGCCTCGTGCACCGTGACGCCATCAAGCAGAGAATCGGGGCGCGCGAAATAGACGGCCTCGAACACGCAGAAGGAACGCGGCTCTTTCTTGCAGTGACCGGTTAAGCTGCGAATGCCTTCTTTGCTGAATACCATGACTTCGCCAGGTTCGATTTCGCGCACATACGTTGCACCCACAGCATCAAGCGCGCAGCTTTCCGAAGCCACAACATAGCCGCCTTCGGGCAGCGTGCCGTAGCACAGCGGACGAAAGCCCTGCTCATCGCGCAATGCAATAAGTTTCGTGGGCGACATGATAACCAGCGAATAAGCACCTTGGATCTTATTCATGGCGCGGCTTGCGGCTTCTTCAATAGAAGGTGCCGTCAAGCGCTCGCGCGTAATCAGGTACGATATAACTTCAGTGTCCGAGGTGGTATGAAAAATGGAACCCGTTTCCTCCAGCGCGCTGCGCACTTCAAGCGCGTTTGTCAAGTTGCCGTTGTGCGCAAGGGCGGTGTGTCCCTTCATGTGATTCACCACAATGGGCTGCACGTTATTCAGCTCGTTTCCGCCGGTGGTGCCGTATCGAGCATGACCAATAGCAATGGAGCCGTTGCCTAGCTGCGCAAGCGTTTCGGGTGGAAACACATCGTTTACCAGGCCCAATCCTTTGTGGACCGAGAACAGGCCATCCTTGTTCACGACAATGCCGCACGACTCCTGACCGCGATGTTGCAGTGCGGTCAGCCCTGCAAACACATAATCGGCCAGGGGCTGTTCGGTAGGCGTGTAAATGCCAAACACGCCGCATTCTTCATGGAGCATATCAGTTGAACCTTTCGTTATGTTAAAAAGGGACGGGGACTTTTTAACATTTTTAACATTTTTACCCCGTCCAAGTGTGCAAGATGCCGTAGGTGAAAAAGACCCCGTCACTTTTTCACCTTTTGGCACAGACGCGCAAGGCGGCGCGCTGCTTCCTGGGTCTTTTCGGGGGTGTTGAATGCCGTCAAGCGGAAGTAGCCTTCACCGCAATCGCCAAAGCCGCTACCGGGCGTTCCCACTACCTGCTCTTCGTTGAGCAGCATATCGAAGAAGTCCCAGCTTGAAAGCTCACCCGGGCAGCGCATCCACACATAGGGGGCGTTCTTGCCGCCGCAGTACCACACACCTGCCTCGTCGAGCGCTTCCATGAGCACGCGCGCATTTTGCTGGTAGATTGCGATGTTGTTGCGGCATTGCTCTTGTCCTTCGGGCGAAAGTGCCGCCGCCGCTGCGCGTTGCAGCACATACGAGATGCCATTCGTTTTTGTGGTGCGATTGCGCACCCACAGTGCGTTCAGACTTACTTCCTCACGCTTGAGTGCCTGCGGAACAATGGTGTAGCCGCAGCGTGTGCCGGTAAACCCAGCAGTCTTGCTGAACGAGCACACCTCAATGGCGCATTCCTTTGCGCCTTCAATCTCGTAGATGGAATGGGGGATAGCGGGGTCTTGGATGAAGGCCTCGTACGCAGCGTCGAAGATGATGACGGCCTGCTTTTCCTGCGCCCAGGCTACCCAAGCAGCCAGCTTCTCGCGGGAATACACCGCACCGGTGGGGTTGTTCGGGGAGCACAGGTACACAATATCCGCGTTGATCGCCGAATCGGGCAAGGGCGCAAAGCCATCATCGGCAGAAGAGGGAAGATGCAAAACGCTGTTGCCGGAAATCACGTTGGCGTCCACGTAAGCGGGGTAGGCCGGCTCAAGGACAAGTGCAGATATACCACGTGCGAAGATGTCCAAAAGATCAGCCAAGTCATCTTTTGCGCCGCTTGATACGAAGATTTCGCTTTGATCAAGCGAAATGCCGCGCTGCTGGTAGTAATCCTGCACTGTCTGGCGGAAAAAGCCGGAGCCAACTTCCGCTTGGTAGCCTTCGAACGTTTCCTTTTTCGCCTGGTCATCAACTGCATGATGCATGGCATCGATTGAGGCGGCCGGCAAAGGAAGCGTTACATCGCCAATGCCCAGCTTGAGTAGCTCAGTGCCGGGGTTTTTGGACAGGTAATCCGCTACTTTCGCATCGATGGTGCGAAACAGGTACGAATCCTGTAATTCCGTATAATGGTGGTTCATTGAAGCCATATCGATTCCTTTCATGCGTCGTTTTTCATACGGCTCAAAACATCAGAACGCGACGAGGGCACAATTTGCTCTCGTCGCGGGCAGTTCAAACAATAATCAAGCGCTAATCAAGGGTGGTGCCGTCGTAGACGAACGCTGCGGGGCCAGTCATGAGCACGTTGTTCTCGTAATCCACCGAAACGGTCAAGTCGCCTCCGTCAAGGTGTACGGTTACTGGCACATCGCGCTGGCACAGGTGCGCCGAAATTGCAGCCGCAACGCTCGCGCAGCTGCCGGTTCCGCACGCCATGGTAATGCCGCTACCGCGCTCCCACACGCGCATGCGAATTTCGGTCTTACTTATGACCTGCACAAACTCAACGTTCACACCGCCAGGAAACGCGCTTGATTTCTCAAGGGCGCTGCCCACTTCTGCAACAGGCGCTTTCTCGGCATCGCTCACGAAAATCACGGCATGCGGGTTGCCCATATCAACGGGAATCACGGGAATGGGCTCTGCCCCGTTGCGGGAAGCGCAGAAAGTGCTGATCACTTCGTCGTAGAAGTACCCGCACGCAACTTTGATTTCTTGCTGCTGCGATACTTTCGCATGACCCATATCAACGGTTACTTGCGCGACCTTGCCGTCTTCCACGGTGAGTTTCAGGTGCTTGATACCCGAAAGCGTTTCAACGTCAATCTGGGTTTTATCGGTGTATCCGCGGTCGAACACGTATTTACCTACGCATCGAATGCCGTTTCCGCACATCATGGCCTCGCTGCCGTCCGCATTGAAAATGCGCATTTTGAAGTCCGCCACAGAGCTGGGAAGAATGCAGATAATGCCATCGGATCCCGCACCAAAATGGCGATCGGAATATTTGATGGCAAGTTCCTCAATGTTTTCGGGATTCTCCTGGCAATACAGATACAGGTAGTCGTTTCCCAAACCGTGCATCTTCGTGAAGTTCATGGCTCTCCTTCCTTGGGGGTGGCGCAGGAAAGGGGCGCACTGCAAAGCGCCCCTTTCAAGGTTGCAAACTGCTTATACGTAGAACAGAATCTTGTTGTAAGACGGTACGGGCCAATCAGAGGTCGGGCACAAGATTTCAAGCTGATCGACCTCGGCACGTGCGGCTTCCATCAGCGGCACAAGCTCGTGAGCGTAAGCATTTGCTGCCTCTTGCGGGTCTTCGATTTCAGCGATTTCCCTATGCTTTGCCGCCAGAGCCTCGTAGGCGTTCTTCGTGGCATCAAGGCCGGTCTGAATGCGTACCAGGTGTTCTTCCTGCGTGGCGGTGTCCAGTGCGGGCATTGCTGCGTTGATGGATACAATGTGGTCGGCAATCTTTGCGGCATAAGCGCTGATGGCGGGCAAGTACTGACGACGCAACATGCGGCGCATCGTGCGCGCCTCAATGTTGATAAGCTTGCAGTACTTCTCCAGCTTCACTTCGTAACGGCTGCGAACTTCGGCTTCGGTGAGAACGTTGAACTCTTCGAACAGATCAATGCTCTTCTTATCAACCAGGCACGGCAGTGCGTCGGCCGTGGTCTTGTGGTTTGCCAGACCGCGACGTGCAGCTTCTTCCTCCCATTCGGCGGAGTAACCGTTGCCGTTGAAGATGATGCGCTGGTGATCGGTCAGGGTCTTCTTCACGTAAGCAAAGGCGGCTTCCTGGAATGCTTCGCCTTCCAGACCCTCCATGGCGTCGGCGAATTCCTTCAGGCTCTTTGCCATGGCGGTGTTCAGCACCGTGTTCGCATCGGACAAGTTCATGGCGGAACCAGGCATGCGGAACTCGAACTTGTTGCCGGTGAAAGCAAATGGGCTGGTACGGTTGCGGTCCGTGGAGTCCTTCATGAAGTTAGGCAGCACGTCAACGCCCAGGTCCATCATGGTCTTTGCGGTGCCCTCGTATTCCTTGCCGCTGATCAGCGCGCTTACAATGCTGTCAAGCTCGTCGCCCAGGAAGATGGAGATGATCGCGGGAGGTGCCTCGTTTGCACCCAAGCGGTGATCGTTACCGGCAGAGGCAACAGTCATGCGCAGCAGCTCCTGGTAATCGTCAACGGCTTGAACAACGCCTGCCAGGAATACCAAGAAGCGCAAGTTATCCTGGGGATTGTCGCCGGGGTCAAGCAGGTTCTTAGTGCCCGCGGAAATGGACCAGTTGTTGTGCTTGCCACTGCCATTAATGCCCTCGAACGGCTTTTCATGCTGCAGGCACACCAGGCCGTGATGGCTGGCCAAAAGGCGCATCTTTTCCATGGTGAGCAGGTTCTCGTCAATGCCGCGGTTCGCGTTCGTGAAGATGGGAGCAAGCTCGTGCTGCGCCGGCGCCACTTCGTTGTGCTTCGTCTTTGCGGAAACACCCAGTGCCCACAGCTCGTCATCAAGCTCCTTCATGAATTCGTTTACCGTGGGACGAATGGCGCCAAAGTAATGCTCTTCAAGCTCTTGGCCCTTGCAGGGGGAGTAGCCGAACAGCGTGCGGCCGGTCAGAATCAGGTCGGTGCGCTTCTCGTATTGCTCTTCGGAAATCAGGAAGTACTCCTGTTCGGCGCCAACGGTGGTTACCACGCGCTGCTTCGGTTCGCCAAAACACGCCAACGCACGATTTGCCTGTTCGTCGATGGCCTTCATGGAGCGCAACAGCGGCGTCTTCTCGTCAAGCGCTTCGCCGGTGTAGCTGCAAAACGCCGTGGGGATGCACAGGACTTCGTCCTTGATAAATGCGTACGACGTGGGGTCCCAAGCCGTGTAGCCGCTTGCTTCGAACGTGGCACGCAGACCGCCCGAGGGGAAGCTCGACGCGTCGGGCTCGCCCTGGATCAGCTCTTTCCCTGAGAACGACATAATGGCGCGGCCGTCGGGCTGGGGGTCCAGGAAGCCATCGTGCTTTTCGGACGTGATGCCCGTGAGCGGCTGGAACCAGTGCGTGTAATGCGTGGCACCCTTCTCAATTGCCCATTCCTTCATGGCGTGGGCCACAACATTTGCAACCTCCAAGTCAAGCGGTTCGCCTTCCTTGATGGTCTTCATCAGCTGCTTGAAGGTATTCTTCGGCAGCCTTTCTCGCATGACGTGTTCATTGAACACCATGGAGCCAAAAATCTCTGGAACATTGCTCATAGCCGGCCTCCTGTTCGGCGTTTTCCTTTTCGCATGATAAAAAGGTACGGCGGCAACGTTTCCAAAAAATTTCAAGCGCGTAACACTGCGTTACAGGTGCGGGGGTGGGCGCGACGGCGCGGGCAGCGTGCGCGGCGCGAGGTAGAGACGCGGGCAGCGTGCGCGGTGGCGTGGGCGTTGAGAACAGTAAACGCGAGCGTGTTTGCATCCCGCTTCGTTAGGGCTGGCGGGGAAGGATCGTGCGCTCGTCTATAGCCGTATCAGCTCGAACGCGCAATCCAAGATAGAGTCAATTGAAAAGCACCTGTGCAGGCGGGTGCTTTTCTGGTCCTGGGGTCACCTTCAGGTCATGTTGTCGAAAAATCGATGCGAAAACGCGCAAATCGACGGTACGGGGCAGGTTTGGGAGTGCGGACGCCGACTTTTATGTGGGTTTTGGACGTTCATTATCATATAAAAATGCATTTGCCCAGGTCATGCAATTTCCTTATTCGATACTGCCAAGTACCACCTGCCCCGTAACGTTAATCTGTGCGTTTTCGAGACGAAAAAGCGACAAGTTAAACTTTTAAGCCAGTTGATCAGGGGTCGCTACGTTGCTTTGTTGTTCAAAAATCATTTTCATCCCGTTGGTCACTGTTCGGCGTGGATTTTGTAAATGCGAACAACTTGCTATTCATCAATCAGTCGAGGTGCCTCGAACTTGCAGTCCAAGGCTAGAGCCATTGCTGCCATGCTTTTCAGCGTAAGATTTTGTCCATTTAGTTTTTCAGACAAAGTTGAGGGTTTGATTCCTAGTTTCGCAGCCAATTCAACAAAGGACATTCCTTTCTCTGAGCAATGCGCAACTACTTGGTTTGAAAAATCCATTGATGCCTCAAATGCAATTTCATCTGCTGTCGGGAGAGGCAACTCTATTTCGCCGAATACTTGTTTTTCATCATATAATTTGTTCATTACTACTCCTGCCATCAAGTGTTTCTTCTAGAATCGACCGCATCGCATCGAGTTTTCTTGCCGCGCGCCTTGTTTCGTTGTCTGCTTTTCCGGAATGCATTTTGTCAATAAATGCCACAACAACAATTGTTTCTGTGTTCGCTAGAAAAGAGAACGCTCGTGCTGTACAACCATGGGCTCGTATTTCATAAAGATCACTATGTTTATTGATCCCTTCGAGTTTTCGTAGCAGTTTTGTTTGTCTGGACGCATCGATTCCTCGCTCACTAACGGATCCAATGGCCGTCGCGATCTTTCTTGCCGCCTCCGCGTCTCTGCTTTTCTGGTAAAACCCTTGAATTGGATTGACTCCATCCTTGGTTAGAAAAAATACGTTTTCTGAATAGGTTTGATTCGCAAGAGGGAACGGTTCCAATGTGTATCCCAAAGCATCACCATTCCTTTGTCAGTTTCGGTTATAACCGAAATTATATAAAGAGAAGCAAGAATGTTCAAGTGGAACTGGCGAATGATTTTTTTCAGGTGAATTCGTATAATGATAGAAAAACTACCATTCATCGATGAATCGTAACTATTTCTGTGGCAAATCCTAGTCAAGTGTTGCGTCGGTCAAGTCGAAACGCGATAATGTGAAACCTGATAGTACATCTCTTGTAAAACGTTAATCTTACGAGCATATGAGCAAACGTATAAGCATGCAAAGGGTTTCCAAGTGCTGAATTTGAGTGTAAATTTGGGCGCAATTAAAGCGTCTTTTAGTCGCATATCCGCAAGGTGTCATTTACTTGGCAAGCTTGTTGGCGGCGTGATTGAATAGGGGCGGAGCTCGTGTTGTCTGTTCCTGCAACGTGCGCTGCTGCAGCTGTAATTGCATTCCTTATAACGTATCTTATGGTGCCTGCATCAATGAAAATCGCTGCGAAGGTGGGTGCTATCGACATGCCGTCTGAGCGGCGCGTTCATACCAACCCCACAACGCGCATGGGTGGCATTGCTCTGTTTGCCGGCATTGTATTGACCAGTGCATTGCTGTTATCGGCGGGTGTCCGGATGGGTGTGGTTCCCTCTGAGTTTGCAATCGGCAGAACAACTTCAACGAATCCGTTAGTTTTGCTGCTGGGTTTCTGCTTCATGTTTGCAATGGGCGCTGCCGATGACATTTTGCAATTACGCGCCCGCACTAAGTTTGTGGGTCAAATTGTTGCGGCATCGATTGTGGTGGCATCGGGGATTGTTATTCAGGGTATCCATATTACGGGCCTACAGACGTATATCGACTTCGGATTCATGGCGTATCCCATTACGGTGATTTATCTGGTATCGTTCGCGAACGTGATTAATCTTATCGATGGCCTTGACGGTTTGGCGGCGGGCGTAACGTGCATTGCTGCCGCTGCGTTCGCCATACTGGCGGCTGTCGGCGGCGTCTATTCAGTCCTGATCATGGCAATTGCTGTTGCAGCGTCGTGCCTTGCGTTTTTGCGCTTTAACTTTCATCCCGCAAAGTTGTTCATGGGGGATTGCGGATCGTTGTCTCTTGGTTTTGCGTTGGGCATCGTATCGCTTTCGGGTGCCATGCGCTATGCGGGTTTGGCATCGATTGCCGTGCCCGTAGTGGTTGCGGCTGTGCCGGTCATTGATACGTTTGCCGCCATCGTGCGCCGCAAAATCAAAGGTGTTCCCATTAGCTCGCCTGACAAGAACCACATCCATCACGTATTGCTGCAAAAAGGCTTCAGCCAGCGTCATGTGGTGTTCGATATTTACCTTATGTGTGTTGTTTTCGCAGGTACTGGCATTGCAATTTATCGTGCACCCACAAGCGTGTCAATTATTGTGCTGATTGCCGATATTCTGTTTGCGGCGTTTTTGATTTGGAAGTTAGGCCTTTTCGGCAAGATCATGGGCCGATATTACCCCGAAGGACGTTTGAGTCTACGCAAGAAGAAGCGCGAAAAACAAGAGGCGGCGCTTGATGCCATTCGCGAAGAGCGCGTCCTGATCGAGAAAATCGACCCTAACGTAACGCGTATTCTTTTCGTGTCGCAGCATTACTGGCCCGAGCCGTTTGCCACAACTGATATTTGCGAAGAGCTGGTGCGCCGCGGCTACAGTGTGACCGTTCTTACGGGCCAGCCGAATTATCCCGAGGGAAAGCTTTACCCTGGCTACGAAAACGCGCGCATAACCGAAGAAGTGCATCATGGCGTGCGCATCATGCGTTGCGAGCTACGTCCGCGTAAAACAGGTGCAATCAATCGCGTGCTGAACTACTACAGCTTCAAACGTAGGGGCAATGCCCTTGCTCGTCTTTCGGGCGAAGGCTTTGATGTGGTGTATTCCTACCAGACATCGCCTGTAATGATGGCGTGCCCGGCGCTGGAGGCCGCGAAGAAATACAAAACACCTGTTCTGTTGCACGTTGTTGATATTTGGCCCGAATGCCTTACAGCAGGCGGAATCAAAGCCGGCAGCGCTATTTACAACCACTACCTGCGGGTTTCGCACAATATTTATTCCGCTGCTGACAGGCTGGCAGTAACGTCAAAGCGCTTCACCGAGTATCTTTGCAACACGGTTGGCGCCAACGCGCAAGACGCTCTTTATCTGCCCCAGTATGCGGAAGATATTTTCAACGAGGCCGTGCCAAGCGCATGTAACATTACCCTCAGTGATTTCCCTGACAGTGCAATTAATGTTATGTTTGCGGGAAATATTGGCGCGGCGCAATCAGTGCAGACAGCAATTCGTGCGGCAGCGCAGCTTAAAGGCGAAGGATTCGTGTTCCATATTGTCGGTTCGGGCTCCGAGTTGGATAATTGCAAAAAGCTAGCTCAGGAGTTGCAGACCAATAACGTGGTGTTCCACGGGCGGCATCCTCTTGAGGAAATGCCGGCCTACTATGCAAAGGCCGATGCGATGTTGGCAACTTTTGCAGACAGTCCCATTTTGGGATATACGCTTCCGCGGAAGATTCAGTCTTATATGGCGGCAGGAAAGCCTGTTCTTGGTACAATTTTGGGCGCTGCAAAAGAAGTTGTCGAAGAAGCCCAATGCGGTTTGTGTTGCAATGCGGAAGACGTGCAGGGTTTGGTGGATATCTGCTGTGAATTTGCTGCGCTTTCTGCTGATGAACGCCGCAAAATGGGGGAGAATGGCAAGAATTATTGCCATGAGCATTTTTCAAAAGATGCCTATTTCGATAAATTGTGCGCCGAACTTGACGCACTGAAAGGAACGAAGCATGGCTGCTAATATGAACGCCTTCAAAGATAAAACTCTGATGATCACGGGCGGTACGGGTTCTTTTGGCTCGACCGTTCTCAAGCACTTTTTGGGTTCGGAGATTGGCGAGATTCGCATTTTCAGTCGCGATGAGAAGAAGCAAGACGATATGCGCCACGACCTGCAGGCGCATGCTCCCGAGCTGGCAAACAAGGTTCGCTTCTACATTGGCGATGTTCGCGACGCCCAAAGCGTGCATGATGCCATGTACGGCGTCGATTACATTTTCCATGCAGCGGCGCTCAAGCAAGTACCCAGCTGCGAATTTTTCCCCATGGAGGCGGTGCGTACGAACGTTATTGGCACCGACAATGTGCTGCATGCTGCCATTTCTCAGGGCGTAGAGAAAGTTGTATGCCTTTCTACCGATAAAGCGGCGTACCCCATTAACGCAATGGGCAAGTCCAAGGCCATGATGGAATCTATCATTTATGCGAATGCACGCAACGGGGCTGGTCGCACAACGATTTGCTGCACACGTTACGGTAACGTCATGTGCAGTCGCGGCAGCGTGATCCCTTTGTTCATCGATCAGATTCGCGAAGGTAAACCTGTTACGGTGACTGACCCGCATATGACGCGTTTCCTTATGAACCTAGATGAAGCGGTCGACTTGGTCTGTTTTGCGTTCGAGAACGCTCATCCAGGCGATTTGTTCATCCAAAAGGCTGATGCTTCTACGATTGGCGACTTGGCGGAAGCGGTTCAAGAGCTTTTTGGGAAGACGGGTGTACAGGTTATCGGCACGCGTCATGGCGAGAAGCTGTTTGAGACGCTTATGACGCGCGAAGAGCGCTTGCGTGCTCACGATATGGGCAATTACTATCGTGTTTGTGCAGATACACGCGATTTGAATTACGATCAGTTTGTGGTGCAAGGCGAAGTCAGCACGCAGGCTGATGAAGCTTACACCAGCCACAACACGAATCTGCTGGACGTTGCGGGCACCATCGAGAAAATCAAAACTGCTGATTACGTGCAGAAATGCCTGGCAGGAGAGCTGTAAGCATGAATATTTTAGTTACAGGTGCCAAGGGTATGGTGGGAACCGCCCTGGTGAATAACTTGAAGAATTTGCGCGATGGCAAGGACCGAACGCGCCCTAACCTGCATATCGAAGAAATCTTCGAATACGATTTAAATTCCACTGTCGATCAGCTGCATGAATGGTGCGCCCAGGTGGATTTTGTCTTCAATTTGGCTGGCGTGAACCGCCCTCAAAACTCTGAAGAATTCATGGAAGGCAACTTCAGTTTTGCTTCACGGTTGCTTGATGAATTGAAATCGGCGGGTAATACGTGCCCCGTTATGTTGTCTTCCTCCATACAGGCTACACTTGCCGGACGTTTCGGCAACAGCGAGTACGGTCGGAGCAAGAAGGCGGGGGAGGACCTGTTTTTCGACTACGCACAGGAAACGGGTGCGAAAGTTGCTGTCTACCGCTTTCCTAATTTGATGGGCCATTCAAAACCCAACTACAATAGTGCGGTGAGTACGTTTTGCTGGGCTATTGCCAATGACCAGCCGTATACAGTGAACGATCCGTCTGTTGAACTGGAGCTTCTGTACATAGATGATTTGGTTCAGGGCATGTTTGACCTGCTCGAAGGCAAGGAAGCACGCTGCGAGTTCGATGGCGTGAATGTCGTTGCTGCAGAAGCTGGTCGTTTTTGCTACGTGCCAACAACTCACAACGTGACACTTGGGCAGATTATTGAGCTGCTTTTGCAATTCAAGGAACAGCCGCGTACGCTTATGATGCCTAAAATGCCGGATGGTTCGTTTGCGAAGAAGTTATATTCGCTCTATTTAACGTACTTGCCAACCGATGCCTTCAAATATGCGCTAAAAATGAACGTTGATGCGCGCGGCAGTTTTACAGAGCTTGTCCATACGGAAGATTGCGGACAAGTGTCAATCAACATCTCTAAACCAGGAATCACCAAGGGCCAGCATTGGCACAACTCCAAATGGGAGCTGTTCATTGTGGTCAAAGGTCATGGTCTTATCCAGGAGCGCAACATCAATACGAGCGAGATGGTGGAGTTCGAAGTGTCTGGTGATAAGATTGAAGCCGTGCATATGATTCCTGGCTGGACGCACAACATTATTAACCTGAGCGATACCGAGGATCTTGTTACCGTTATGACTTGCAACGAGGTTTTTGACCCGGCGCATCCCGATACGTATTATGAGGAGGTATAGTGGCTAAGATAGGGTCGACTTTTCTGGACCGCGCTATTGTTTCTGCGGATGTTGCGAGCGAGAAGCTCACTTACTATTTTAGTAGAGCAGCGAATCGCCCTGTAAAGAGCGTTCGGGTCGATAGAGTTGATAGAGCTGCTTTTAACGATGCTCTTGCCACAATTCTTTCTAATTCAGTGGGAGGCTCTATGATTGCCCGTTTTGGTGGCAATGAAATTAGAGCCCGTGCAGAGGCAATTGCTATCAAGCATGGATTGAATAAGAATTTTAGCGCCAGAACGCGTAAAAGAATGAGACAGCAGGCAGGTTTTTTCCCTGCTGAAGCAGAATCTCTAATGAAATTTTATGAGCTCATGAATGAGGCGGCTACTAAACTCGACTGGTTAGGTGTGTGGGATTCGATTTTACAGCCTTATGCCATCGAACATATGGATGTAAATCCGACCGCTCGTTATACTTCTTTGGGAAATCTTGAGCCATACTACTATCCTGAGAGACCTTGGAGCAGGGAGCTTAAAGGCAAGAAGGTTCTGGTCATTCATCCGTTTGCTGAAACAATAGAGAAACAATATCATAAAAGGGTCCAAATATTCTCTGGTACCGACATTCTTCCCGAGTTCGATCTCGTTACTCTTAAGGCCGTTCAGACCATAGCTGGCGAAATCGACAATCGTTTTAATGACTGGTTCGATGCATTGAAGTGGATGGAAGCGCAGATTTCTGTTATCGATTTCGACGTTGCAATTATTGGATGTGGTGCCTATGGATTCCCTCTTTCGGCAAAAGTAAAGGATATGGGGAAGATAGCGATACATCTTGGAGGCGCTACACAAATCTTGTTTGGAATTAAAGGCTCGCGCTGGGATCAAAACAAAGAAATCATCCAATGGTACAACGATGCCTGGACAAGGCCGAGCGACTGCGAGAAGCCGAAAAACGCCGCCGCTGTGGAGTCTGCGTGCTACTGGTAGCCAACTGGCGAGGAACGAATGAATATGAATGAAAGTCCCGATATTAAATTTGTCGACGACGGCCGCCTAAAGCTTTTGATTATTGTGGGCACGCGTCCCGAGATTATTCGCTTGAGCGAGGTCATTAAGAAGTGTCGCAAATACTTCGATACGATTCTTGCGCATACCGGACAAAACTACGATTACAACTTGAATGGCGTGTTTTTCAAGGATTTGAAGTTGGATGATCCTGAGGTTTACCTGAACTGCGTAGGCGAAGGCCTGGGACAAACCATGGGCAACATCATTGCTTCAAGCTATGATCTTATGGCCGAAATCAAGCCCGATGCCGTTTTGGTTTTAGGTGACACGAACAGCTGCTTATCGGTTATTGGCGCAAAACGCCTGCATATTCCCATTTTCCATATGGAGGCGGGAAATCGCTGCAAAGACGAATGCCTACCCGAAGAAACGAATCGTCGCATTGTTGACATTATTTCCGATGTGAACATGGCATATTCCGAACATGCGCGTTGCTATCTTGCCGATTGCGGCCTGCCGAAAGAGCGCACATACGTCACGGGCAGTCCCATGGCCGAAGTGCTTCATGCGAATTTGCCCGAAATCGAGGCAAGTAATGTACACGAAAAGCTTGGTTTGGAGAAGGGGCGCTATATTCTGCTCAGCGCGCATCGCGAAGAGAACATTGATACGGAAGAAAACTTCTTAAGTCTGTTCAACGCGGTAAATGCACTGGCAGAGAAATACGATATGCCTATTTTGTACAGCTGCCATCCGCGTTCGAAAAAGCGTTTGGATGAAAGCGGATTCAAGCTTGATGCGCGTGTGATTCAGCATGAGCCTTTAGGATTCCATGACTATAATTGCTTGCAAATGAATGCCTTTGCGGTGGTTTCCGACTCAGGGACGCTGCCCGAGGAAAGCAGCTTTTTCACGAGCATTGGGAAGCCGTTTCCTGCGGTATGTATTCGTACCTCGACCGAGCGTCCCGAAGCGTTGGATAAAGCGTGCTTTGTGTTGGCGGGCATTCAGGGCAATGGTTTGCTGCAAGCCGTTGATCTTGCGGTTGAGATGTGCGCTGCGGGCGATAATGGGATTCCTGTGCCCGATTATGTTGAAGAGAATGTTTCCACGAAGGTGGTCAAGCTTATTCAGAGCTATACCGGTGTGGTGGACAAGATGGTGTGGAGGAAAAACGGGTAATGACCGTATACGCACACATCAATACAGTGCCCAATGGATCAACGGGCGGCATAATGATGAAGGAGCACAGAAAATTGCTTGCCAATGGTGAGCAATCCTTTGCTTTCTGGGGTCGTGGACGTATGCCCGAAAATAATCATGAAATGCGTTTCGCTTCCGATACGGAAGTGAATCTTGACGCTCTTCAAACACGCCTGGATGGCAAGGCTGGCTTTCATTCTAAGAGAGCTACTAAACGCTTGCTGAACAGGCTTGATGAGATTAAGCCTGATGTGGTGCACTTGCACAACATTCACGGCTATTACGTGAATATTGAGATGCTGTTTGAATGGCTTGCAAAGAGCAGTTGTGTTGTTGAATGGACGTTGCATGATTGCTGGGCGTTTACGGGGCATTGTGCTCATTTTACCTACGTGAAATGCAATCAATGGATGGCGCATTGCGCGCAGGGCGAAATCTGTCCTCAGTTGGAAACTTATCCCAAGACGTTTTCCGCGAGTTCTTGCAGTTGGAATTTCGAACAAAAAAAACGGTTGTTCAATCTGGTGCCGGCAACGCGCATGAAGCTCATTACGCCCTCTCAGTGGCTTGCTGACCTGGTAGGGGAGAGTTTCTTGAAGAATTATCCTGTTGAGGTACGGCATAACACTATCGATACAGATGTATTCAAACCAACACCGAGCGATTTCCGCGGGCGCTACGGCATTGGCGATAGATTTATGATTTTGGGTGTTGCCAGCCCGTGGACTGAGCGCAAAGGCTTGAGCGATTTTGTGCGTCTTGCGGGCGATCTTGATATGGATAAATATGCAATTGTGCTGGTGGGCTTAAATAAAAAGCAGATTAAGAGCTTGCCTGAAAATATTATTGGTCTTGCACGGACGAACTCTGCCAAAGAGCTAGCAGCGATTTATACTGCCGCGGATCTGTTCGTGCATCCCGGCGTGGAAGAAACTTTTGGAATGACGGTTGCGGAAGCGATGCTGTGCGGAACACCGTCTATTGTGCGGTCAGGTACCGCTTGCTGTGAGTCGGCAAAGCTCTTTTCTGGAGTTTCGCGTTATTGGGTCGTTGATTGGCGGTACGAATCTTTGCTCCATAGTCTAAAGGAGCATTTAACATGGTAGGATTTGAAAAATGGTCGACTCTAGAGTCAAATGAGCGCTTGGGAATAGCTATTCTTGTTGTTGTTGCTTACGGTATGATTTTAAGTGACTGCTTTGAGTTCTTTGGATCATGGATTACGGGACTGAAGTATTTAGCTCTTGGCATTATGGCTTCGTATTTGATTTATAAGGCGGCAAAAGAGAAGATCAATCTGTCGCGTTTTGCGTTAGTTTTAGTCGCTTTCAACATTCTTGTTGTTGATTGCTTCTTTCAAAGTGTACAACCGTCGACCGTTCTGTCAATTGGACTCTTTAGTCTTGTTGCGCTTTTTGCGTTGCTGGGCAATTTTTCTTTTCAGTCCTATAAGGCGTTTTATTATTGTGGCGTCGCCTGCGCTTTACTGATTGGGCTGTTGCTGCTGCTCTCGTTTTCCGAATGCGTTTCGCAAATGACTTTCTATTTAGCAACTGGTCGTGCGCGGTTGAAGGGATGCTTCTCGAATGCTAATTCTTTAGGTCATATTTCAGCTGTTGTTTTTGCAATGTTGCTTATTGCGAGAATCAGATTCTGCAGAGAAAGGCGCAACAAAAGAACAGTCTTATTCTTCCTTGCGCTGTGCGTTGTCTATATTGCTTTATCGGGTTCCCGTACTGCTCAAGCTTGTGCCGCATCCTTTGCTTTGATCTCGATTTACTTTTCTCTGGAAAGCAGGTTTCGGTCAGGCAACGCTAAAACAATAGGGCGCCTACTTGTCATTTTGATGATAATTCTTGTTGCTACTTCCTCGTTTCAGTCCGTGTTGGATGATTATACTCTGACGGGAAGAATTATTGGATGGAATAACCTGGGCTCGTTGGAGAGTTTTTTTGGCTACGGCTATGCCAGCTCATCAGATGCTTCTCTCATCACTTCTGTTGCTGGCGGAAACGTTGAGATGCTTTGGATGTCTGCTTATTACAGAGTTGGTATTGTTGGAATGATTGCCTACGGTGTGATGTTGATTGGTGCAACTTGGACTAAAACGAAAAAGGGCTATTTGATCTTTGCTTTTTTGATTTTTCTGTTAGCCCAATCGCTCGGTGAGTCTTATCTCACATCTGTTATGTCGTTTCCCTCTTTGTTCGAGTGGCTGATTTTAGCAAGCCTTTCGTCTCTAGAGAGTTCCCATTAAAGTGCTGCCCGGGGTTGATTGAATGAAGATATCCTTTTTTTCGAATTATTTGAATGAGCACCAGCTTCCATTGTGTCAGGCGTGGGAATCGATGAATGGCGTCGAGTTTACTTTTGTTGCACTCTCTCGACAAGGGGGTAATGCAGGACGTCGAAATATGAATAATGAATTTCCTTTTGTACTCCGTGAGTATGAGGGAGAAGAGCCTTCGCGCGCAGCCTTAAAGCATGCAATTGAAGATGATCTAGTGATTTTTGGACACATGGGCGGTAAGGAGCAGTATGTTAGAGCTCGCGTTTGTAAAGGCGGATTATCCTTTAGAATGACTGAGCGTCCCTTAAAGAAGGGGTATCTTTGGAGGTTTTTTCCTCCAAAAGCTGTTCGGATGCGCAATTGGTTTACTCGATATGGCAGCAAGAACATGTATATTCTTTGCGCAAGTGCATTTGCTACAGGCGATTTGAGCTTATGCGGTTGGCCTATTTCCAAGTGCTACCGCTGGGGTTATTTTCCTGATTCTGGTCCATTCGAGTCACGAGTTTTTTCAGGTCGCGAGCCTGTTTCTATTTTATGGGCTTCGCGATTCGTTGATTGGAAAAGACCGTTTGCTCCTCTTGAACTGGCTAAAAGCCTAAAAGATAAGGGGTACAACTTTAGAATGACAGTTGCCGGCGATGGACCTCTACGCAATAAGATGATTTCATTCATCGATGACAATAAATTATCGGATACGGTAAATATGCCAGGAATGTTGTCGGGCGAAGAAACAAAAAAGCTAATGCTTCAATCTGATGTTTTCCTTGCAACGTCCTCTTGCAAGGAAGGGTGGGGAGTTACGGTAAATGAGGCGATGGGAGCTGGATGCGCCGTTGTTGCCAGTGCGTCTATTGGGTCGGCTCCTTTTCTTATAAATGATGGATGCAATGGTTTTTTATATGACGATTTGTCTGACGGGGATTTGGCGAAAAAAGTATGTGATTTACTTGACAACCGTTCTTTAATCGAAGATTTTGGCGTGGCGGCAAAAAAAACGATTGATTCTACTTGGTCGGCTAAAATTGCTGCTAATCGTCTAGTGATGTTGGCGGAATCCATACAAGCTGGAGACTACTGCCCCTTTACGGCAGGTCCTTGTTCTTTATCTCCCTCGCTTGAAAATGGTTGGTATCACAAAAAGGACGATGTTGTTGGTTAGTTCGCAGATAAAAAAAGGTGCTGTTCTTTCTTATGCAGGGGTGGTTTTCAACGCCATCGCGGGGCTTCTATATACCCCATGGATGATCGATTCAATTGGCGCCAGCAATTATGGTCTCTACACGTTAGCAATCTCGGTTATCAATTTCTTCTTGCTTGATTTCGGCTTAGGCGATGCCGTGTCTCGCTTTTTATCAAAATACTACGCAGAAGGACAAGAGGACTTAGCCAATTCTTTTTTGGGCATAGCTTATAGAATATACTTCGTGGTATCAGCTGGTATCGCGCTCATTCTTCTATTGATTTTTTTCTTTATTGACGTAATTTACAACAATCTGACAGTCGCAGAGCTCGAAGTTTTCAGAATCTTATATGTGGTTGTCTCTCTTTATAGTGTCATTTCCTTTCCCTTTCTGTCTTTTAACGGTATTCTTTCCGCCAATGAGAAGTTTGTTGCATTGAATCTCTGCAACCTGCTTCAGAAAGTAGCTATTGTTGCTTTTATCGTTGTCGCTCTTTTGCTTGGTATGGGCGTATACGCTTTAGTTGCCGCAAATGCAGCGGTTAGTCTTTCTTTTGTTGTGGTCAAATTCATAATTATAAAGAAAACCACAAACGCTCGTCCATGCTTTAATAAGACTTCAAGGGGGATGGCGCGCGAGGTCCTTAGTTTTTCATTTTGGGCAATGGTTGTTCAGCTTTGCCAGAGATTTATTTTTAGTATAATGCCAACAAGTATGACGGCCGTATCTAATTCATGGGAAATCGCACTTTTTGGCTTAGCTTCTTCTTTGGAAGGATACGTTTGGGCTGTTGCAAACGCTCTTAATGGCATGTTTATGCCAAGAGTTTCGCGTATTCTTGCTGGAAACGAAGAAGGGGTAACGCTTCAAGATCTAACAGTAAAACTTGGAAGAATTCAATTGTATGTTGTTGGGGGAATTGTCGTTGTGTTTTCTGTTATTGGATCAAGGTTTATTGATTGTTGGGTGGGATCTGACTATTCGGCTTTATATACATGCACCCTACTTCTTGTGGTCCCCTCGATAATTGATTTGCCTTTGATGATTGCGAACACCGCAATCATTGCGGCTGGAGAGGTAAAAGCAAGAGGTATCGTCTATATCTTTATGTCTATTGCTAATATCCTGCTCGGTATTATCTTAGCTTCGCGTTATGGATCAATAGGAGCTTGCGCTTCAATTTGCGTTGCATATTTTATAAGAACAAGCGGAATGTGCGTTCTGTATAAGCGCAAGCTAGGCTTAAGGCTGTGTAGCTTTATAGCAAAGACCTATCCGAGGTGGATTGTCGTTTCATTTTTTTCGTTCGTTGTTGTGGGTTTGTTTTCAGCATGGCTTCCGTTTAGTGGCTGGCTTGGCTTTGCCGCCGTCTCTTTGTTGTTCGTTTTTGTTTATGCCTGTTTCTGCTATATGTTTGCATTTAATCAATACGAACGAAATCTGATCGGATCTGCTTTAGCTCGCCTTAAAAGAAAGATGTAAAGAATGGGTATTAACAATAAGCTGATTAGACCTTTCTCACTGTTCTTAATCAATAATTTTTTAAAAGGAACGCATTTTTTTGGATTAAAGCGCATGCTGATGAATTTTTCCGGGGCGCACTTTGGTGCCAATGTCAAATTGGTTGGACCCTTAGAGATTGGTTCAGTTGCAAATTTTACTGTTGAAGAAGGCTGTTGGCTGGGAAAGAATCTGAAGATCGATGGAAACGGAGCTGTTTATCTGGGCAGAAATATCGATATTGGCCCACAGGTCACGTTTTGTACGGGTGGACACGAGATTGGCAATTCGGATCGACGCGCTGGGAGGGGTGAGACTTTTTCCCAGTTTGTTGGTGATGGATGTTGGATCGGAGCTCATTCTGTAATTGTCGGCAACACGACGATTGGCCCCGGGTGCATTGTTGCGGCGGGGTCTGTTGTGGTCAATGATTCTTTGCCGAATGGTTTACTTGCAGGCGTTCCTGCAGTCGAAAAAAAGAAGCTGCCATAATTGCAGATAAGGAGAAATGTTGTGAATGGAATTTCCAAAAACCTCGAGGTTTTAACGCTTAAAGAGCTGCAGGAAGAAGAACTTGATCTGCTTGTCCATTTTGACGCGTTTTGCCGAGAGCATGGCTTGCGCTATTCTCTTGACTCGGGCACTCTTCTTGGTGCCATTCGCCATAAAGGATTCATTCCTTGGGATGATGATGTGGATGTTAATATGCCTCGACCCGATTACGATCGACTGATGGCTCTTGCGTCTGAGCTTCCTGCGGGATTTCATATATTCGATGCCCGAAACAGCAATTTCGCATATGGCTTTGCAAAATTCTGCACTGATGCAATTTGCGCTCAGGAACCAGCATATGAAGGCGTTTTTGAGGAAAAGTTGTGGATTGATATTTTCCCCATGGATGGAGTGTCTTCTAACGACGAGAAATCCCGCTTGGCTCAAAAAAGAATTCAACGAGCGGTAAAAAATAATGTGTGGGCTACGGTGAACCATAAAAATGAAAAATTTTTAAAAAGAGTTGTAAAAAACACTGCTGGCTTCTTTTTGAGGCTCGGCAATCCGAGAAAGCGCATGCTACGTGTTATTGACGACCAAATATCTCGTTTAAAGTACGAAGCAGCTGCGCGCGTAGCTTTTTTGGTCAGTACGGAGGCTCTTACATGGACGCTTCCCAAAGATGAATATGAAAAAACGATAGACATGGAATTTGAAGGCCATATGTTTCCCGTCATGAGCTGTTGGGATGAATGCCTGACTGCGCTATACGGCGATTACATGCAACTACCGCCCGAGGACCAGCGGCAGAGCCACTGCCTGAAAGCATGGCGTTGCTAAGTTGATTAGCGAAATGATTGTTTTTCGAAATCGATTTGTTGCATTAATTTGCCTGCACCTTCGTCAATATCAACGCTGGTAATCAATGAAGCACAATCCAGCGGCGATGTGACCGATTGAGTGAAGGTCGTTAACATTGACATGCGGGTAGTGGATATTTTCGGCTGGTACCTACTTGGCTAAACTTGCTTGGCTCTAACATCACCCTGCAAGAGAACAATGCCCATTCACGCATTGCAGAATCACTCTATAAAGGGCGTCCACAGACATGGTGAGTGTGCTTGCGCAAACAAGAGTACAGTGTATTGCTTGTTCTCGTGGGAGCTAATAATCGCTCGTATCGCGGCCGGCCCACGAGGAGCTCAATGCGGCTCTGTTCCCGAAAAATCTAACTCGCACTCGGAGCATGGGCCTTGACGGGGCGCAAGTTTGCGGATAGTATTATGACAGTGATTAGGGTCCAGAAACTTTCGATGCCTGGAACCGGAGGGGAGCCTGTGGGTTCCCCTTTTACTTTTCGGGAAGAATGAAGATGCCCAAAGAATTCCTTACCTACCAGCAGCAGATGGAGAAGCTCAGAAGTTCCGGCCTCACAATCGAGGACGAAGGGGCTTGCTGCAGGGTCCTTGCGGACATCGGCTATTTCCCGGTCGTGAACGGATACCAGTCGTCTAATATGAGTAGAACATTGTCAAGAGGCAATGAAGGCCCAAGCCAGGAAAATCTTTCCCGACTTGGGCCTTTCCATCATCACCCGATGATTTCTTCCGACAGGTTGCGTCATCGAACCGACGCTCGTATTCGCAGTTTAATATTCGCGGGTTGACGGCCTCGGGCTGGCGCGGACCGCAGGCGGGTCCGCCGCGTCATCGCCCGTCTATGTCGGCCGTCCTGGCTTCGCATTTCGTTGCTACGGCTGGATGCGCGCACCTTCTGACGAGAAGAATCTTTCGGCGAGCATGGCGGTCGTCTCGCTGCTCAAAAACGGATCTGGGATTGCATCCAACGACCAGTCGATATGGAAGAAGCCGCGGGGAATGACCGTTATGGGATTGCCATCGCTTCCCCTACGCGAGCGTTCCTTCGCTCATGCGCCCAAGCGCCCATATCCAGCAAGCCAGCTCGCGCGCCGTAGCGACGTTTGCGACCGCAGGTCGCTTGCGCAGCTCGCAAGATAGATGGCGACGCCTTTCCACGAGGCGCTTGACACCGACTGCTGCATGGTTCGATATGGAAGCGGGAACGCCCTCATCGTAAAGCGAGCGCTTTCGCTCTTTCGTGGAGCGGGTGTAGTGCCAGGATGCCTCCACGAGCAGCTTCCGCAAGTGGGAGTTGCCGGCTTTGGTGATGCCGCCCCGGGAGGTGCGCTCTCCGCTCGAGTGCTCGGAGGGAACAAGCCCAAGCCAGCTCGCGAAGGCGCGCGCCGAATCGAAGCGGGAGAACACGCCGGCTTCGACCGTGAGCGCGAATGAATCTGCCCCGTTTTCGTTGACAGGTTCTATGCCGCCTCCGGACGGTTTTCTCTTGCATGCCTTTCTTCGAACTCGGCGGGGCTGAGCCAATCCAACGCCGAATGGATGCGGATCCTGTTGTAGAAGGCCTCGATGTACTCGAACAGGGAGAGCGCCGCCTGCTCGCGGCTGTCGTAGGTGCGGGCGTGCACGCACTCGGATTTGATGACGCCCATGAGCGATTCGGTGACGGCGTTGTCCCAGGGCGACGACACGGACCCCATCGACGGCCTGATGCCGGCATCCCTCATCGTCTTGCCGAGAAGGAGGCTGACGTACTGGGCGCCGTGGTCGGAATGGTGTATGCAGCCCGGCTCGGGGCGCCTTCGGGCGATGGCCATCTTCAGGGCGTCGTCTGCCAGCTCGGCGGTTATCTTGGGCCCCATGGACCATCCCACCACCATGCGCGACCAGACGTCCATCACCACGGCCAGGTAGAGCCAGCCCTGGTGGGTGCGCACGTAGGTGATGTCGGCGAACCAGGCTTGGTTCGGTCCGTCCGCGCTGAAGTCGCGTTTGACCAGGTCGTCATGGGAATCCCTCCTGGATGCGCGCCTCTCGCGGCCGTCGGGGCGCCTCGCGCAGGCGCGGGTCGTGCCCCTCCAGCCGTACTCGCGCATGATGCGGGCCACGCGCTTGCGGGACGTGCGCACGCCCTTCCGGGCGAGCTTCGCGAACACCTTCGGCGCGCCGTATATCCCCAGGCTGGCCTCGTATTCGTCGCCGATCATGCGCGCGAGCTCGAGGTCTCGCAGGTCGTGGGCCGATTCGGGGCGCGACGACCATTGGTAGTAGCCCTGCCTGGTGACGCCCAGCGCCCGGCACATGGCGGACACCCTGTATTCGCCCAGGTGGAGGCTTATGAACGCGAACTGGGCCTTCTTCACAGCTGCTTGCTCGCGAAGAAGGCGCTTGCTTTTAAAAGTATCTCGTTCTCCTCCTTGAGCCTTGCCAGCTCCCGCTTGAGCCTGCGGTTCTCCTCCTGCATCTGGAACGGGTTCGTCTCGGGGTCGCCGGGGCCCTCGTTCGATGCCAGCTTGACCCAATGGGACAGGGACCCGGGGTCGCAGCCCAGCCCCCTGGCGACCGATGCGTATGTGGCGTCGGGCCCCGCCGACCTGTAGAGCTCGACCGCCTTGGCCTTGAACTCGGCCGTGTACTTCGGTGACGCGTTTGCCATGTTTCCTCGCTTTCCTCCGTCTGCGTATATGGTGCAGAACGGAAATCAAAGTGTCAACGGAACTGGGGCAGATTCAGATTCATGACGTACCGGCACAGGCTGAACCGCGGCGGCGACAGGCAGGCCAACTCCGCCATCCACATCATCGCCATAGGCCGACTCAGGACCGACGAGCGGACAAAGGAGTATGTCGCCAAGAAGATGGCCGAGGGCCACACCAAGATGGAGGCCATCAGGTGCCTGAAGCGCTACATCGCGCGCGAGGTTTACTACGCCATAAAGAAGCAGCGCGAGCTCGTGAATTGCTCTTGACACTTAGAAGGGCATCCGCGGCTCTCAGTACGCAAGCAAGATCCTTGCCCGCTGGGCAAAGGCGCACGGCGTTCGGCTCTCCGTTGGCAGGACCGGCAGCTGCCATGACAACGCAGTCGCCGAATCTTTTTTCGGATCGCTGAAAAACGAATGGTATTCGAGGTTCTCGTTCAAGACCAGGGCGCGGGCAAAGACAGCCGTAATCTGGTACATAGAGTCCTTCTACAACAGAATGCGCCCGCATTCGAGCGTCGGCTGGCGCAAGCCTGCGGAGCTGATGGGCGAGTTCTTCGCGAGGTCATCGGACAATTGTGGGGAGGTGATGAAGGCGGCGTAATTTCCTGAGCTTTAAGTGTCTGAAATCTTGACACCCCTCAGTTATGGTTCACAGCCAGTGGCGGAGTTGTGTTGAGTATCGTAAAATCGCGCCTTTGAAGTCCAAAGTCACTAGAAAACATAAAAAATTGTGGAAACCCTACAATAAAAGGCGTAATATAATAAAATATTCATTTAGAAAGGGTCGCCATGCTAATCGAGTTCAAATGCAGCAACTTCCGCTCGTTCAAGGACGAAGCCTGCCTCAGCATGCTCCCGGTCAATGCTTACAAGGAGCATCCTGACAACATGGCGCCCGTAAGGCCCGCAGGCACCAACGCCTCGGGCGTCCTGAGCGCCGCGGCCATCTACGGGGCCAACGCGTCGGGCAAGACGAACCTTTTGAGGGCCATGGACTTTGCAAGGGGCATCGTCCTCGGCCAGGTCCCGCTGGGACGCGGCGGCGCCAGGGAGTCCTTCGTCTACAACGCCGGCGAGCCGTCCCTGTTCGCGTTCTCCGTCCTGCTCGGGGATACGCGCTTCAACTACGAGTTCGTCATCGACGACAGGGGCGTTATCCGCGAGACGCTGAGGTCCCAGCCGAAGAGCGAAAAGCTCGTGTTCGAGCGCTACCTCTCCGACGACGGGGCATACGAGGTTAAGCAGGGCTCCACCTATTCCGGCATATCCTCCAGGCTCAAGGGCTTCACCGACAACGGTTTGGTGATCGAGCTTCTCTCGAAGTTCGGCATCGTTGACTGCGCCACAGTCTTCGACTGGTTTGTGGACGGCCTTAGGGTCTACGACCACGCCCAGCCCGTGGACTACGGCATCCTGCTGGAGAAGCTGAAGGACCTTGGGGAGGACGGCTTCTCCAAGGCGGTCGCAGCCGTCAAGTCCGCAGACCTCGGAATCACGGGCGCGCAGCTTGCGGTGAGCGACCTCACCGATGAGGAGCGCGAGACCCAGAGGGTGGCGACCGACAAGGTCAAGGCGATCTTCGAGGCGCTCACCGGCAAGGACATCGAGGAGATCAAGCCCTCCGACAAGAAGATCACATTCCAGTTCCAGCACGTGATCGCGGGCCGGAGGGTCGGATTCGGCTTCGAGGACGAGTCACTCGGCACCGTGACCATGCTCAACCTGGCCGCAGACTTCCTTGACGCCATCGCCGAGGGCAAGACCCTCGTCATCGATGAGGTCGAGCGCAGCCTGCACCCGATCCTGCTGAGGAACCTGGTCTCGCTGTTCTTCGACAGGCAGCTCAACTCCAAGAACGCGCAGCTCATCTTCACCACCCACGACCTGTCCATCATGGACGGGGACTTCATGCGCCGCGACCAGTTCTGGTTCGTCGAGAAGAGAAGCCAGGAGGGCGCCAGCGAGCTCTACCCGCTGTCCGCCTACTCCCCGCGAAAGGACGATAACATCCTGAACAGGTACCTCTACGGAGCCTATGGTGCCGTCCCATTCATCGAGGAGGTGCTGTAGCTTGGCAGCAAAGCGTCAGAACCGCGGTCGCGCCGAAGGCGGCAGGAGCGCAAAGCCGACGCTGCTGATCGTGTGCGAAGGCGAGACCGAGTACAACTACTTCAGGGACCTGAAGAGCAGGTTCCGAGCCAGCTGGATGATTCCCTTCAAGTCCGACAAACCCGACCCCAACGGCGTGATGGAGTGCGCCGTCCGGGAGGCCAAAAGGCACCGGGCGAAAGGGCTTGACGTCCAGGCATGGATCCTGATCGACGCTGAAACCGAGGTCGAAGAGAAGAGGCGCTGCTATCGCGATGTTCTCCAGAAGGCAGCCTCCAAGAAAATCAACACTGCGAACTCCAGCCCGTGCTTTGAGTACTGGCCCCTGCTGCATTTCGCTCCCGGTGCTAAGGTCTACACCCCCGACGAGGCGGAGGCGGAGCTCAAGAAGAGAGGCCGCATCCCCGGATACGAGAAGCCCGTCCTGCCGTGCGACCAGCTGTGGGAGCTGTACCAGACGGGTGCGCCCTCGGCGGCTGCGGCGGCTAGGCGAGACGAGCTTTCCTCAGACGGTGAGAACCCGGTGTTCGGACGGCCTGTCACCTACGTGGACACGCTGGTGGGCAGGATCGCCGAGGTCTCGAAGATGAGATAGGGCAGGGAGGTTACTATGCGTGAGCCCGCCATCCCATCTACGCCAAACGATCTCTACGATCACTTGAGGAGTTCCGATAATCCAGCTGAAGCAGCTGCGAATTTGTTCGAGGGAATTGGCTTCGACGAGGATGTTCGTTTGCGCTTCCTGTTCCGTGCATTGAAAGACGAGGGCCTAATCAAGGTATTTTGGGCTGGCAACAGGTCGTGCCATTTCGTCGTATACGACGAAATGGCAACCGCCCCAACCGGAACAACCGTTGTCAACCACTATGACGACCACAGCGTAACCATCGGTGCCGGAGCCCATGTAAAGAATTCTTCAATCGGATCCTCCATCGCTTAAACCAACGGTGGCGACAAGAAGGGATTTTACGAGAAGCATCCTGTTGCTTGCACGGTCGTCCTGTCTCTGCTCGTCGGTCTCGTCCTTATGTTCTCGTTTTGGAAGGACGCCATCGCGTTCTTGGAGGGGTTGTTCTGATGGCGAAAAGCACAATAATCAAAGAGCTTGCTAATGGCACGGTCGATCTGAAAACGGCGCTCAAGCGCGCGAAGATCCTCGTTTACGACATAGGTAACGAGGAGATATCTGGCTGGATTAATTCGGAGTTAGCGGGATATCCGGATGATGCCAAGCTACCTTCGTACAGGGTCACCTCAGGACAGCTCAGGGGCTCGTATTTCAAGGGGTCGAGCGCATCGAACGCTCAATGGAAAAACGTGGCTCTCCCGTTGGGTGATATGCCCGAGGACGTGAGAAAGGACCTTCTGGAGATCCGTTTCACCGACAGCGTGTCCTCCATTCAGCATCTTCTGGCCAGCGCGGAAGAGAATGACGAGGGCATCGGCAAGGCGGTTCCCGCCGATTGCTTTCCGGCAATAGCCCACTTTAACCACGACCCGTTCATGAATATCACTTCGGCAAGGGTCGAGATATCCTCTCATACCCTGAAGAACGTTCTGGATGAGGTCGAGAGCAGGCTGTTGGACATGCTGCTTCTGCTTGAGAGGGAGTACGGCAGCCTGGACGAGCTTGACATTGACCCATCGTAAAAGACGGATGAGGAGCGACGTGATTTTGCGGAGAAGATGATTGTCAATATTTACGATGACCATAGCATTCATCTTGGGGACAATTCGTCTTTGAGGAACTCGGAGGTCTCGTCTTCGTAGACCAAGGCTTTTCAAAGGCATGATATTTCGCGATTTCGGCGAAATCGCGCTGGACCGCCATCTTCGTTTATGCTGACTTCATCTACGTCAACGTATCCGAATTCAGCTGGTTGACCGATGCGAGGGAGATTCCATATGGATAGGTGCTTCAAATGCGGCAAGGAGCCCAGGGTGTGGCTGGACGGCACGCCGTACTGCGCCGCCTGCTACAACATGTGGGCCGAGGACGCGGCCGGCCTTCCGCATGCGGGAGAGCCCCGTGCCACCATCGTCGCGATCGATCGCGATGGCAGGGCCGTAGAGTTCGCCGTGGAAAGGATGGTCCATGCCGTGGGCATCGGCTATACGGCTACTGAGGTGGTGCCTGATGGCGATCCTCGGGCAGAGCTTGGGTACGTGGGTTTGCAGGTGCAAGTATTGGAGCCTTTGGACGGCGACCGGGCCGAGGCCGTCGACGCGCTGTGGCGGAAGGCTCAGCAGGCGGCATCGAAGAGGTCCCTGAACATGAGGCTGGTTCCGGATTACGAGTGCTGGTCCGGCTGTGTCCGGCGCGGCAACACCGTCATGACCGCGTGTGAAAGCGGCCTTGCCAGGGTCGAGTGGGACGAGGAGACAGGCGGGACCTGCCTGGTCGCCGACGGCTACAAGTTCACCGGCGACGAGTTCGTCGAGATGCTCTCCTGCGTCCAGGGCTTCAGCCTATCATGGATCGTGACCGATGCGTGCGACCCTTTTCCCAAGGTCGACGAAGAGAGCTTGGGGTAGGGCATGGGCGAGGAGCGCAACCCGGCGATCATCGACTTCGCCGCGGCCAGGAAGTGGTCCGACACGCCGGACCGCGTCAAGGAGATCCTTCTCGGCAACGCATGGTGCCCCAACTGCCATGAGGCGTCCTTCGCCCCGGGCTTCAGCCTGCGCGACGACCCCATGGGGTTCGTCATCGAGGGACGTTGCTCGAAGTGCGGCGCGCCGATTGCAAGGTGCAGCTGGTAGCTAGCCGCGCTTGGGCTCCGTATCGCTGTCTTCCAAGCCGATCATCGCCTCGCGGTAGTTCTCCCTCATGGCCAGGTAATGCGCAACTGTGTCTTCCAGGGTCACCTTCCCGGCGAAGGAGACATGCACAGTCAGATTGCCGCTCTTGACGAAATATCTTCCTTCCTCGTCCTTCTCGAGGCTCGTCGTTTTGGTCTTGTCTTGCATAAGGCCCCACTCCTTCACAACTAATTCAAATCTCGAAAATGAGCCCTCAATCGGGGTTTTCGGGGCTTTCTGGAGGCCGTTTTGCGTTCACCCATGCCTCAAATTTGCCCACCGATTGCCCAGCAGCGAGCTCGGAATCCGAATCTAAAATACAAGAAAACCGCTATCTACCTGAGATTTCTTTACTCAAACATACCCTGTTTTCCTTCCATTCCGTAAACTCTCGCGCAGCATCGCCCAGTCGCCCTCGTGAAACTTCGTGATGTCGCTGTTGTACTCGTCGATGTCGTAGCAGAGAAAGACCGTCCAGTCGATTTTCGGGTTTTCGCCTACGCAAGCCCTGTCAAACCACGTGGCCGAGTTGGTCATCTGGGAGACGGAGTTCACGCTGGCCATCACGACGACCTTCTCGCCGTTTGCCGTCGTTATTGCGTAGCGGTCCTCTTGCGTACCGAGGTCCTTCCTGAGGACGAGGCCCTTGGCCGCGCACAGCTGCGAGAGGTAGACCTGACCTGTATCGTTTTCTCGGACACGCATGCTAGAGGAATCCGAATCCCTTAGAATGCAACGAGACGACGAGAAAG